>JANOQR010000279.1:0-3471 GCA_031414935.1 Luteolibacter sp.
GAAAACGACGCGAACATCAGCATGGATGGATCTGCATCGCCGCCGAGCTTCTTTAAGTTCCCATCGCCGCGATCCAAGACCCAGTAGTCGCCGCGTGTTTCGTGACGCCAAACGCGCTTGGTCTCGGTGAAAATAAGCACCTTCTGAGAGTCTTCGCTCCATGAGTAATTTTGGATTTTCAGCGGAACGGATTGGCCAGCAGGGATGAGGCTTTCGGCCGCGACGAGGATCTCGCTGAGGCCGGATTCGGGATCGTATTTTACAATGTCTTTCCGATCTTTGAATTTTCCCGAAGCCATCAGCGTGGTGTAGCCGGAACTGTTTTTGAGCCAGTGCGCTGGCCCCCATTCTTCGGTTTGAAACTCTTTATCACTGCCGAAAATACGGTCCACCGTGAGGAGTGAGGCGTCGATGTGAGTCTGACGTGGCGCGTGGGTAGCCGGAAGCTCGTTCGAGGCGTGAGATGGGGAAGCCATGAGCTTGGGGCCGCCTGGCGGGCTAGTGGTGGTGGGGTCGAGTGACATCAATGGGGATCGGGGAAAACGAAATGGCAGGGGGAAGAGCGGAACAAGGAAAAACGCGAATCGGGGATTTTTAAGAGCGTTCGATTACTGATTTCCGACGGTAATTTTTTTCAAAAGCGCAGCAGACAGCGGTGGTCATCTTTCTT
The DNA here is from genome assembly GCA_031414935.1 of Luteolibacter sp. Taxonomy (GTDB): domain Bacteria; phylum Verrucomicrobiota; class Verrucomicrobiia; order Verrucomicrobiales; family Akkermansiaceae; genus Luteolibacter. The sequence goes on from JANOQR010000279.1 coordinate 671, forward strand.
TTTGGCTGACTCCTTTATCGCGGAAGAAGAGCAGGAAAATCACGGCGATCACTGCGGCCATGCCGGCGGGGAACAGCCAGTAGTTTTTCCACTCGGACATTGCTTTGGTGATTAGCTCTGGGTTCACACCTTCTGGGTATCCTTTGCCGAACATTCCAGCGAGGGATTCGAGAAATGAGGGTGCGGGTTGATTGCCTGCGGTGGCTTTGATGTTTTCCATCAGGGCGACATGGTTGGCTGGGGCTGCGCCAAAAGTGCCAAAGGTGTTGGGAAGCGGGATCGTGGTGAACGGGAAATTTCCACCAAATGCCATGCGGAATCCGAAGAACATGCCCATGCCTTGAGTGAGGAAAACCAACAAGCTCTGCGCTTGGCTGCGGACTTCGGCGGGGGCTTTCTGGTCGGTGTAGATGAAGCCAGTCACGAAGAAGAAATCATAGCAAATTCCATGAAGCGCGACGCCTAGCAAAATCATCCACGTCACTTGCTCCGGTGCGCCGTAGGAGAAAAGCACATAGCGCAGAACCCAGCAGCCCATGCCGATGAGCAGCATGGCTTTGACGCCGAGTTTCCGAAAGAAGAACGGAATGAGCAGCATGAAGATGATTTCCGACATTTGGCCGAGGGTCATCGTTGCTGCGGCTTGGGTGAAACCGGAGGCACCGAGATAGGCAGAGGTTTGCCCGTAATAGTAGCCGAGTGGGATGCAGATCAGCATCGAGCAGATGGCAAACACGAGAAAGGATGGATTTTTCAGTAGCTTGAGAGCATCCACCATCAGCAATGAATTGAGGTCAATCGGTTTGCCTTTCGCGGGCGGCGGCGTGTGTGGAAGCGTGAAGCTGTAAATGCCGAACGCGATGCTCGATACCGCAGCGACCCAGAGCATGTTCAGCGATGCAGACCACCCCGCGATTCCCAACGCGAGACCTGCGACGATCCAGCCGATGGTTCCCCAGACGCGGGCTTTCGGGAATAACTCCTGCGGCAGATGCGTGAACGTGATGGTATTTCCCAAACCCAGAGTCGGCATGTAGCAGCACATGTAGGCTATCATTAGCCAGACGATCGTAGTGCCATGCTCCGCGCCTTGAGGCGCTAGATTGGCGATGACGCACATGATTCCGCCGCCGATGAGCATCAGCACGGCCATGACTCGCTCGGAGGAAAAAAGGCGGTCGGCGATGAGGCCCAAGAAAAGCGGGGCGAAGATGGCGGCGATTGGTGCGCTTTCGTAAGCACCGCCGATGAATTTGGACAAGCCGTTGTTGCCCATCGCGAGAGCCAAAGTCGCGAACCATGACCCCCAGACGAAAAACTGGAGGAACATCATCACGGAGAGCCGGACGAGGGTGGAGTTTGATGATGAGGTCATGGTGTTAGGATTGGTTCAGAGTTTCACGGCTTGGCCGGTGCGGATGGATTTTTCTTCGGCTTCGCAAACTTCGAGAGCGACGAGGCCGTCGTGGGCGGTGACGACTTGCGGTTTGCGGCCAAGCGCGACGCATTCGAGGATGTAGTGAATTTCTCCGCCGTAGCCGTCGAGTCCTTCGCTGGGAACGGTGCGCGGTTCTTGGCCGAATTCGGTGACTTGCATCGCATCGGCACCGCGTGAGAGATCGAAGTCGAGCGTTGCTCGCTCGCAATGGATCGTGTAGGCCATGTTGAAACCTTTGGCTAACAACCAGCTTCCTTCGGCATGGACGACTGGGCCGTTCGCGTATTGATACTGGGTGATGACGTGGTTGATGCTGCCGCCAGTGGCGACGACTCCCGAGGAAAAGACGCCTTCTGGGCGACCGAAGAGATGGCTCACGAAATCGCTGTCGTGGATGTGGAGATCAAACAACGCGCCGCCAAGATCGAGTCCACCAGTGTAGGTGCCTTGTGCGCTCCAGCCGGGGATTTGGGAAACGCGGCGAAAGTTGGCTGCGAGGATTTTGCCGTAAGTTTCATCGGCGACGACTTGCTTGAGCCAGCTCCAGCCGGGCCAAAAGCGCATACACATCGCGGGCATCAACATGCCGGGGGATTCGTCGGCGACTTTTAGAATCTCGCGAGCGGCCTCGGACGTGCGGGCTAACGGTTTTTCGCAAATCACGTTTTTCCCAGCTCGCAAAGTGGCGATGACTTGCTCCGGGTGGAGCGGAGTCGGTGTGCAGAGATCGACGAGCTGGACGTCTGGCTCGGCGAGGAGGTCTTCTAATTTTTGGAAAACTTTCACATCGGCACCGAGATGGATGTCGTCGGACTTTTTGATGTTTCCAGAAACTCCAGCAAGGACGCCGTTCACTGGGACGCGCGCGGCATCACAGACGGCGACGACGCGGGCGAGGGGATTGGCGAGGTAGGCGCGGAGGTGAGTCACGCCCATGAAGCCAAGGCCGACGACGGCGACGTTCACGGGTTTGAGATCGGTGGATTTTAAAACTACTTCGCGAGCGGTGCTGATGTCTTCCACGCGGGAGGAGCCGGCTTCGCGCTCGATGACGAAGTCGCCGGTGTAGTTGGCGCGGGTGAGAGTTGCGAAAAACCTCGTCCAGCTCACGTCGCCAGTTCCGGCGGGGACTTCTGCGCCCCACTGGCCTGGGGCTTTGCTGGGGACGGCGTCTTTGATGTGAACTTGTTTAATCCAAGGTTCTAACACGGTCAGTGCCTCGATGGGATCGCCTTTGCCGTAGAGTAGCATGTTGGCGGGATCGAAGTTCACGATCACGTTTGGGCACTTGAGTTCGCCGAGAAGTGTAGCGAGTTCAGCGGCGGTTTCTTGGCCTGTTTCGAGGCCGAGGGTGAGCTCGGCG
>JANOQR010000280.1:0-15664 GCA_031414935.1 Luteolibacter sp.
GTCCGCCTCGGGCTGCTCTCCACCCCGTCTCGCGACGACGCAGTTGCCTCCGGCTGCTTTCCCGTAGCTCGTCTCGGGATGACTCAGACTTTCACTGGTTGATTTCATGTATGTGCGTTCGCACGAACGGCGATCTCCGAAACGCCGCTGCCGATCGTAAGCCAAAGAGCAGCTGCGATCCTCTACACTTTGGCTTTTCATGGACCTCGGCGCATCGGAGTCCGCCGCTCCTTGCAGCTTTACGTTTCGGAAATGACTTTTAGCAAACGGTCTATGTGGCAAGAATTCCCCAAAACCAGACCGTGGGCTGAAGCACACGGCTACCATCCGTCGTCGCGATGCGAAGAGGAGAATCCTCGAATTCTCTCATTCTCGACTCGTTTTAACTTCCATCCTTGGCGGGGGGAATCAGTGTCTGTTATATAAATTGCTGAAAAATTAGGCCCTTACCACCGACATGAAGCCACTCCTCATCATCCCCTTTCTGCTCGCCAGCGCGGTTGCTCCAGCCTTCGCAGCCGTTTACCTCAATGATGCCGTGATCGACGATGCGGCGAACATCCAAGTCCTCAACGCAGAACCTTGGATCAGCTTGGGCCGCGTCTTCCATCTCACGCAATCTCCAAACGGTTTCGTAGTGGTGGAGGTGAACCGGATCGGAATGACCATGAACTTCGAGTTTATCCATCAGAGCATCGCCGGAGCATACGCTCTCTACCAAGTGACCTCCGGCGAGGAATTGACCTATCTGAATCTCGCTTCCAAGACCGGGCTAGGCGGATTCGGAAGCGGTAACAATCTCTCCTTAAACCCCGGGCAAGAAGCCTACATCGGCTACTGGAGTCAGCGCGGCGGCAAGCCCGTAGCACCGCCAGCCGCAGACGACATCTACGGCTGGGCCAGAGTGACCAACACCGCCGGAAATCTCGTTGTCTTCTCAAGCACTGCCGCCGACACCGGAATCATCGTTGGCACCACCCAGTCCATTCCTGAACCCGCTGCCGCTCTCCTCACCTCCTTCGCATCCCTGCTGCTCCTCCGCCGTCGCCGGATAGCTGAATCCTTTCGGGTGAATGTTCGCCAATCCACCTCTTCATCCTCTTGATCTGGATCGATCTTGTATTATCCGTGATTGGATACTAAATCAGTCACTGGCGTTTCTCCCGAGGGTGATCGCCGTCGGTCTGCCTCAATGCCGTTTTGACCTCCATTCTTGGCGGTACTTCGTTCTCCGTATTCTGCTCTGTCAGCAACGATGGCGAATTAGCAATGGCTGTTTGAGGCACGAGCAGTAAGATTTCTAGCGATTTATCGTAAGCGATTGACGCAATTACGGACAAAAATAGCATACCTACCCGTTTGGGTAGTTGCGTGATCTAATTTCCATTCATAAATGGATTATTTATATTTTATGGTGAATGCTAGACTCAGGCTGTTTAGGCACAAGCTGCTAGCATAGCTGGCCTGTAAATGCTAGGATCTTCACGGCTTTGCAAAGTTTGCATGGGTCATGTCACTTTTTGACAAGTGTATTTATTTGAACAGTGATTCAATACACAACAAGAACGCCCTCCCGCTGTTGGATTACACTCTATTAGATATTACACCCATTAAGTATTTACATGAAATATAATACATTTTATTTTTTGATTATTTTTATTGCGCCTGCTTTTGCTTCGCGCAATACGGTGGTCACCGCACCTACCAAACCCCTAAAAATCCGCCTTTCAAAAAAACCTCGTTCACCATTCAAAATCAATTTTTCTCCAACAAATATCTCAATCCAATCGTGCAGGTTGTCCGCATACACTTGTACTTTAACCCGTGGCATGGCACTCAGCTAAATTCCATTTTTTAGCAATAATGCATTGGTCACAAGAAATCTTATTTGCCGATGGGTCATGGTGGTTTGCAAATTCTTTGAAGAATAGTTTGATTCGGCTCGATCCCATGTTCCAAGAGTGCGGGTGGAGGGTTACCGTGTTGGGGGATATGCTGGGAATTGAGACTCGCACATTTGCTCGTATCATCGACAGAAGCCTAGGAATTACCGGGAAAATTTGGCTGCGTCAGCTTGGGAGCATCACTGCGATTGAGCTACTCCGGTCCGGCGGCAAAATGGAAGTCATCGCGTCTCAGCTTGGATTCGCGAATAATTCAAATTTTACTCGCGAGTTCAAACAGATGGTGGGTGTTACACCGTCGGATTTCATCAAGGCTGAGTCCTCACGAGTCCAGCAGCTTCTTGCCAAGCGATAATATACGACCGCGCACCTGGGCTCATAAGAAGACAGCGGCACCCAGTGGCGCCTTGGTAAATCTGCGTCCTACACGATGGCCGATCTATGTTCAAGAAATCGCGAAGTCATAGGCACGAATCACTTGTTATTTTATGACAAGTAAATCTGTCAGTTTATGACAAGTAAATCTATTTGTATAATCCGCACATGCGTTGTTTTTTATTTAAATATTCTTCGGACAGTGCGACTCTTTCATTCTAATATTTTTAACAAATCCTTGCGAGTGGGCTTACACGCTGATTGTACGGGCTGCATGAGCACCGTTGTGAATGTGGAGTCACATGTTACCGCTCCATACGATACTTCTGCTGTTTTTTTCAATAGATTTCCCGACGCACCCGGGGGGGAGCGTTCGGGCATACCAAGGGCTGGCGGGGTAGTGGGGATAGTAGGCCATGCATGGTCATCCTTCGGGATGGATAGCCTGCAACCCCGCCAGTCCATCTGCCGATTCCTCCACCGCTCACTCGCATTGCTTTTCCCAAGCATGTCATGTGCATGGCTGAAACGGCTAGGGGTTCTTCCGGTGCTGAGAGCGCCCGGACTAGCAATAAAGCTCCTATTGAGTTCATCCCTATTTCCGTGGTGGTTCAGGGCATCATTCTCCGCCTCTCGGGCTTCGGTCCGTAGGTCCACCCAGCGGCCATTACCTAACCCCTCTTCGGGGCAGGGGGCGGTTACAGCCATTGCAAGCTGTCGCTGGGTGGGTCGCAGTGGATTTTACTTATCTGCCGCTCCCTGCTGCGAGTTGCAGCCGCATCTGCCTGCTCAGGAACTTTGAAACCGCCGCCATGTCACTCTCCCTTTTCGCACCCCTGATTCTCATGTCCACCTACGACACCCCTACATCCCGCAGCGTCCGCAACGTGCAAGTTGGCCTACTCGTGATTGCGGCCTGCTCGCTCCCGTCATTCTACGGCTGGTTCGTCTTCATCCGCTGGATCTGGCAGATCCTCACTCATTAAGGCCCTTCCTCACCCCGCACTCTCCGAAAAATCATGCACCCACATTCGATTCAAAGACCAAGCCGTTCACTCCGCCACGCCGCACCGTCCCCTTTAGACCTTTGGGCAAGCCCACGCCCTATTCAGCCGGAAGCCCCTGTTTCTTCCATACGTCGTTGCTGGAGACTCGTGATCTTCATCATCGCTGCGGCTGGAGTCGTCGCTGTCGTCGCCTGGCTCTGCAATACCAGCATCAGGGAAAAATACGCCCAGTGGACGATCTCCCTCGCCGCCGCTGTGGGCGAAATAGACATCCGCTAGAGATGCTCAGACGGCACGCCCCCACCGCCCAGTGGCCACGCGACGATGCCTGACTCCCTCACCCTTACATCCACCCTACCTGATGAACGTCCCTGATCTCAGTCCCATCCTTCCCATAGCACGGCATGTCCGCTGCGGATTACCACTTTCTAGACCCTGGAAAAATGGTCTTCCCCAAGCCCGTCAAATCTACACCGACCTTGAAACGCGGGTGATTCCGCTGGATCTAAATGACGATCCATTTGGTAGCCCACTCGATGAGCTAGCACCGCTCAAGCAGACATCCGCCCAGCCCGCACGTTCTCTATCGGGCGGCAGTGTGGCAGTGCAGACTTTGAGCGTTGCGGAAGAAAGCTCGTTGATCCCCGATGAAAGCCCGCCGGAATGCCCGTTTTGCCATTCTGCTTACGTCTGCGGCGTGCCGGGACGGTGCTCCGTTTGTGATGCCGTCGCCAGCAGCAGCCCCGCACCAATGCTAGCCTCTCCTGCTGCGGCAATGGCCATTGAGCCTCTGCCGCGTCACACCCGCAAAGGAGCGGTCCCTCTGCTCAAGCCGCTGCTCACACTTCACCGCGTGGCGCGAGATACCAGCAGTGATTCCTCTCCCGCATTCAGTCCCTCAGCGTGGGGCAGCCTGTCACGCAGAGTCGGATCGCTGTTAGCGGCGTGCTGTATTCTTGGTGCCCTAGCAGGACTCATGCGCTTCGCGGATTCCCCCACCGCGCGTCCAGAACAGGACCGTGAAACCACCTCTCCATCCCCGTCCGCCGGGACTAACCATGATTCCGCTGTTGACGGAAATCATCCACCAACACGCGAAAGGAACTTACATTGAATACAACCCCAAATAGTCCCGAGGAAAAGTCATTCCTCCCTCTCACCCAGCTCGGCGGCCTACCCTCCCGGCGGCCAGTAGAAGCGCGCATCCCGGCGGCAGAACCTCCGCTGCTCGCACCCACGCCATCTCACGTCTCTGCGCAAGCGGGAGCTTACCTAACTTGCCCAAGCTGCCAAGCTACCCTCATCGCGCCCGTGGGCCAGTATTCTGGGCCTTGCCCTCTTTGCAGTCATTTGATTGTCACATCCACTTCTTCTAGCTTCTCACTACTACCCGCATCCCTGCCCGTTTTCACACCGCCTGCGGTGGTGGCTTCACCGCCCGCAGTCTTTCCGGCAGTACTGGAAGAGACACTCAGCTCTCGCCGCCCGGATACCCAGCGCATCAATCGCACCGGTAACTTCACCTTCAGGCCGCTAGGGCTGGAAGATATTCCAAATCGCCTACCCGCATTTGATCAGGAATTACCAGAATCCGACCCGCCACGACCATCCTTCCCTAGAAACTCTACCACCACCCGCTCTGCCCGAATAACCGCCCTACGGCTCAAAGTCGTTGCGACGGTCCTACTCGTCGTCGTCGCTACCGTGGTGGCCAGTGGCTGGAGCCTTCGCGACAAAAAGCAACAAAACCTACCAGTCACAGTCTTACCCGTCGAAGAGCTCCGCATGAAACTTCAGGCAGGTGCTTTGGAGTCCCTCAAAGCAATCCTCGCCGCCGATGATCCAGCCGCGATCGCCAAGCACCTCATCGGCGGAGCGGAAATGATTCCCGCGATCCAAGACCGCCTTAAATCAGCCGGGCCATTTCAGCCGCTATCAGAAGAAGATGTGGTGTCCACCATCCCCATGGATGAGTCAGATCTCCGCCGCTCCTTCTCCGGCTTTCACTATCAAGCCGCGCTGAACGATGCCATGAGCCTAGACAGCCCACTACTTACTGCGGGCATGGCCAGCGGTAGCGACGGCCTCAGTTTACTTGAGGGAGCCGCCGTCATTGGAAACATCACCGCGCCAGCACCGCGTCAGGCCATCGCGCTCTTTGCGGAGCGGAAGGGCCAGCATCTACTGGACTGGGATCTTTTCATTCAGACATGGGACCGCACCCTGATCGCTTTTAGCGATGGGGAACTGGGTGATGGCCCCCTGCCCTTCCGGGTCATTATGTCACGGGATAAACCGGTTTTTGCTAACGGTGAGTCTGTGGACAAGCCCATCATCCGCATGAGAGATCCGCTCCACGCCACGGACATTCTCCGGGTGCAAGTGGACACCAATGATCCACCGGACGTCCTATTGAGACCCACGCCACAGGCATTGGAAAAAGACCCTGATGCCGCCGTGAGAGAGAGAACGGCGACCGTGAGCCTCCTTCGCGATCCCGAAACGGGCCGTATCAGCATCGAGCGCATCATTTGTTGGGAATACCTCGGTCTAGGAGGGTGGGACGGAAATACCGACCCAGAAGCCAAACAACTCCTCACCAGCCGCAATCTCCATGGATTCACCCCATAATACCACACCCCGATCTATTGTTATGAAAACTTTTCCTAAACTCGCCATCTCCGTCACCAGCTTCCTCCTCTCCTTCACGACAGATCTCCACGCTGCCACCCATCAGTTAAATCAGGACGAGTTCAAGCTCTTCAAACTCATCAGCACAGACCCCCAGCAGATGCGGCCGCTCATGGAACTCGATCCTATCCTTTGCCGGATGGCCCGCAAGCGTGCGCAAGATATGGCTAGCAAAAATTATTTCTCACATGTGTCGCCAGATGGCACTGGCCCGAATCAGGTCGTCACTAAGGCGGGTTACTTCCTCCCTAGCCACTATCCCAAGGCGAAGGACGCAAACAACATTGAGTCGATTGCCAATGCCTACACTCCCGCAACTACGCTGAGTGCCTGGAAAAAAAGCCCTCAGCACCATGACCATGTGCTGGGCGTGCTCCCATTCTACCGGGAGCAGAGCCGCATCGGCGTCGGCATCGTCCGCAAGCCCGGCTCGCCGTTGTACTACTTCGTCTTCCTCAGTGCTCCCACCAACCTCAACCCCATGCCACCTCTCTGGGTGCTTGCAGATCCCCGGGGGAAAGTCCTCACCGCCACGCGTTCCGGCTCACCAAAACTTCCCCTAGAGTTCAGTCCACTACCCTACCCGTTCTAGCCGCTCCATATCAGCCTTAGAACCCTCTATCTATAACCAACACCTCCACCCAGCATCTCATGAAAGATTACACAGACACTGCAACAACCCATACCGACTACGAAAACTCTCACTCCACCACCCCCCCACAAGACTGGGCGCAAGAACCGAAAGAAACTCTGAAAAAACAACCCAAGCGTGGACGACCTACTCACCTATCACAGGGTGGCAAACGAAGCAGCAGCAAATTCGATATTTTCTCTGCTACCAATCACCTCGATAGCGGCTTACCACCCGATTTAGATTCCGTGCAAATGCTATGCCATCTCCTCAAGTTCATGCGGAAGGAGAATATCTCCTTCGCCACCATGCAGGCCGCACTATGTCTCCACACCATGCGGCAAGAAGAGACGAATCTCACCGATCTGGCCACTTCCATGGGAGTCACCACCGCGAACATCACCTCCGTGGCGGACGGCCTTGAAGATTTAGGATTCGCCAGCAGAAACGCCTGTGACAATGACCGACGCCGGATTCAAATAAGCCTAACCCATCGGGGGGAATTCTTTGTCTCCTGCGTGTCAAAGCTGTTCACGTCCCGCCTCATCCCACGCACATCCGCTTGTTAATTTTACTATCAAATAGTTTTGTCATATTATGACAACTCAATCTTTTTGAAAAAATTAAGTAATACTGCTTTAAGGCACGCGATTGTTGTCTGAAGTAGTTCTACTAACGATGAAACAATCTATCTCACATCACCCCTACATTAACATGAAAACAAAAATAATGACTACCTGTGCCCTTACAGGTGCGATCATCACCTTCGCCCTCACCGGCTCGGGCTTCGCGCAAACCACCACCTGGCTCTACGGTGCCAGCAATAACTCCGCTAACTTCGGAGTCACCGCCGATAACTCTCAGGCCATCACCTGGCAGGACGGATGGGGCGGCGGCACCGCACCGAATACCGCTAGATTCGGATCCGAAAGCCTCACCACCAACCGTCCCAGCCAGTTCGGTATTTCACAGGGAGTTTTGCTCTATGGCTTCGGTGGCACCGGCATGTCCTCCGCGAATGTCAGCGCTGCCCAGCTCTACCTCCGCCAAGACTTCTCCTCGCTATCGCAGACTTGGAACATCGTGGGTCTCGCCACGGGCAATGCGAACTGGGATACCAGCACGATGACCTTCAATGACATCGATGGTGCAGGTGTTGATGACTGGACTGGCGGCACGCTTGCGGGTTCTACCCTCGGAAACTACGGCTCCTTCAATACCTCCAACGGAGGTGGGATAGGCGTAGATACCAATATCTCGGTTGATATCACCAATGCGTTCAAAGCCTATCTCGACGGCACCATCGTCGGCATCGCTTTTGTGAACAACACGAATGGACTTACTCCGACTGCTGGCGACAACCGCTTCCAGCCCTACTCCAACGAGAACACCACCGCAACCAACCGCCCCGGTCTGCTCGTGACTACCGTGCCAGAACCCTCCTCCGCTCTACTTGGGGGCCTTGGAGTCCTTCTGCTTCTCCGCCGCCGCCGCTAAATATCTTTTTTCCTAAATCTCATCTCACACTACAAACATGAAAACTAAATACAATCTCATGGGCACTGCCCTTCGTCTCGCCAGCGTCACGATGGCGTTCTCCGGTCTCGCCCACGCCCAGCTCGACGGCAGCGGTGGAATCGATCTTTCCAGCACTGGCAACATCACGGGGGTTCCTTACATCAATTTCCCTTCCGCGTTTGGCGTAAGCTGGAACAGCCCTAGCCTCCAAGGCTACGTGGTTCCCGCTGGCCAGCTTACCGGCATGGACACCACTGGAGCCTTCCTCAAGTATGAGGATCTTCTGCCCCTGACGACCACCTCTCTCTACATCGCCGACGGTGGTCCCGGTGCGATCCCCACAGGTACCGCCACCATCATCGACGCCTCCGGCATCGAGACCAATGCGTTCTCCCTCATCGACTCGAACACCAGTAACCCTGTTCCGATCACCATCGAAGGCGGCGTCCTCAAGATCAACGGTTCCACCGCAGGAGTGGTGGGTGCCACTGGTGCTGTCGGCCCAACAGGTCCTACCGGACCGATTGGCCTGACCGGCGCAACGGGAGCCACAGGAGCCACTGGCCCAATCGGCCTTACCGGAAACACCGGCCCAGTCGGAGCGACAGGCGCGGTTGGAGCATCTGGACCGATGGGTCTTACAGGAGCAGTCGGTGCCACTGGCCAACAAGGCGTGATCGGTCTCACCGGTGCTACTGGAAACACCGGAGCCACCGGCCCAGTCGGAGCCACTGGCGCGGTTGGAGCATCTGGACCGATCGGTCTTACAGGAGCAGTCGGTGCCACTGGCCCACAAGGCGTGATCGGTCTCACCGGAGCTACTGGAAACACCGGTGCTACGGGTCCTATCGGAGCCACGGGTCCACAAGGCGTGATCGGTCTCACGGGTGCTACTGGAAACACGGGTGCCATTGGTCCTATCGGAGCCACTGGAAACACTGGTGCTACGGGTCCTATCGGTGCCACTGGAACCACGGGTCTCGCGGGTAAAACGGTCCTCAACGGTTCCGTAGCCCCACTCGCGGGCGTCGGCGTGGACGGTGATTTTTACATCAACAACACCGCCCCTAAAACCATCTACGGTCCGAAGGCTGGCGGCATCTGGCCCGCAGGCACCTCACTCCTTGGAGCCACTGGCCCACAAGGTGTGATTGGTCTCACGGGTGCCACTGGAAACACCGGAGCCACGGGTCCTGTCGGAGCCACTGGCCCACAAGGCGTGATCGGTTTCACGGGTGCCACTGGAAACACCGGTGCTACTGGAAACACTGGCGCGGTCGGTCCAATCGGAGCTACCGGTTCACAAGGCCCACAGGGGCCACAGGGCCCACAAGGTCCAGTAGGTGCAACGGGAGCTACCGGAATTACTGCCGCGAATGAGTACACTTCTCTCAATCCGGCATTTGGTACTAATAACTCACACACAGCCACCTCGCTGTCGAGTCTTAACTATCAAAGCCCTGGTTTCGTTTATTTTGACATTCCCACGAACGGTCTCTACTCGATATCATACTCATTTGTGGTGAGTCGCACGAATAGCGACCCCTCCCTCATCGAAGCGAGTGTCTATGATTTCGGATCATCTAACGGCCAAAGGGAAGTTATGAATTTAAATACACTTTATGTTGATAATAATACTGGAGGTGCATTGATACCTATGAGAGGTGCGGAAGTTGTTTATTTGATTGCGGGTGACTTGATTCAATTAAGAATCAAAGAAAATGATGCCAACACTTCAACTGTAGTGGCAAACTCGGCTCGCTTATCTATCACAAGACTTGCTGCCTATTAGGTTGCTGCCGTTTAGCAAGATTCTTGCACGCTAGTTTTACCTAGTTTTTTGACTAAACAGTCCCAGACTTTTGTATTGCATCAAAAGTCTGGGATTTATTTTGTACAAGTAGGTCACGCAGGTGCAGGCTTGGATTCGCGTTCGCCAGAAAACGCATCGGCTTTGCGCGCCTTCAAAGCATTGCCACGGAGGTTCTGACTTCCATCCTTGGCGGGGGGAATCAGAATCCCGTTCTTCCACGCCGCCACGGCAGAGCAGTTTTGACTTCCATCCTTGGCGGGGGGAATCAGAATGCATCCCTTTTCCCGCCGGGGCGACAATCCGTTTTGACTTCCATCCTTGGCGGGGGGAATCAGAATAGGTTGACATGAATCACTGAAAACAATGAACTTCTGCATTCCGATTCCCCCCGCCAAGGATGTTTTTGGAAGTCTTAACTGATTATAAGCCAGCCGGACCACTGCATTGCACGTCCGGCTGGCTTTCTTTTTCACCAAAATTCTGCCTGCGGTGGTAGATCCAGCTCCATTTGGCGATTTCCTTGTTTGAAATCCGGTCCACTGATGCATTCGCCGCGTGACCACTGTACATCAGTCAGAAAAAGCACTCTCACATTCCCCGCAGGCGGAATGAGTTTTTTCAGTCGAGCGCGATGTTTGTCGGTTCGGTCTGGGTCCGCACAGGTTCGTGCATAAACGCTATACTGTACCATGAAATATCCGTCATCGAGTAAATGGTTCCGGAAGTCTGAGGCAACCTTCCTTTGTTCTTTGGAAATCACTGGAAGATCGAACATGACGAGTAACCAGCCCATTTTGTAAGGAGATTGTTTTTCGATGCTCTGCATGGCGCGTTGAACGGAATCAAGCCGCCACCTTTGGAATCCATAATGGACTAGGATTAAGATCTGCATAGCAGCGGGCCAGACTCGACGCGGATTTGTCGATGGCATCCATCAGCTTCAAACTAAAACGCTCATGCTGCACCCGGTGATCCTTGAGATGTGCTCCGATGAATCTCGCCCACAGTTCCGGGGTGATCTCTCCGGGTTGAGTCATGAACTCAGCCAACATGCAGTCCACGAAGGGCCGGTAAGGCTCCATCATGTCATAAACCAATGGCGACGATCGAAACCGAGGCAGGTGGCCCACACCTAAAAGCGGGTTAAGCCCGTGAACCAACAAGGCACGGTGACAAAGCGAACTTAACACGGTATAACCATAGTTGAGCATCCGGTTCGGCGGGGTATCTAGGGTGCGATCCCGGCGTGTGCCGCCCCAGCCGATAGAAGGGAAATACAACTGCCAGTATCTGCGTGCACAGTTCCCCTCGTCGATGCGCTTCCTTTTCAACGCATTTTCCAGATGGGTAGAAAAGAGTTCCTGATGCTGAAGCACGCCCTGTTGGTTGCGCGTTTTCCCCGTAAGGAGTTGGTGCCATAGTGCTTGATTCAGGCGTTCCGGGCGGGAGCTTTGATTGAGGAAAACTTTCAAATCAACGATACGCGGCAGCGGCGCAGTGACACCGCATGGCTCATACTTTTCATTGCAATGGAGAATGATTGCCTCTTGCTCCAGCAATGCTGAAATGGCGGTAGCACTCAGCGTTACACCACGGGCTGCGATAACCACGGCCCGGATATCCTCCAGAGGCATTTTACGCTCGGCTTGTTCGCTCTCCTTGGGTGGGCGGCATGTCAAGAAGCCACGATCTTTGCCAATCATAGATCCGTGTTGGAGAATATGCAGAATGTGATGAGACATGAATTTATTCCTTTCTGTGGAAACCGGATTTTAAAAGTTTTTCCAACAAAATCTTGGGATACGGCTTACCGGTGTTTGGAGTCATCACTGCTCTCGATCTGTCGGCTTCTATCGTGTTAAGAATATAGTCACCAGCTGGCACAACCCCGGAAGCGTAGGAGCATTCGGTTTCAAGCGAGACACGACAACCACTTTGGAAAAAGCCAATCACTTCGGTGACTTCAGTTCCCATTTTTTTCTGCAATTCCGTGCGAATTACGGAGATGGATTCAAAGGCATAAACAGGCCGCACACGTGGTCTGCCTCCTAAGTCTAAAAAGACAAAATAGCCACGGTGTATCTTGTCTTTCCGCAAAGCCGGACGTTTATCACCTTTCGAGAGATCTTTGTATTCCTTGAGATCTTTGGAAACTACGAGTCTTACATATTTGACCAGCGGTCCTTGGCCAGTGTGGGATGGCATTCGGAATTCCGCAGCGAAGTTTTTCCAAGTAACCTCATCTGGTTCCGTCTCGTTCACAACCTGATTCAGGATGCGACGAAGATGAGGGTCGTAGATCTTGGTAATGTGCTCTCGCAAGCTATTTAGTTTGAAGACTTCTTTTTGTTTAACCATCACGAATCCAAATTTTGAGAATTCCATCCGCTTCGTGGCAACTTGTCTTCCCGTTTCCTGTGACCGCCTTTGCCCGTAAATACTTTCCTCTAGTACCGACTTATTAAAACAAAGGTTAGTGGGTATAACATCATCCAGATACTTCTTAAAAAATTCCCGGTGTATGCCCTCCGGCAGTTTAACTTGGACTCGTTTCGTCGGATCGGACGTCCATTGCGGGAGAAACGAAAGCACCATGGCGTCCAAAGCATGGTGACGTTTATCGGCACGGCACTTCTTGTCGATTGCCGCTTCAGTATTGGCTTTGCCATTTTCCAGCAGCTCCTTCTCCAAGTCCGCAACACCCTCACCTAACAACGAATTCAGCTTGTATTTCCTGCGAACCCTTGCGGTAAGCCCACCCGGAAGAACGATCACACGCCGGACATCGTCTTTAAAATTAAGTGCCCAGCCGAAATGTAAACAAGTGACCGTTCTTGCCAATCGGGCGATCCATGCCGTTTCAGCAAGGCTCTGGTAACGCTCGACCAAGTCCACCGCATCCTCCTGAGTGAGCAGACGCACTTTCTTTGGGCGGAGTTGGAACGTCCTTGAGCGTACTCGGCTGACGTAAGCATCCCAGCCGGAACGGTGGTCATCATGAAACCATTGCCACGGAGTCCGTTTGCCTTTGGCATCGTTGCAAGTCTGGCAACAAAGCGCGAAGTTCCAAAACGCGCCGGGACCGCCCATTCCCTCCGGCACGATGTGGTCAAGGTGAGAATTTCCCAGATCACCAATGCCGATGGAAGCCTTACAGTAGATGCATTGCCCACCTTGATCTATCATGAGCTGATAGCGAAGCCCGTCTTTTCCTGATCCGACCTCACTCCGCGCTTCTTCCCGTGCCTTCCTCCGCTCGCTTTGGAATATAAACAGCTTTTTCTTAGCATCCTTGCCCATGAAATCATCACGCACAAATTCGAGAGCGACGTGGTCAGGCTTTCCGTGATCGGCTTCAAGCTCCCTGAGCAGCTTCCAGTATAGCTCAAGCCGATGCCGCACGATGGGGTTATTCTGGCGTCCAATGAGTGCACGGATTTTCTCGTCAGCAGAGACGCCAGCGTTTTCCACAAACGCTAGGGATTCGTCGGGAAGATAGAAATTCTCCCAAGACACACCTTTTATCTTCTGAAGAAATCTCAGATCCTCCGCGATAAGGCCTTTGGTTTTAATCGTATTTCCTTCCAAAGCCTCAAGCTCGTCCGCATGAGCTGCCTCTGGACTCTTCCCGGAAAGTAGTAGTCTCTTCACAATCTTCAGGGCAGGCCGCGAGTATCGTGATCTTCCAGTAAGGCGGGGCGGCTCGACCGCATCCTGATCTTTTCTCAATCCCACGCCACCATGGCGTTCTATGAGTTTGCTCAGTTCTTTTCCAGTGAGCTTGTAAGCTGCGGCATCTCCCTTCGCATACACCACTTTCCTCTTCGCTTCAAAGATTTCGCAAATTTGTGAAAGCGGAAACCTGCCTTCCGCCTGCCCTGCGATGTCGAAGCGGAAATTTTTCAGCTTCATCAGAAACGTAACTTCTGCTGGAAGCAAGGAGTCTGGATCTAGCGTCTCATCCTTCAATTTACGGGGTGCAGATTTCGCAGAGTGGAATCTTGAGATAAGGGCACACGCCGAGAGTGCCCGATTGTCAAAAGTCGGGATCTTCTGGGAGAGAACTCCATCCCAATCCGTCGCTTTACCACGGATGAGCGAGACTCCCGTGCGGGCTTTGTATTCCGCGACTGCATTAGGATCGCGGGAAGCATATTTTTGCCCGGTGGGACCGTAGGCCAGTTCATGCACATGTTCGGCCAGCTCAGGGAGTTGTTTCACCGCTGCATTCGCTAGAGCCGCCAATTCCGTTTCAACAGCACTTCTAGGGAAAACCAATCGCTTGGCAGAACCTGCCTCATGAGTCTGGCGGATGGAGGTTTGCGCTGGATACTGTGGGTTCCACAAACCCATACACATCGCCTCTAAATAACAGGGGAATCGATTTCCATGAGGTAGTTCATCAATTTTCTTTTGAGCATTGTTTGCTGAGACCTCGGGGTTTTCAGTTTCTTCCTTAGTTCCTTTTTTCCGATCCTCATCCCCTTTCCATGGTAGATTCGCATCGTAGCCACGCTTCTGAATGAGTGAGTGAAATGCCTTAAAAATCTGCCACGGGGCCAATGGTAGGTTTTGAAGCAACTGAATTCGTAAAACGGCACCGCAGTAGCAGGTACTGGCCCCTGTTGCATCTGAGGGTGCATTATCAAAAGTCTTCGTGCCAAGCCTTGGAGGGAATTCCCGTTCCAACTGATAGTCAGCCGGATGAGTTACCCACTTGCCAGAACTCGCATCCGCTCTACGCCCGCGCAAAATGGCGTGGGAAAGTCCAGCCCGCTCAAAAATGAGCCGCAACCAATCTTCGCGAGCCTTGTGTGCTTCTCGGGTGCGGAACATCCGCCGGGTCGTGCGAGCACTTTCCGTAGAAGCAAATTGATCCGGCACCAGCCAAGAATCTACCTGTTTAAAGACATCACCTTTGCGAATTCCAACTCCAAACGAACCCGTTCCAATATCAAATGACCAAACATGTTTCGACATATAATGTCGTAGCCTATGCAAATTTTAGCCTTCGGCAAGAACATCTATCACCATTCAATTTCTGATCCTCCATTCCACAAACAACTGATTTAAAAACACTTATGTTGGGTTCTGGAAGCCTTCCAAGCACCACACGGCATTTTGAGTCAGGGGAAAGCCGCTTTCGCTCAGAAAATGGCCCTTTCAGCCTCAGAAATAGGGCCTTACTCTTGGGGCGGCGGAATTTAAATCGAAAGAATGCCTTTAAATATCAGAAGAAAGGCTCTGAAGTTCGAAGGAAAGGCCTTAAAGATCAGAAGACAGGCTCTGTGTTCTGATATAAAGGCCTTAAAGATCAGAAGACAGGCTCTGTGTTCTGATATAAAAGCCTTAAAGATCAGAAGACAGGCTCTGTGTTCTGATATGAAAGCCTTAAAGATCAGAAGTCAGGCTCTGTCTTCTGATATAAAAGCCTTAAAGATCAGAAGACAGGCTCTGTCTTCTGATATAAAAGCCTTAAAGATCAGAAGAAAAACGGGGCGATGGGGCCAATTCCGGACATAGGCAGCTCTTCATCCGGGTCCATTTGCGGAATACGTCACTAGGCGGAGTGAGTTGCGGAGTGGTGAAGGAGGAGGTTTTTCACCGCGCAGACGCTAGGTGAGCCAAGGAATTCCAAGAGGTATCACGTCTAAGCCTCCCGACTCCCTGAAAGTTTCCGAGGCGGGATCGTGGCGGCGGATTGCATCCGCCATGCCCAAACTCG
>JANOQR010000281.1:0-7867 GCA_031414935.1 Luteolibacter sp.
GAGGCAATAGGTGTTGGAGAATTTCCCATTCGGAATCTGTCATGCTGCTTGGATAACTGGCCATGCCGAGTCTCTCCAATACATGAGTAAATTAGTACAGATTAAAATTCAGAAAATTTGTATTTTTAAGACAGCTTCTAACCAGTTCTAAGCGCTGACGTGGGGGTGCTGGTATTGGTATTCGTCCACTGAAAGACGCGAGAAGTCTGCTGAACATATCTTGGTGAATGAGGTGTGTGAAAATACGGCGGGTGGACGGAGATATTACGGTCTATCGCTATGGGCGTTCCGCGACTTCTTGAGAATAGCCAACGCTTCTGACTTCTTCTTTTGGACGGCCACGATGATTTTGTTGAACTTGGCTTCGACTTCAGCTTCGGTTGCGCACCAGTGGGTCAACGTAGGAAATCCTTCAGCGTCTGATTCATGCTGACTAATGCTTAACCGCAACTCGATTTTCTTGGGTGGTTGCATCTTGTCATGCGGCTTCCTCTGAATGCTGAATTTAGTCATAATTTTTTCCGAACGTCGAAGTCCACACATCCGCTACCGGGGACGCGGCTCCGATTCTGGTTTAGGTTTGTCGCCACCGTCCGAATCCGACTCGGAACGGGTAGCGGATTGTGGTGCGACGCCTTGTTCGACTTCGCGATTCTGAGCAAAGTATGGTGGCCACTCGACCGCCTTCTCAAAGACCGGAAGTCCGATCTCACGGATGAACTCGACGAGACCATCGTAGTCCCAGTACTCCGCTAAGCCTTCGCGAGGGACCCCACCACCGCTTCTGCACATGAGGCAAACCTCAATGTAGGCAACGATCGAATCATCCTCTGCGTAAAAGATGAAGCCGTGGTGTGGGACGTAGCAACCGGCAGTCGAGGATGGTTCATGCTGGCCCGCAACCAACTCTGCCAGAGTCGCTGCTTCCGCAGTAGTGAGGAATACCGATGCATCCTTCACGATATAAGGGTGCTCGATGCCGTCTTCTACGATGCGTCGATGGGTAGCAAAGCCCAGCGTGGAACTACCTTCAGCGCAATCAAACACTACCGCTTTGACCGCTACCGCTCCCGCCGCCCAGTCGCTCAGGTGGTCATCAAGAGAAATTCGATTACCATTCGGAGGCGACGGAGCGACCTCCTTCGGCGCATCCGAGGATTCCGGCCCATCCGTCTCGGTGCAACCGAAGAAGAAAGGAAAAAGGAGAGCGATGAGCCAAGGCTTCATTTCTTGTCGAACAGTGTATTGGTTCAGTGCTGGATATTAGGAAAAAGGTTAGCTCCGGCAAGCGGGAAGAGGGATCATTTTTAGGAGTTTCAGGATGAATGAGTTGTGGATTTTGTTTGGATCAGTGGATTTCTCGGATGGGAAAGATGTTTGGAAATGATCCCTAACTCATATCGAGCTGCGGAAAGGCTGACTTTTTGGAACATGAAGACATCAGGGGAGACGAGGGCGGGAAATTTTCTTGGCTGATGGAAGAGTTCATGAAGGCGGTGCTCGGAGGCGACTTTCGGCTTGAGCCCCCGGGTGGGGACGTGGGCCTGGGCGTTCTGCTGGAGGTGAAACGGGCATCCTCCCGCTGCCTTTTGTCAGCTTTTTTGGGCGATGGGTATCATCGGCCTTTTTCTCATGCTGGCTGCGGAGGGCGAAGACTTGGCAAGCCCCGTGCCAGCAAGCTGGCTACGGAAAGCGACAGCAAGCCGCACGCAGTCCAAAGAGTATGCACTCGGAATTGTGGGTAACAGACAAAGCAAGCTGTCGCAGCCCAAGGTGATGAAATTTCACCTCACCACCTCAGTCCCCACGCCGCCGTCGGTGAAGATTTCTAGCAGTAGGGCGTGAGGCAGGCGGCCATCGACGAAGTGGACCTTGCGGACGCCGGCGTTGAGGGCGTCCACAGCGCTGCGGATTTTCGGGATCATGCCGCCGGAAATGGTGCCGTCCGCGATCATGGCGTCTGCTTCCTGACGAGTGACGGACTTGATGAGCGTGGATGGGTCTTTGGGATCAGAGAGCAGGCCGGGAACGTCGGAAAGATAGACGAGTTTCGCGACGCGGAGTTCCTTCGCGAGAGCGGCGGCGGCGAGGTCGGCGTTGATATTGAGCGGCTTACCGGTAGCCAGCTCAGAGGCCAGCGGGGAAATGACGGGGACGATTCCGGCTTGGTGGGCGGCGTCCATGTGGGCGAGTTGGCAACCGACAACTTCACCGACGCGACCAATGTCCACGCGGTTTCCAGCAGAGTCGGTGCCTTTGATTTTCTCGCCGAGAAATACGTCATTTCCCGGAATACCGACGGCTTTTCCACCGAAGTCCCGGATCATGCGGACGAGGTTGGGATTGATTTCCTCGGACAAAACCTTGGCCACGATGTCGATGGCTTCATCCGTGGTGACGCGGAAACCGCCGACGAATTTCGCTTCTAGCCCGGCTTGCTCCATCGCGGCGGAAATCGCTTTGCCGCCGCCGTGGACGACGATGGGATTGATGCCCGCGACTTCGAGGAACACCACATCGCGCATGACTTTGGCGACGAGTTCGGGATCTTCCATCGCCGAGCCGCCCATCTTGATGAGGAAGGTTTTGCCGCGAAAGGCTTGCAAGTAAGGCAGGGCTTCGATGAGGGCGTTGGATTTTTCAATGGGGTCCACGGCGGGAGGATAGGTGGGAAGTGGGAAGTGGGAAGTGGGAAGTGGGAAGTGGGAAGTGGGAAGTGGGAAGTGGGAAGTGGGAAGTGGGAAGTGGGAAGTGGGAAGTGGGAAGTGAAGAGGAAGAAGAGTCTATTTCTTCACTTCCGACTTCCGACTTCCGCGTTCCCACTTCCGCGTTGGAGGTTGGAGACTTCTTGAAATCATTTCTTGACAGCTACCATGCGAAGCAAGATACATGGCGGCGATGAGTGAGCCGATTTCAGAATCCAGATTCTCGAAGGAACTGTTCGAGAATTGGACGGTGCAAATGCGGAAGGGCGTGCTGGATCTCTGCATTCTCAAGGCGTTGGCCTCCAAGGAGTGGTATGGCTACGCGCTGGTGAAAGCCTTGGTCGCAGTGCCGGGGGTCGGGGTGGCGGAAGGCTCGATTTATCCGCTGCTGGCGCGGCTGAAACGGCAGGGGCTGGTGACGACGCGTTTGGAGGAATCTTCGGAAGGACCGGCGCGGAAGTATTATTCCGCCACTCCCGAGGGCCGGGCTTTGGCTCAGGAAATGGAACTCTATTTCGCCGACATGCTGCGCGGCGTCGGCGGATTGCAGGCTGGGGTCGATTTCACCGCAGCTTCATCGAAACCTCACAATCCAACCGAAGGCTGAAACCCGAAAAATTTTAACATGAAAAACTGGACGACACAGGCGGAGCAAAGGCTGACGGAATACCTCCAAGAGCGCACCGTGCGCGAGGGTTTCCACGGCGAGGACGCAGTAGAGCTGAAGGACGACTTGCGGCGGCACATCCACGAGGAAGCGGAGCGGGCGGAATACGAAGGGATCGGGTTGCTGCATCTGGAGAATATCCTTGGTCGGCTGGATGCTGGGTATCGGCCCAGGCCAGAAACTCGCAACGAGGCAGAACTCGTAAAAACGAGTAGGAATCGCGGATTTCTCCGTTGGACATGCGGGGTAGTTTTACCGATGGCGGTGCTGATTTTGGAAATTTTCAGCTCGTTCTGTGGCAGCGTCTTCTTCTCGCCAGTCCCGACGTGGTGGCACGCGGCGTGGATCGCAACGGTGCCGTTGGTGAATGCTTGGTTGCTCTGCAGAGGGCGGAATGCTGGGGGGAAAACGCAAGGCGCGGCGGCGGGATTCGCGCTGGTGACTGCGATGTTCTATGGAGCGTTGTTTCTTCCACTGGTGCCTGTTTCGGTCCTCGGGCTGATCTTTCTCGGGCTAGGAATTCTTTCACTAACGCCCGTCCTCGCCGCATTTCATTCCTGGAAAATCGGACGCACTGCCCGGCAGGAATCGGAGCAGCCGGAACGATTTAAAACGGGCTGGCGCATCGGAGTGTGTGCATCGCTGATGGTGCTGGCCGTGTTAGAAATCCCGACAATTTGGACGCGGATGAATCTAGCAACTGCGATGGAGGATAGCGAAAAATCCGAATTAGCCATCGCTCGGTTGCGTAACTTTCATTCAGAGAAAACGCTGCTCAAAGCCTGTTACGAGGGCAATCGCGGCGTAGCAATGAGCACAGACATCTCTGGTTGGATTCTCGGCGGAATGACTAGC
Organism: Luteolibacter sp.; assembly: GCA_031414935.1. Taxonomy (GTDB): domain Bacteria; phylum Verrucomicrobiota; class Verrucomicrobiia; order Verrucomicrobiales; family Akkermansiaceae; genus Luteolibacter. The sequence goes on from JANOQR010000281.1 coordinate 4,228, forward strand.
TCGGTCAGCACCCTGTTCGGAGAAGGATCATCGTCGAGGTTCGACTCCGAGAAAGCGCGGGACGTTTATTTTCGGGTTACAGGGATGCCTTTCAACTCGGTGAAACCGCCCGGCACTCGTGGAAATGCGTTGATGGGTCGTGCCGATACGTTGGATGGGTTCGAGTTCGACGAGCATCTCGGCGGCGATCACGTCGCCGTTCGACTAAAAGATCTCGACCTCTCAGAATCTCGTTTTGACGGCCATGTGGACTCGGTTTCACGACTCGGCTACGGCGAGTGGACGATGGTTTTCAAAAACGGCTCAAGCCAGACCAAGGAAGCACGCTGCCAAGTGAAGCTACCGCGCGATGGTCGGGTATCGAGGCTGACCTTGTGGGTGAATGGTGAGCCGCGCGAGGCCGCGTTCAGCACGGTTTCCAAGGTAAAAGCCGCCTACAAATCGGTGGCCGTTGTGCAACGGCGCGATCCCGTGCTCGTGAACATGGTGGGGCCGGATACGGTAATGGTGCAGTGTTTCCCGGTGCCAGCGCGTGGGGAAATGAAGATCCGGCTGGGCATCACCGCGCCGTTAGACGGCACGCGCTGGGAGATGCCTTATGTGATCGAGCGGAATTTCGGGATCAAGGAAGGGCTGGAACACGCGCTGTGGTGGCAGGGCGATTGCGCGTTTAGTCTCACTGGCGAGAAAGTCCCCTTCCCTGCCGCGCGCGATGGCGATGGCCACTCGCTGCCTGTTTCGCTCCGCAGCGCGAGTTTGATGACTGCCGGGATTTCTCTCAACACCGCGCCACTGCCTGCGGAGCCAGCGGTCGTCTGGTGCGAGGACCGCTTCGCGAAGCCGGAGGAACGGTTTCTGGTTCGGGAGTCGATCACCCAGCCATGTCAGGCGGCTGAGAAACTCGTCGTCGTCATCGACGGCTCGCTTTCCCTAGCAGGAGCCAAGGATTGGATCACGAAGTCGATTGCGAGTCACGCGGAGGGAAAATTGATCCTCATTCTCGCCGACGATCATGCGCGGCGAGTCACGCTGGGTGAGCTGAAGCGATACGATTTTACAGGCGGGAGAAACAACGAACCCGCGTTGCGCGAGGGAATCCGGCTTTCCAAGGAATCGAGCTGCCCGGTCGTTTGGATTCACGGGCCGCAAGCGGTCGGACTGGCTCAGTCGGAGGCACTTTTGCAGTTGCTAGAACGTGGCACAGTGCCACCCGTGATTTACGAAGTGGAGGCCGTGGCCGGACCTAACCGCTTGAGTGAAGCGATCTATCGCTCGGGGTGTTTGCTGCGTGGTCCGGCGTTAGTTTCGCCGGAAGGCGACTTCACCCGCTTTCTCAAAGACCTGCAAACCCAGCGTCAGGAACTGTCTTGGAACTGGAAACGCGCAGCAAACACCGATGGACTCACCGGCGGAAAAGTGTGGGACCAACTCGCACGGTTCTGGGCTGCTACTGCGGCGGAAGACGAGAAAACTGAACTGACGGACGACGCCCGCTCAGAACTGGCGGCGCGTTACCAACTCGTCACTCCCGTCTCTGGCGCCGTCGTGTTAGAAACCGAACAGCAATACAAAGATCACGGACTCACTCCGGCAGATGGCGACGCCACCCCGAAGATCCCAAGCGTGCCCGAGCCTTCGACGGGTTTGTTATTCATCCTCACGACCGCTGCTGCGTTGATGCGGAGGAAGCGGTGACTTTGGACTGCTCCGACATGTCCTGCCCGTTGCCCACAAATATCATCTTCAGCCCTAAAAGGGGCGCAAGACGACAGCCCAGGGCATCGCCCTGGGAATCCGGTGGTATTAGCTATTCAAGCCCTGACAGGGCGGAACAAATTGCGGTGGCACTCATGTCGCGCCCCTTCAGGGCTTAGGTTTTACCCGTCCGTTAGACCTAGGGCGATGCCCTAGGCTATCGTCTTGTGCCCCCACGGGGCTGAAGATTCAGGCGTTTTCCGGCTCATCGAAGTCTGAGACTCTTCCATATTTGTGGGTAACGGACAGGACATCTCCACGCAGTCCGATAGAAAAGGGCACAAAAAACCGCCCCGGATCGCTCCAGGGCGGTTGTTTTAAAACTCGTTAAAATCAAGCGAGTGCCTGAAGTTTCGCTTTGAGCTGCTCCTTCGTCACACTTGCGCCGACGATTTGATCCTTCACCTCACCGTTTTTGAAAAACAGCAGCAAAGGGATGGAGCGGACGTTGTATTTCACGGCAAGTTCGCGGGCTTCGTCCACGTTGACTTTGCCGACTTTGGCGATGCCATCGAGATCGGTGGCGACTTGGTCGATGATGGGGCCGATCATTTTGCACGGGCCACACCATTCTGCCCAGAAGTCCACGAGGACGGGCTTGTCGGAGTCGATCACTTCAGATTGGAAATTTGCGTCGGTAAGGTTGAGAGCCATGCGCGGAACGTGGATGCTGATTCCTGAAACGTCAAGAGCCGCTCTGCGATCTGCAAAGCGGCTCTTTTCGTGAAAAATTGGCTGTCTAAAAACTTAGCTCAAACCGCAGGCGGTCATGGCAAAGTAGAGGGCGACGCCCGCGAGGATGATGTTAAAAATAGGAACGATCATGGTGTGAGTGTGTCAGGGGTTTAGTTCATCAATTGTGTCCATTCGCCTTTGGCACTGTTGTCTTCGGCACTGATCCATGCGTTAGCCGTCATGAGCTGGAACGCTAACACGATAAGGGCAGCGGCAAATCCGACGATTGAGAGGATGTTAACGATGCCATCGTTGCCGCCTTCTTCTTCGTCGTCCTCGCTCTGGAGAGTCGGGGCTTGGGAAGGAGAGGAAAACGAAGTGCCGAGAGGTTGAGTCGGGGCTTGGAGTTGGACGGTGGCCTTTGGCAGCGCAACGGTAGGAGCACCGCCGGGTTTCGTCGGTGCGTTAGAAGTGGCGAGGCGGATGGTCGGTGCTGGTGCGCGGGTTGGCGCGGCACCCGCAGTGCGAAGCGGAATGGTAGGAGCCGGTGCAGGCGGACGTGGCGCACCACCAGCGGCGGTTGGTGTCGGCGGTGCAGTGGGCACGGGCGGCCTAACCGGCGGTGCCATCGGGACCGTGGCAGACGGCACGGCAGGTGGTGCATCAGCCGCTTTTAAGGTGACGCGGACAGTTTCTTTTTTTAGCGGCACACTTGAGGTTTGCTTGCTCAGTGGCACGCTCGAAGTCTGCTTGGAGGGTTGTTGGTTTTCGTTTTCGCTCATGCTCGCAGGGTTTTATTTCCTTAGAAAAGCGAGTAAGGCAACTTGCCCCACGGCTGTCAAACCCCCAAACCGGGATTTTTTAAAATCGTGGCGAGCGACAATTTCCCCGAGATGCATGGCTCTGAGTGGCCCCACGACGCAATGAAATCTCCGACTCACGGTGAAATTTTTAATGCTCTTTGCGCCCCGCCGTGATTCCTATCCGTGCAGCAATTATGTCCGCCGAAAAGTCAGCCATTTCTCCCACCCGCGCTCAGGATTTCCCCGAGTGGTACCAGCAAGTCATCAAAGCCGCCGACCTCGCCGAGAACTCAGAAACGCGCGGCTGCATGGTCATCAAGCCGTGGGGCTACGGGATTTGGGAGCTGATCCAGCAGCAACTCGACCGCCGCTTCAAGGCGACTGGCCACCAAAACGCCTATTTCCCG
>JANOQR010000282.1:0-4217 GCA_031414935.1 Luteolibacter sp.
AGCGAGTCCACCGCTTTCCAAGGCATCCGCAGCCGTTTTCTACTAGAACCGTTCACGAAAGCACTCGTTGCAGCCGGTATGGATGAAACTGCTGCCGCCGAAAAAGCCAAATCCCTTTGCGAAGTTTTCAGCAAACAAGACGCCAAGAAGCCCGACCAAGTCACCACTGCCGTCTATCTCTCGCCTGGCGAAATCCAACAAATCGCTCAAGCAGTCGCTGCAGGAGAAGAGCCGAAAAAAGCAGTGAAAAAAGTGGATCGCCTCGACGCTGCAGACATCGCGCTCTTCGGACGCATGGTCGCCAATGACGCCACGCTCAACGTCGAGGGCGCCGCGATGTTTTCTCACGCACTTTCCACTCATTCCACCTCAAATGAAATCGACTTCTTCTCCTCTGTCGATGACCTCAAGACCGATTCCGAAGACGCCGGAGCCAGCATGATCGGCACGCTGGAGTTCAATTCCGCCACCTACTACCGCTACATTGCCATCAATCTCGACCTTTTCGCCGACCCGAAAAACTTAGGCAAGCTCACTCCAGAGCAGCGTATCACTATTCTCAAAGATTTCATCCGCGCCTCCCTCATCGCCGTTCCCGGTGCCCGCCAAAATTCGATGAACGCCGCCACATTACCCTTCGAGGTTCTCGGCATCCGCAAGACCACTGGCCAGCCGCTCCAGCTCATCAATGCGTTTGAAGAACCCATCAAAGCCAAGAGCAAAGGCCTGCAAGCCGCTTCCTTGGAAGCGATGAAAGAGCATCTCGCCTCGCTCGAAAAAACTTGGGGCAGTCTCGGTGAAAAATTCTGGCTCACCCAGATCGGTCTCGACGCCTTCCTCGCTCAACTCCTCGCCGCCGATGTCTGAGCACACCCTCGCCTTCCTCATCGACGCGCCACTCCAGTCCTGGGGTGCGTCTTCCAAGTTCCAGCGCCGGGAAACCGAAAGCTGGCCGACGAAAAGCGCCCTCATCGGAGTGCTCGCCGCCGCCCTCGGTATCGATAAGCACGCCACCGACGAAGTGGAAAAACTCGCGCCCATCGCCGCTCTCACCTTTACCGTCCTCCGCTGGCCGAAATCGCATCCCTCGCTCCGCCTCACCGATTTCCACACCATCGGCGGCGGCTATGATAAATCCGATCCCGTGCAAAAACTCCACATCCCCGCGAAAGCGGGCGATCGCAGCCCCTTCGGCACCGTCATCACCCGCCGCACCTACCTCACCGAGGCCCGCTTCATTGCCCTTTTTCAGGGTGACCACGCAACACTCGAAAAGGCCGCCACCGCACTGCTCGATCCCGTTTGGGGAATTTGGTTTGGCCGGAAAACCTGCATCCCTGCCACACTACTTAGCCCAGTCATCGCGGAAAATCCCACCACCGCCCTGTCCGCACTGGCCACGAAGCTCGATCAAGAAATCCCCGCCCTAGAAGGCATGACCGAGTCCCCCGGTGGCGGCCGTTTCTACCAATCCGACCAACCCATCGCCTACGGTCTGCACCACGGTCCCGTCCCCGCCGCCTACCATTCCCGCCCCCTCCGCCGTCTCGCTCCTGGAGAACTCCCTTGACCACGAATCCAGTGCACACTACTTTCGTGTCATGAAAAATATCACCCTCAGCGCAGACGCGCATCTCATCGAGCTGGCTCGCGAGGAAGCTCGCAACCGGAAAACCACGCTCAATGCCCTTTTCCGCGAGTGGCTACTGGAAATTTCCTGCCGTGACGAACGCCGCCAGAAGGCAGAGGAAGCTTACAAGAACTTGGCAGCTCACATCACCTTTATGCCCAAGCTCACCCGAGATGAAATGAATGAACGCTAAGTATTTCCTCGATACGAATACGCTATTGTATTGCTTCGATCCCGCAGCTCCCACCAAGCAACGCATCGCCGTTATGCTTGTCGATGATGCTGTGAACGAAGCACTTGGCGCCATCAGCTATCAGGTCTGCCAAGAATTCTGCAATGTCATGCTGCATAAACTAAGGGATACTTTACCGACAGAGAAATTTGAAGCTTATCTGACAACCCATATTTTTCCACTGATCCAAATCCAGCCTTCGCCGCAGCTATTCCGAAAAGCCATCCGTATTCATCACCAAACCCAATACCGCTTTTACGATTCCCTCATCGTCGCCGCCGCGCTCGAATCTGGTGCCACCATCCTCTACTCAGAAGACCTCCAGCATGACCGCCAGATCGGCCACCTCCGCATCGTGAATCCATTTATCTGAAAGTCTTCTTTTCTCCCTCTCATGCCCATCTTCGAACGCCCACCGCTCGATACCCTCGCTCCCGCCAAAGACCGCTGGACGCCGATTTATTTGGAACACGGGAAAATCGAAGTCGATGATTCCTCGATCAAATGGATCGGCAGCGATGGCCTCATCACCCGCTTGCCCATCGCCACCGTCAGCGCCCTCATCCTCGGCCCCGGCACTACCATCACTCATGCTGCGGTAAAAGCTGCCGCCCAGTGCAATTGCCCGCTCTTCTGGCTCGGCGAGGATGGACTGCGGTTCTACGCCTTCGGCATCACGCCGAACCATGACAACTCCATGGCCCGCATCCACGCCACTGCATGGGCCAACAAAAAGTCCCAGAACGAAATCGCCCGTCGCATGTTTCTCCACCGTTTCCCAGAAGCTTCCGTCCATGGTGTGAACATCAAGCAACTCCGTGGCATGGAAGGACGGCGCGTGAAACAAACCTACGCCGATCTTGGCCTGAAATACGGCGTCACCTGGAAAGGCCGCGACTACAAAACTGAAAACTGGCAGCTCGCCGATGGCATCAACCGCGCACTTTCCGCCTCAAACGCCTCGCTCTACGCACTCACCGCCGCCGTCTGCTGCTCCATGGGCTTCATCCCGCAGCTCGGCTTCGTCCATGCAGCAGGCACCTTACCCTTCATCTACGACGCGGCAGACCTCTACAAACACGAGACCAGTTGGCCCGCCGCCTTCGAAGCACTTTCCATCAATCCTCAGGACGACGGCACGCTTGTCCGCAAGATTCTCAAACAAAAAGTCGAGGAAACCCGGATGCTCCGCCGCATGCCAGACGATTTAAAAAAACTCTTCCACGGCCTCGGTGAAGATCCTGAAGATGCACCGCCGGATCATCCACTCCAGCCCCACAGCGAAGCATGACCGTCCTCGTCTGCAACGACGTCCCACCTGCCATCCGTGGTCACCTCAAGCGCTGGTTCATCGAGCCACGGCCCAACGTCTTCATCGGCACGCTCAATGTCCGCACCCACCGCAAGGTCATGGACTTCATCCTTAGAAATGCTTCTAAAGACTTCGGAATGCTCATCATCTCCTCCGCTCCAAACTGCCAAGGCTACACCCTAGAACGCATCGGCCCAGAGGGTAAAACCGGACGGAAAGACATTGAATTTTCGGGAATTCCACTCATTGCCGAAAGCTGGGTAAATCCCGAGAACTGCCCGTTTTGAAAACTTGTGCGACAAATTGTCACATGAGTCTTCTTGCTTGATTTCAGCAACCCCAACCACCTAACTAGTTGGCGATCCCAGAGATTTCCCCACCCACGTGGGGATGGCCCGCCCGGCTATCGCAACGGCTGCATGACCATCGCGATTTCCCCACCCACGTGGGGATGGCCCGAGATTCCTTCCCCCCCCTCTTGTCGCTTGTCAGATTTCCCCACCCACGTGGGGATGGCCCGTATGGGTGGCGAGGACTTCTGCGGGGGAAGGGGATTTCCCCACCCACGTGGGGATGGCCCGGCATCAAGAGTATCGTGATCGACCGGGCAGCGGATTTCCCCACCCACGTGGGGATGGCCCGTTAATAAATACCTCGGCAACCTCTGCAACCTCGATTTCCCCACCCACGTGGGGATGGCCCGCTGCGGGCTATCAATCGCCTTTCAGAAAAGCGGATTTCCCCACCCACGTGGGGATGGCCCGCTTCGGTGCGGAATTGGTGTGTGAAAAATGAAGATTTCCCCACCCACGTGGGGATGGCCCGCGGCCACCGATTGGGCCGCTTATCAATCCAGCGATTTCCCCACCCACGTGGGGATGGCCCGCGGTGTGGCGGGCAAACCTCCGGCACTGTGCGGATTTCCCCACCCACGTGGGGATGGCCCTTTGTTGGGCTGGAATTCGGTGACAACCGTCTCGGATTTCCCCACCCACGTGGGGATGGCCCGACGATATTCACGGGGATCGAGGCGAGCTTGGGAG
>JANOQR010000283.1:0-14231 GCA_031414935.1 Luteolibacter sp.
AAATCGCAACTACCGACCTTTTCGGAGCCGGTAAGTTCATGCAGAACAACCCAACAACTAGCACCCATCCAGGTGGTGGCACGTTGGCTTATGTCGCTGCTGCGGCAACGACGATCCCTGTGGTTGGCACATTGTACCTCACGGTTACGGGAGCTGCTACTGACACCACGACTGCTGACTACTTCATGCCTGAAGGTTACGGCACTGCCCAAACCACGGTTGGTGACTGGTAATTGCTACTAGGAATCTAATTCCTAATTCCACGGCTCGCCTGCTTACGGCGGGCGAGCCGTTCTTCCTTTTCCTCAAATTTTCCCGGAACCGCCCCCCAGTCCGCCATGCTGTCCCTTACTCTCCAGTCCCTTGGCCACTTTCAAACATCCGGCGTCCCTCAATGCTTTCCAGCAGTATGCTCAGGCGTGCTCGATTCTGCGGAACACTACGCGTGCGCGGAATCCAGCTTGGTATCAAGAAGCACTTGAACTCGGCTATCAGCTTCACATCCGCACGGATGGAGGAAGCATCGTCACCTTCTACCACGACCGCAAAAAGGCCGAGTGGTCCAATGGTCCTACTTTAACTGAGGAGGCACTCCATGATTCCGCCAAGTTGGAATCTCTTGCAGCGGAGGCTCTTCGCCAAGCTCGCTCCGCCGGAGCCAATGCCCTCGGTGTCATTCTTCACGTAGCGGATGAGTTCGCGACCACTGAGCTCAAGCCCGAGTTAGACAATCCTGCCGCACTGCTGACTCTCCGTGATGCTGCCATTTCCGACCCTAGCTCCATTTTATCAGACTCCTCTATTCAAGCAGATCAAGGCTCTTGGAGAGTGATGCCGTATTCAGCGGCAGGCAGTGAAGTGATCGGCACTGCTGTTACGATTTCCCGCCAGTACGCCCCGCTCATCGCCGCATTTCGCCTCGCGGGGGAAAATGAAAATTTTCCGGTTATCACCCATTCGTTGAGTGCTCCACTGGTAGCGATCACGGGTCTAAATAGAGCTTTCGAGCAAACACCGGGTAAGGCCTTCGTCGCCATCCTTCAATACCCGTGGTTCACCACGCTCGCGTTCTTCAACGATCATGGCGATCTCCGGCTTATCCGCACTCTTCAACACCGTGGACTCCGTCGCCCGACGAACTTCCGTAACGCGCTTGCCACCACTAACGCATCGTTAGAGTTCGTTGATCCTGACCTTTTCCTCGTGCCACTGGGTAGCAATGTGGACAACACGCTTGATGCCGATCTCAGAGTCACTTTTTCCACCAGCCGTGTTGAGGTAATCCAACTCGCACAGAATGATCGCTTGCCGTCTTGGTGCCCAGAGCCAGCGATCGCCGCCCGACCAGCCGAACCGATTCAGGCCGAGACCTTGAGCCACACATTCACCATTTTTCGTGATGAAAAATGGCCGTTACAAGACTTTCTGCCGACGCCTCGCGACATTGTAGAGATTTACCCGTGTCGTTCAGAAATGAAAATGCTCTCCATGCTCAGACTGAGTCGTGTGGCATTATTCGCTATCGCCGTCTTGTGTATTGCCTACTTCGTCTTCGGCACCATCGATATCATTCGTAAGCCTGAGTGGTCGTTTGATCCCGCACAGAATGCTGTTACTAAAACTCGGCTGGCAAAACTCACCCACGAGCGTCAGAAGGCTGACCACTGGAATAATTTGCTGGATGATCGTTCGAAAGCTTGGGTCAACATGGAGTCACTTTCTCGGATGTTTCCCGCAGAAAGTGGGATGCTAGTAAAAACTTTCAATCACGCGACTCGTCCGGACAGTGCTCCGGGACAAGCGAAGATCGGGTTCACCAAAGAGTGGAAAATCACCGGGTTCGCCCGCGACGAAGCACTCGACTATCTAAACACGATCAACACGACCGAGGGAATTTCCGCTCATTTTGCTGAGATTTCCCGCATCACCGGAAACTCTTCTTTTAGCACTAATATCGGTAATCGGAATCTCGTCGTGAACGTCCGCACCCAAGAAAATGGTGCTTACAAGTCCGTCCCGCCCGAGGACATGGTTGACGATGATGAAAATACCTATCCGTTCACTTTCGATTTAACCATCACCCAGCGCTTTGAAGCCACTGACCCGATGGCGATCAACGTAGCCAAAGCCCCCTGAACCATGCACCTTTACCGCCAATCCATCGTTATCTTCGGCGTCGTGCTTCCCATCGTTGCGATGGTGGGGCTTGTGGGTTTTGGCTTCTTCTTGAAAGGCAAGATGGAGGCTTCCTACCTGAACAAACAACGCACCTATAAAGAATACGAGCAAGGTCGTCTCGCTGGCCTTGAAATCGAGTCTCAAGTCTCACGCCAACACCAACACATTGAGCGCTGGAACACGCAGCTTGCTCAGGAAACGGCGAGTACCGTCACCACCCATCTGCGCGAAATTGCCGAACATTTGCCCAAAAAAGAATTCCAACAAACGGCCTTCGATCCATCTAACGTGAAAGGTGGATTCGGTTCCATTTCCGCCCAGCCATCCTCACAGCTTCGTATCGCCTTTCGGGGTTCCTTTCGCACCATGCAGCGTGCCTTCCTTGAGTTAGAAACCCGGATGCCCCAGCTCCAACTTCAGGAGCTGAAAATCGATCCCTCTGCTAGCCAATCCGCCCTACTTAACTTCCAAGTCTCCTACACCGCATGGGAAAATTGAAATACATCTGCCTTGGTTTGTCGCTTCTGTCGCCTGTCTGCGCCCAGTCAGCCGCGAACTTTGACACCAAGATCGCTCTGCCTGCGGAAGCTGTACCCAAGGAAGCAAAATCTGCCAAGCCGACTCTCATCAAGACGGTTAGTGCCGGCCCGGTTCTGGCCTCTCGTCAGGTGGGTCCAGCCGAGTTAGAGCCTTATTTGATTTCTCTCTCCTCGGTATTTCATGCTCAGGGCAGAGAAAAAGATCCTTTCGGCCACTATCAAGACCCCGAGGCGAAGCCAGTGATTAAAGCAACTGTCGCGAGAGCCTCTAACCGCAGTGCACCCATCAAAGCTACTCCTCTGTCTGAAATTGTTCAGTTGATTCCCATCACCACTATCATGCCTGGTGATAAATCTTTCTTAGTCGAAACCCGCAAGGTGAAACAAGGAGATGAACTTCCCCTGATATGGCGTGACAAAACCCTGCGAGTCCAAGTCACCGACGTCACTTCCCGTTTGATCGCCTTTCGGAATATTGAGACCGGTGAAATCGGCTCTCGCACGCTGGACATGCTGCCTCCGGGCATGAAAGCAGGCATCGATGGAATCTCGGCCCCTGGTATGACACCGGATCGACCCAATGCCCCGATCAGACTCGATCTAGGTGATGCTTCACCCTAACTAATCCAAAACTCCAATCCTCATCGCAATGAAAGCCGTGAACTTCATTTCCATCACTGTCGCTGCTATAACGGCTACGTTACTTCATGCCCAGACGCCGGCGGACCCTCTAGTCGAGCCCGTCGCCCCAGCAGAAGGCTATGCTGACTCCCTTTCTGACCTCAGAGAAGCTGCCACAAACGCCCAAGCGGACTTGCAACAAGCCGGAGATCTGCCCGCAGTCCCTGATCTAGCAGCTCCCGACGACTCAGCTCCGCCGCCGCCGCCCGGAAATGCTGGCGATCCCGCTGCTCCTGTCGCCGCCGCACCATTTGCGCCGCTCGAACAGCAAAAGCAAGAGATGCAAAAATCCGATGAAGGCTATATCATCAAAGATGCTGGCCTGAACGACATTTTCCAGTTTCTCGCGAAGTCCGCCGGACGGCAGTATTTCCATAACACAAAAATCGCTGGCCCAGACTACCTCGTCACCGGACATCTCAACGATGGCAGTCCACTCCAACAGATGGAAGAGTTAGCATTTCAATACGGCCTGTCCATGCACACCAAAGGCAACACCATTTACGCCCTCACTCAGGCCCAGCTCGGTCAGCTTCCTAGTTCTGAGTTTCACTACCAGCTCCGCTACCTTAGACCCACCGACATCGAACAAATCAAGGAACTCATTAAACCCATGCTCAGTCCGGGTACTGGCATCGTGAACTTTGAGCCGAAAACAAACACGATCATCATCATCGACTCCACTCACCGCATCGAGCAGGCGCGTCAATTGCTCCATGGCATCGATAAAGTGCAGGGCCAAATCATCGTTGAAACAAAAATCCTTCGAGTGAACAGCAGTGCCGCGGAGCGGACCGGTGTGAACTGGGCAGCCTCACTCGGAAAAGATGGAACAGCCATCAACGTCGCGCGTGATCTCAACTCGGTGTTCGGTCTTCCCAACTCGCCACGCTCCGAAATCATTGGCGGGGCTGGCACTAATCTGGTTCTCAGCCCCGTGCAGCTTGCTGGGGTCCTCCGCGCTCTAGCGGAAGGCGGACTTGCTAGTCAGATTTCTAATCCGACTCTCATCACCGAAGATAACGAACAGTCCGTGATTTCAATCATCGATCGGAATCCCATCATCACCAGCACCAGCACCTCAAACACTTCTGGCGGTAATCCCACCGTCACCGAGGAAGTTCGCTATAAAATCGACCCATCTGACAAGACGATCACCGAGGACGCTAACACGCACCGTGAAATAGGAATCTCGCTGGTGGTCACTCCCACACTTTTGCCAGATGGCACGATTCGCATGAAACTCTCTCCGCGTTCAGCCCAAGTCGTCGAGCAAGTCGTCAGCCTCAGCGGCAACAAATACCCGCGAGTCAGCGAATCCATGATCCAGACCTTGGCTCGTGTCCCTGATGGCTCATCGCTTGTCGTCGGTGGTTTCTACGGCGAAACTCAGTTAGGAAATAAAAACAAGATTCCCATTTTAGGTGATGTGCCACTGCTTAATTTTTTCTTCAAAAGCAGTGAAGCCACCAAAGAGAGAACCAGTCTCGTTTTCGTCGTAACGCCCAAGTCCTACAATCCAGCGAGCGGCGCCATGACCCATAAAGTTAGCGGAAATATCCGTTCAAATACCTCTATGGACTGCGATCACGATTGGGTCGATCTCGATAATCCCGGCCCTGCTCACGAGCCTAACCTCAAGCGCTCAATCCGTGGTCTTCAGCCGAAACAGGCACCTTATTACCCACGCAATGAGGAACTCGCACCCGCTAGCTCGTCTTCATCTTCTGCCAAACCCGCGTCTAACTTCAGCCGAGGCGCAGGCAAACGTTGACACTCCGGCGGTCGCCCCCACGGCCTCATTCTTTCCTAACAATTTCGTCTAGTCCCCCATGCAAGCCGCTGCCCCATTCATGATTCCCCCCGAACCCGAGGTCTCGCCAAAGAACGCGGACCTCTGGGATTTTGCCGAAATTTCCTTGCAGCAAACCGTAGCCGCCCTCCAAGAAGCGCGAGTTGCGACCCCGCAGGAAATTTCTCAGGCTGTGACAAAAGTCCGTGAACAACACGCCAAAGAACGACCTTGCGATCTATTAGAAACTCTCGCGCGGGTGCAGGGACATGCTGAGGAGCATCTCGGTCCCGCAGTCCTCACTCTGGGCGATAGGGTTGCTGCCACCATCAGTCCATTAGCCCCCTACATTCCCTTCGCTGGCAAGCTGATCGCTCCGTCTGCTTTTTATGAATCGTTTGACCAGATTCACAATATCGCTCGTGTCCTGCTTTCGCCCGTTATCTTTGCCGAAGACACGGATGCGATCGGTATCGCTTCCATCAATCCAGTGGCTGCGTCGATTCTAGCAGAAGAAATTCGAAGCAGCGTCTATAAGCGTTTCGGCATCCGCTCCTTCGTTACCGTCGCCCGTCTCGACTACGAGAATTGGGCTTTCCTCACCCGCAAACACTTCGAACTATGATCGAGTTTGACGGCATTTCTTTTAACGAACTCATCAGCCGCCGCATCATGGGCGAGCTGGCCGGGCATGATCCCAGCTACTCGGAACTCGCGCAGGATCAGGTTCCTAATCGAGTGACTCGTTATAGCTTCATGGCGGCCATCGCCAAGATCAACGGCTTACCGTTTTTCCCTAAAATTGCTGAATTCTGTGATGCCACCTTACACGCCACTTGCGACTCCACGGTGATGACCCGTGGGTTCTTTGCGCCGCTGTGTATGGCTGGCTCGGACAAGCTCATCGTTGCTATTGCCAATCCTTGGAGCGTCCTTCCAGAGGAATATCTAGCACCGCGTTTTCCGCATCTGGAAATCGTCAAAGTCGTTACTCTGGCCACAGAGATCAGTCGGGCCATCGAGTCTGTCGCAACGAATAGCGGCCCAAGTAAATCGGAGTTAGAGGCCATTGATGTCGAGGATTTGGACGACGGTATCCATGACTTTGATGTGACTACGGACTACGCCGAGCCGATGGCTCAGTTGATCGCGACTATCATGTCAGATGCTGTGAGAACTCGCACTTCGGACGTTCACTTCAAAGTAGAGAAAGAATCATTCTACTACGCTTTTCGTTGCGACGGAGACATTGGTCAGAAAGTCGAAATCCCGATGAAGCTGAGAGATCGGCTAGACGCATTTTTGCTCAACTTGATGAGGTTACCGACAGAGATTCGTAACACCTCGCCAGGTATATCCGGGCGCTTCACTATTTCGTATTTCCACCGTCCCATCGACATTCGCTACGAGCGTCACCGTACCTACCGTGGCTATCACGTCACGATGCGTCTGCTAGATAAAAGTAACATCAACGTGACCCTAGGTAAAGGCACGCTCGCCTTCGACGACGAGACGATGTTCGCGCTCAACAAGGTGATGAAAATCCCTGCTGGCATCATCGTCATGTCGGGTCCGACGGGTTCTGGAAAATCAACAACGCTCAACGCGATCTTGCGGGAGCTGAATCGCCCGGACGTGAATATTCTCACACTGGAAAACCCGGTGGAAGACGAAGTCCCCGGCATCACTCACTGCGACTTGAAGAGCCCGAAGGAATTCAAGCCGATGATCGCGTCCTTCATGCGTTCCGACCCAGACATTATTCTCATGGGTGAGGTGCGGGATTTTGAATCCGCTGAGTTAGCAATCGAGGCTGCGGTGACAGGCCACAAAGTTCTAACTACCATTCACACCGCGCGTGCTTCGCAGATCATTGAGCGTTTCGAACAGCTCGGTTTGGAGCGATGGAAAATTGCACAAACACTTAAAGCCGCCTGTGCCCAACGCTTAGTGAAATTGCTTTGCCCATACTGCAAAGAGACATCTACCGGTGTGAACGAGTTCGACCGCAAGACTTTCAGTCTGGATGACAGTTGGGCAACGATCCCGGTCTTTACTGCGAAGAGCGGCGGCTGTGCGGAATGCCGCAACACAGGCTATAACGGACGGACGGCGATTCTCGAAATTATCCCGATCACGCCAAAAATTTCCGACCTCCTCGCCAAGGGCGAGATGACGCCTTACGAGTTAGAATTAAAAGTCGCAGAAGAAGGCGTCTTGCCGAGTCTTCGTCGCAGTGGATTGCGACTGCTGCGTGATGGAAAAACCGACCTGATCGCCGTTAGCAAGGTGATCGACATGACCTACACCGATGACTAGCGCCACCACTACCACCGTCCAAGCCAAAGTTCCTGCACCAGAAGGCACTGAGAAAAAAGGGTTTCTCGCAGCCTTGAATAAGCCGGGTAAGGTCAAAGAGTTCAGCAAGAAGGAACTTGTCGATCTGTTTCGCGGTCTTGGGTCGATGTTGCGGGCGCAGATCAACACTGCCGACGCCCTCAAATACTACAGTCATGGTCTTCCTAACAAGGCGAT
Organism: Luteolibacter sp.; assembly: GCA_031414935.1. Taxonomy (GTDB): domain Bacteria; phylum Verrucomicrobiota; class Verrucomicrobiia; order Verrucomicrobiales; family Akkermansiaceae; genus Luteolibacter. The sequence continues at coordinate 7,726 of JANOQR010000283.1, forward strand.
AGTCGATGCACTCTCCCACATCCGCGAGGACATCAACAAGGGAATGAATGTTCACGAGGCATTCCGCCGTACCGGGCGATTTAGTGAAACGATTATCGGTCTCATCCAAGCTGGATCAGATGCGGGTCAGCTCCACCATGCTTTCCAGTCGTTGGCTTCTCGTCTCAAAAGCGAATTGTTTTTCACCAAGCAGCTCAAGAAAGCAACGATCACCCCTTGCTGCATCATCATGGTGCTGTGTGGAGCATTCATTATCTCTCAGGTAAAAATTGTGCCTCAGGTCGAAAGTATGTTGACCGGGGTGGGAGCTGAACCGGACGGAATGACTGCGATTTCTTTTAAAGTGAGTCATTTCACACAAAATACCTGGCATATTTTTGTGATCTCGTTCGTTTCACTCGCCGTAGTCATTGCTAGATCTGCACACGTTCGCAATTTGATTCTCGGCTTCGTGATGTCGAAATGGCGTTTGCTGCGTTTGCTCGTCATGAGTATGCGGCAGATGACTTTCATTTCCACCATCAAGCTACTGCATTCTAATGGAATTAACTTGGCTAAGTCCATCCGTGTTTCCGCCAATAGCGTTCGCAATACCCCGTTTTACAACGAGCTGAGAACTGCGGCGGACAAGTATGAAAACTCCGGAGTGCCTCTCTCCACCGCTTTTGCGAAATACACTTCCGTCGATGCTCAAGTCACACACATGCTCGCCATCGGCGAAAAATCTGCTTCGTTAGATGCCCAGCTCGGAATGTTGTCCGAGATGTATGAGGAGGATTTGCAGAACCACATGAATGCGTTCTCTGCTGCGATCAGCTTCCTCGTTCTGATCATAGCGGTCAGTCTCATCGCGGCGGTTTTCATCGGGACTTTCCTGCCAATTTTCCTCATGGGTCCAAAGATGATGCAAAGCGGAGTCTAGTAAAAATTTCTAACTTTCTACTCATATGCAACTCACACGCTTTGATCGCTGGCTACGTGAGAAGTTTGTCTATGAGACACATATTCAGACACTGCGTCCGCCGGAGTTTATACCTGCGGGCGTGCGAGTGGTGGAAATTCCCGACGTACCAGGTAAGCGATATAAACATCTCTTCGTAGCCGATAGCAGCAGGCTGGCCGACGAACTAATCAATCATTTGAAAGAAAATGGCCAGATGTACGCCACTCAGATCGTGGATAGAGATACTTGGTATGTGCCTTTCATCGCGCCAAAGGAGAAGTCGGTAACATGGTGGCTGATCTCTGTGGTGCTGATCTCTATTTCGGTGTTTTTCGTGCTCCTTTACATTAAAAGCCTCGTGGAAGACGCCGAGTTCCGCGGCCAATTCATGGAAGCGCTCAAGCTGCTAAAAGGGTAATTTGTCATTATTTACGGCTTTCCAAATAACCAAGTTTCATTTAACAAAGTCTCAGTCATGAAAACGACATTTTCACCAAACCGATCCTCCAAGGGTTTTACTCTGCTGGAAATGACGATCGTTATCATGGTTCTGCTGGCCCTGCTCAAGATCGGACTTTTCACTTCCGAGAGGCTGGATCAATGGAAGCTCGGGCGGTCGGCATCCGAGTCGCTCCGGTCGGTCTATTCCGCCCAGCGAATGTATTTGGCAGACAATCCGACTGCAGCGGTTACCAGTCTCACAGCCTCCGCGCTGATTCCCTATTTGCCAAACGGCGCGACCGCGATGCCCACAGTCACCTCTCTCACCGGGACCACTCTTGGAGTGATCGTCAACGTATCTCCCCCTGTCATCAATGCTGGATCAGGAGTCGCTTATGATCCATCTGGCAGCAACAAGGACTCCCTCTGGGATGTTGGGGAATGATTCGCCTGAGTTCATTACTACTATCTTTCACAGTTCTAACGTCAGCCTATGCCGACGAATATAAGCACGTCGGTGATTTTTTGCTGCAAGCCCATTACAAGCTGACTGGACAAAAAGTGACGCCGATCCCGATGAAGCCCATCGCCTTTCGAGTTTATACCGATGGGGTGCGGATTCGGGTCGCAGCGGAAAGCAACGGTGAGTCACATACGACGTTCGAGATTTACCGTTCCGACGGCATCGGTCGCCAGCGAAAGGGCTCTGGCGCACTCGAAGTAATTCCTGGACTTCAGGCGACTAGCAACTCTGGTGGAACTCTCCGCCACCTGCGTCTCACTCGCGAGTCGATGACGATTACCACATTTCCGGGTGTGTCGGATCAAACGATTATCAGCCATGCGATCGCTGCCGAGCCCAAGGAGCAATCTACCGCCACTGCGGAAAAAACCGTGACCAAGCCATGAAACCTCTACCCGCCCAGACACCGGCGATCGTGATCAAACCCACGGATAGTGCCATGCCATCGCTGCCTGCGGCCAGTGCTAGCCCGCCGCCATCTTACTCGATTTCTAACCGGCGAGCATCAAGCAGTTGCGCCGTCCAACGCGCCTACCCGTGGTTGTTGATCGCCAGCACGGGGATCGCTGCCCTGTTCTGCCTAATGTACATTACGAAGCCCGTGGTCCTAGGCTCACAAGTCGAAATGCTGCCTGAGAAGAATCGTCCGGTTGTTGCTGGCGCAGAACTCGCAAAATCACAGTTGATGCCTGATAAAAATCGCCTTCCCGGCGAGAACACTCAAGTCGGCCAAACGCCAGATGCCGTTAGAAATACATTGTCTCAATCTCGTTCGAGCGCGGCGTTTGAACAAACCAACCTGAGAATTCAGCACATTCTCACCGCCGAAGCTCCAGGGGGGCATCTTGCGAAAATCGATCTCGACGTCCCGGTTCTCTATCAAAGCCGAAATCTACGTTGGACGCCATCTGAGGTGGCTGAGGCCCGCGAACTTCTCGTCCGCCTAGCAAGCTATCAGGAAAAATCCAAAAGCCTACGCTCAGAAGGCTTGGCTTTGCTAGATTCGTGGAATCATCTTGTCGAGCGATCCATTCCGTCAGGCGAACTCAGGGCTGACAGTCCGACTCTTCCTATGAATCAGCAGGATGCAGCAGATGCCCCGCGCCCAGTCGGACTCGACACCTCTGAGTCGATTCAACTTCAGCCAACAGCAAAATGAAAACACGCTCCTACACCGCGATCCTATTTCTTTTCCTTACGGCCTTCGCAAACTCTCAGCATGTTAGGGAAAATCCCGAATCCGATCCCGTGCTTGACGCGATTCAAGAGTTCAAGAACCGCGACAAGAGCAAGCCAAACGAAGTCACTGTCATTTTAGATGATGCTCCGCAGCCCATCGCAGATGACGAATTGCCGCCCGAAGAGACGCCGATTCTCGTCACCGGCAAGCCACCAGAAGGAGCTGACGTGATTGCACCTGCTGAAACGGTCGCAGCGATTGATCCTGTGGAGAGCCGCCCTGAGCCTGAAAGCGGTCTAGCGGTGCGTGTAGAAAAACTTCATTCAGGAAACGGCAGCATTGATCCCACTAAGATCAAACTGATGGCCCCATTTCCCGCAAAGCCACTGGCAGTCTGTCCGCCGGGCTGGCATCTCGATGCCTCAGAAAGCGCGCCGCCATTTTCTCGTGAAGTCGAGATCGCTCCCGGATCGAAGATCACTCTGAGCATTCGCCCGCACCTGTTAGTTCCTGATGCAGATGGTGCACAAGTTTTCACGATTTCAGAACCCGGCTACGACAACACCCAAGGTTATCAACAGACGGCCACTGTCGGTGCGATTTTGTCGAACTCCATCCGCCAAATGGACGAGGACTCGAAGCAGCTCGACATCGCCATTGATAGGCTCCAGCAACTTCTCGTCACCTTGCCGCAGCCTCCACCCGAACCACAACCCGAGGTCAAATCCTCATCGCCTGCTCGAAGAAAATGAAAACTTCCGCCGTTCCTATCGTGTGTGGTGTCGCACTCGTCGTCATGTCATCCGCTGGCGTAAGTCACTGGTGGTCTGTTAGGCAGTTTTCCGCTGCCGTCGCCTCCGGCCACTCGCTTGTCCCGAAGGAAGAGACTGTCACGCCGCTGCCTGAGAACCCGCCGCAGGATCATCGGCCCCTTCCTTTCTCCCAACCGAACCTCCTAGCGTTGAGTCCGAAGGCCGCTGCCGCTCCTGATGCGACGCAGGCGAAATTTTTTGAATCGCTGATCTCGAAGATCGAAAACCTCCAAAACCAAAACCGCGACATGCTCGATCAGATTGCGGAAACGAACCGTGAGGTAATGATTACGAATTTCCGCGTGGACACGCATTCCGAGTCATTCCGCCCGATGCCGGTGAATGAAGACGCCTTTGAAACCAGCTTCGATGATGGCCCCGGTGTCCTGCCGCCGCGCGCGGAACCCGTAGAATTACCCTTCGGTGAATAAGCTCCAAAAGGACATCGTCTGAAGCCGCATGTCTTATCTTGATCGGCCCTTACTCGTCATCGCGCTTTTCATTTCGCAAGTTCACGCAGAGCCCGCGTGGAAAGCGGAACTTACCTCGCCGGAACCCGGTGCGTTTGCGATACCACCAAGCTCAACCATTATCTATCAGGTTAGCTGGAAAGGAATGATCGAAGCTGGAAATTGTAGGATCGAATTCGCACCACCCGCCGTTACGAAGCCGGGAAACTATGTGATCCGCGCGAATTCAGCCAGCGTCGGTGCCGCCGCCTTGCTGTTTGATTACAAGAGTAGCTTCTGGTCTGAAATCAATCCTGTAACACTTCGGCCTAACTATTTTGAAGCGGTGGAAACAGACGACAAGGAAACGGTTTCTACCGCCGTCCGCCATTTTCACACGAAGGTAGAAAGCTCGGAAACAACCAAAAATCTCAAGACTGGTGTTAGTAAAAAAACAGATCGTGTTTTCACATTCACCCCCGTCTTCGACATTTTCTCCGCCATGCTGCACGTTCGCAGTCAGAAGCTCGACACCGGAGATCAAATCACCCTCGCCATTCAGCCCTTCGACAAGCCCTATCTGCTCAAAGTGAAAGTCGTTGGTCGCGAAGTTCACGAAGGTCGCAAGGTCATCCGCCTCACCGTGGGAATGCGCAAAATCAATCGAGATACCCTTGAACTCCAGAGCTACAAGAAACTCAAGAAAGACGCTACACTCTGGCTGAGTGACGATGCGGACCGCATTCCTATTGAGCTTCGTGCTGCCGTTTTCATCGGTGATGTGCGGGCGACGCTTGCGTCTCACGTCAAGCCTTGACGCCGAGGATGGAGTAACATTCCTAACTTTTTCCTGAACCATGATCTATAAGTCTTTCATCTTGCTGCTCACCATCCTACCCGCCGCCGCTTTCGAGTTGCCTGCGAAATCGAGTCAATGCCTCGTCGGGATTTCAGATAATTGGGACAGCTCTAACGTCACCCTCACGTATTATGAGAAATCTGGTGGTGACTGGAAACCCATCGGTGAGTCATGGAAGGCTCGCCTCGGAAAAAGCGGCCTTGTTTGGGGGAAAGGTCTTCACCCAGTTCCCACCGGAGCCGCAGTGAAAAAGGAAGGGGACAACCGCTCGCCTGCCGGAGTTTTCGCCATCGGAGGTGCATGGGGCTACGATGATTCCATCCGCAAAAACCCAGCACTCTCTTATCGTAAAGTCACTTCGCGCGATCTGTGGGTGGAAGATCCGGCGTCGCCGAAATACAATCAACATATCATTCTCGATCATGAGCCAGCCACTGTGTGGGAGAAAAAACAGCAGATGAAACAGGACGATGCTGCTCACTCGTTGAAACTCTTCATCGCCCACAACGCCCCGCCGAACGTAGTTCCCAACGCAGGTTCTTCTATCTTCTTCCACGTCTGGCGAGGCGGTGGCAGCAAGCCCACTGCGGGTTGTACGACCATGGAAAAGCCAAAACTTCAATGGATGATTTCACGCATCGATCCCGCCCGGTATCCGATTTACGTCATACTAAATGCGTCGGACTATCAGAAATATAAGACCGCGTGGAAATTGCCGTGAGCTACTGAGTTCTCCAAAAAATGAAGCCTTTCCTCGGAGCTGAATCAACGATCAGAGTCGGAGTCGAAGCCGTCATCGAATCGGATTCGCCCGACGGAATGCGCGGCGTAGTTTTCGAGGACGACGGAGACACAGGTTATTTTTATGCGAGGGATTTTTCGCGGCCGGAGCTATTATTCGTTGATGCACTTCATGTCTACGATGTCGCAGCAGTAGTTGACCCGGAGCGATCATCCCAGATTCAGATTATTTGGAATTTTGATTTTAAGGTCGCGGCACTTGTAATCAATCAAAGTCCCCACGTCATTTTCCACTTCGGCGAGTGTTGTGGATATTCTGAGAAGCCATTTCCTGATGCTGATCCCAAGTCAGGCTGGACTCATCGGGTTCTATACACTGGACTTAAAGAGCACTTTCGCTCGACGAAATAGAAGATATAGACCGTTTGCCAAAAATAATTTCCGAAACCCCTCACAAAAGACTGGTACGACCGTTTAAAGTGGTTAGGATAGCCACATCTGTCGTCCCCGCCAGCTTCCCAGTGAGGAATCCTGCCCGCTCCCCGAGCTTGAGCAGGC
>JANOQR010000284.1:0-6693 GCA_031414935.1 Luteolibacter sp.
GCCTGCTCAAGCTCGGGGAGCGGGCAGGATTCCTCACTGGGAAGCTGGCGGGGACGACAGATGTGGCTATCCTAACCACTTTAAACGGTCGTACCAGTCTTTTGTGAGGGGTTTCGGAAATTATTTTTGGCAAACGGTCTAAGCGGCGAATGATGACGACGACCCAGCCGGAGCCGATTGCGCCAGCGAGGGCGAGTAAGTCGTAAGCAGAGACTTGAAGTAATTTTCCATCGTCGCTGAGGAAAATCACGAGGCCGCAGAAACCGATGAACATCCATGCCATCGCCGCACGGTTGAGTTTTTCCTTGAGCCAAAATGCAGCGATCACCGAGGCGAAGATCGGGTAAGTTAGATTGATGATGACGGCGCGGCCAGCACCCAGCTTGATGACGGTGATGTAAAAGGCGATGGTGCTCAGTGCCCCGATGACGCCGCGAATGGTGATCAATTTCCCGTTGAAAAGCCGCCTCACATCAAAGCCGCGGCCATGGCTGAAGAGCGCGTAAACGATGAGCAAGCCGACCGCACTTCGGAACACAATCGCGACCCAGCCATCGACGCTTGGCGTGTGAAGGGCGACCGCGCGGATGAGCAGAGTATTCGCGGCGAATAGCACCACCGATCCCAGCATGAGGATCACACTGCGGCAGTTGAAGGAGTCATCGTTGTTCATGGCATATCAGTTTCTGTTGGAAACTGGAACGTCCATGCGACAGGCGGGACTTTTTCTAACTCCCTAGAACCTGCCGCGTGGCGGGCGTTCCAGAGAGTGTTGGTGGATGCTGCATCCGTCCTCATGCTCCGTGCGCCAGCGCGTGCTGCCAAATCTTGGCAGCGCGGGCTTTAACTCGGAGTGGGACGAGACAATAGATCACGGCAGCTACGTGGCAGGGATGGATAGGCGGGTCAACTTTTTTGACCAGAGAATCACTTTCGCTTCATGACCATGAGCTGGGTTTGCCAGCCGACGGGGTTCTTGGCGCTGAAGCCGCCGCTTTCGATGATGAGGTAGTCGGTGCCTTCTATCGACTGCGAGGTGATCTTGTGGGCGACGCCGCTTTCCAGATCCATGAGGGTGGCGGCGGACCAGATCCAGCGGGAGTTGTTAGTCGAGCCGTCGTCGTTGAAGGAAATCTCGCGGATCGGGCTGCGGTCGGGTTTGGGTTTTGCTTTGGGATCAAAGTCGGCGGCGGATGTGACGAGGGCGACGGTGGTCCAGGTGCCGGTGACTTTGGGGTTAGAAACGAAGGTTCCGTCATAGCGGAATTTCCCTTCGTCAGGGTCGGTGGCAGGGTTGTCAGGATTTTGTAAATCTTGCCAATCCGAAGACAGCATGGGGACGAAGGTGGCGGCTTTGGTGAGCACGGTGGCATCGAGTGGTGGAAGTTTCCGTTCTTCTAACCACAAGCTGAAAATGCCTTGGGGCACGGGCGGCATCTGGACGATTGCGCGGTCGCCATAGCGCAGGAAGGAGGTGGCGGCGAGGGTGACCGGGCCTTTGCTGAATTCTCCGGCGAACTCTGGGGTGATCCAACCGCCACGGATGTTGTCGCCTTCGCGGCGACCGAGACCGGCTTTGCTTTCGACGAGCGGTTTGCCGTTGAGGTAAATTTTGAAACCATCGCCTGCGCCGACGCCTTGGCCGGTCTGGACGCGGAGGCGATAGGAGTGGTTAGGCTTCGGAGCGGGGATGTCGAAACTGCCGCTGACTAGCAGGACTTCTTTTTCCCAGAGCGTGCGCGGGGTTTCGTTCCATGGATTGCGCCCGCCATTCGTAGTGAGTTTTCCTTGGAACTGGCCGATGGGGAATTGGCCTTTTTTCCAGCCAGCTTTGGTGGGATCGAAGTCTTTTGCGAACCAGGTTTCCATGCCTGCGGGGTAGCTGACGGTGCGGTAACGCCAGGGTGTGAGGTCGTATTTTTGCTCTTCTTTGGGATCGAAGCTGAAGTAGCTCCACGGCGCGTTTTTCAAGTCGGGACCGAAGGGTTTCCAATCGTGCTCGGTGACGCCGACTTTTTGATAGAGAGAAACGAGGCCGTCGATGGTGTCGGTGACGGTGCCGCTTTGTTTGGAGTTGCTGAGGTCGCTGAGGATTTTGCGACGGTTCACGCCGATGTATTGATAGATGAGTTTTTCGCGGATGAGTGGCTGGATGGCTTTTTGGAGTTTCGGGCCAAATTTTTCTGACTCGGCGCTGAGGAAAAGCTCGTCGTGTGGGAGTGGGTCACCGGGGAATTGTTCTTGGGCAAATTCGTAGAGGACATCGAAGCCGCCGGGGACGCCTGCCAGCGCGGTGGCGAGGTTTTCGAGGGTTTCTTTGCGGTGATTCGTCATGTCTTGGCCGCCGATCCATGCGCTGCCGCCGCTGTAGTTTTGGTAGGCACCGCCCATCGACTTGAGGGCAACGGCGCGGACTTTTTCGGGGGCGGTGGAGAGTTTTTCGCGCAGCGCGTGGAGTGGTCCCATGGTGGTGCTTTGGCGTGCGGTTTTGCTGAAAAGCTCGCCCATCGGCGGGAGGACTTTTTCCGCAACGCGCTCGTCAGTGGCGACCTGAGTGAGCGCGTTGAGTGCGCCGTTTTGGAGCCACTGCTCGGGGTGTTTCAGGTAGGAAAGTAGCAGATCGGCGTGAGGCACGATCATATCTGGAGTGCCGCGTTGGACGAGGGCGAGGCAGGCGTCTTTGACGAACCACGATTCGTTTTCGTCCTTCAGGTGAACGATGGCGAGGTCGAAGAGGCGCTTGGACCAATCGGCGTTTGAGTCGAAGGGTTTCACGGCGGAGCGGAAGCCCGCGTAACGGACGCGAGGGTCGGAGTGCTTGCAGAATTCCTCCAACAGCTCGGGGCGGACTCGTGGGCCGGGTTTTGGAAACATGTAGTCGCAGGTGAGTCCGGCGGCGTTGTTAGTAACCATGTGGCGGATGAGAAACTCTGGATGGTGGGCGTAGCGGCGGATTTCGTCGTCGCTGAGATCCTTTTGGTTGAGGCTGATGATGAGCGGTCTGGACGAGTCTTTGGTGAGAATTTCTTTGGAGATGTCCTGCCGCTGGCCGGATGCGTCGGCGACGGGTTCGAGCGAGATGAAAGCGTCGTCCGCTTCATTTCCCCACGGACGGGCGGGGAGCTGATAGGTTTTTGAAAACTTGGAGGGCGGCGCACCCATGATGCGGAGGGTTTTGCGCGGAAAGGTGTAGGCCCACGGGTAGCAGGAGCCCCACTCGGTGGTGTCATAGCCCGCGCCGCCGAGGATACCGAAGGAGCCGTCGTAGCGGCGGGAGAGGTCGTAGTGCCATTGGCGGTGATCCATGAATTCGCGGTATTGCAGCGGTTTTTTCTCGGGGAGAAGAGCCATCGCGCTGCTCCGCCAAATTTCCCCAATCCCGCCGCCAGTGTGGCCGTGGAGCATGAAGGTGGTGGTGTAGAAGCCGGTCATCGCGCAAAGGTCACGGGCGCGGGCATAGATAGATTTTTCGCCATCGGGCGTGAGCGAGGCGGCGGCGGCCATGGCGAAGGCGAGGTTGCCGTGCTTGCCGTTATCGACGAAGGAGGTTTCCGGTCTGTCGTCGCCGTAGGGATTGATGCCGCGTCCGGCGTAGCGGAAAAAGTGGGTGAGTGTGCGGTGAAGCAGGCTGTCATTCACGTCTGCGCCGCATTGTTTGGCGAGGAGCAGGAAGGTGACGACGGCGGTGCCGCCCGCGTTGAGGTGGCCGTTGCCGTAGCCGAGTCTGACGACGCCACCGCGACCCGCCCAGGCGTCGAGGTATTCGCCTTTGGCGGCGGCGTTGACCCAGTTTTGGATGATGGGCAGGGCGACGGGATCGCCCGTGCGGAGGTAGTATTCGCACAGCGGGATGCCGCCGAAACCGATGTGCCACGCGTAGCCGGTGGTGTTTTTCTTGGCGAGGGCGTGGACCCAATCGCGGACGGGGGCGAGGTCTTTTTCATCGCCCGTGGAGAGCAGGAACAGCATCCCGGCATTGGCGAAACCTTTGTGGGAGCCAGGCTTGGAAATGTAGTCGGCGAACCCCCGGATGATTTTCTCGGACTTCGGGCAGTCGAGCGGCCAAGTTTTGCTGTAAGCTCCGAGGACTGGGATTTTCACACTGACTTCTCTCGCGGCGGCAGTGGCGTTTTCCTTCACCGAGAAATTGAGAACGCCGTCTTTGGCCTCGGCGGCGGCGAGGATTTGGCCGAGCTGGATGCGTGGGTCGATGTCTTTGAGCTTTTCGCCGTTGATGGACTCGATGATTTGGCCTTTTTTTAGAGCGGTGGTGGCGGCAGGGGAGCCGGGTTCCACGTCGCCGACCCACATGGTGAAAGCGGGTTGGTGGAGTTCGATGGCGATGCCCACCGGACCAAAGCGGGCGATGGTTTCAACGGATTTCACCGGATCAGGCGCGGTGGAAAAGAGCGGGGTTTCTTTGTAAAATTCTGCGGCATGGAGGATGCAGGTGGATGCTATGAGCAGTGCTGGGATGAGTTTCATGAAAAGAGGCGTCCTTGGAAAAGGGGCGGGTGTTACTTGGAAAAAAGGGCCGGACTTTCATCAAGCGCGGAGTTCGGCGCGGGTGGAACTGAATGTGGGGGCACCAAGGAGCGATGGACTGTCGGTGGTGGTGTCGGTGGAGGAGATGAGAAAGTTGTTGATGGTGATGACGGGTGAGGAGGCGGTGATGGGGAAATTACTTTATGGCTGCGGGTGATGGAGTGTTTGCGGCTACGGGTGAAGGATGTGGAGGTCCGTGGGGGAAAGGGCGATAAGGACCGGGTGCTGACGCTGCCGAGGAGTCTGGTGGAGGCGCAGTTTCAGCCTTGTCGGGTGATTTTTGATAAGGATAGGGAGGATGGGGTGGCGGGTGTGTATCGGTAGACCCGAGGGCGGAGGGGCGGGTGCGGCGGCATCATGTGCACGAGGTAAGAGCGGGGCGGGCACTGGCGGCGGTGAAGGCGGTGGGACTGGAGAAAAAGGTGACATCGCATACGTTTGCGGCATTCGTCTGCGACGCATCTGGTGCTGCGCGGGGTGGACATCCGTAGCGTGCAGGGGCTGATGGGGCACTCGGATGTTCGGACGACGATGATTTACTTGCAGATGGCGCGGGCGATGCGGGGGGGAAATCGGGAGTCCGTTGGATGATTTGTGATTGGGGAAGGCGGAGGAAGAATTGGAATTTCTCTGGGGGTTTGACCCTCCCGAGTAACTTGAACTGTTATGCGGCGGCGTGCCTCGCTCTGCGGAGTGAGCTTGAATGCTTCTTATTCGTCGTAGGGTTTCTGGCTCTTGATGAATTACCCGTCATCTTTTGGGTGAGTGAAAGTTTCAAACCAACTTCTTCAAAATCACTTCAATCTGTGAAATCAGAGATCCCCATTTTCCTCTCCAGCATAAAAATCAGTCCCTTCACCTCAGGCTTGCACCGATGCTTTTGGTTCATTAACCATTCGCCCCCATGACGCACGACCCGGACCAACATGCCTCGCTCGGCGCGATGTATTCCGACTATTTCCTCGACTACGCCAGCTACGTCATCCTCGAGCGCGCCGTTCCTCATCTCTACGACGGCCTCAAACCCGTCCAACGCCGCATCCTCCACGCCATGGATGAAATCGACGACGGTCGCTACAACAAGGTGGCGGGTATCGTCGGAAACACGATGAACTATCACCCGCACGGCGATCAGTCTATCGGTGCGGCCATCGTCGGCCTTGGCCAAAAAGACCTGCTCATCGACACCCAAGGAAACTGGGGAAACACCCTCACTGGCGACGGTGCTGCCGCTCCTCGTTACATCGAAGCCCGCCTCACCAAGTTCGCCAACGAAGTCGTCTTCAATCCGAAAACCACCGAGTGGCTGCCCAGCTACGATGGTCGGCGGAGAGAGCCAGATACGCTGCCAGTGAAATTCCCGCTCCTGCTCGCCCAAGGCGTCGAGGGCATCGCCGTCGGACTCGCGTGTAAAATCCTACCACACAATTTCCACGAACTCATCGAGGCCTCCATCGCCGTCCTCCGCGATGAACCTTTCACGCTCATCCCAGATTTCCCCACCAGCGGAATCATGGACGCCTCCGACTACCGCGATGGCCTGCGCGGTGGCAAAGTCCGCGTCCGCGCCCGCATTTCCACCGAGAAAAAAGGCTTCCTCCGCATCACGGAAATCCCCTTCGGCACCACCACCGGCGCGTTGATGGAATCCATCGTCGCCGCCGCCGATAAAGGGAAAATCAAGATCCAGAAAATCGAGGACAACACCGCCGCTCAGGCCGACATCCTCGTCTATCTGCCCGCCGGAGCAGACCCGGAGCAAACCCGCGACGCGCTCTACGCCTTTACCGATAGCGAACTCAGCATCTCGCCGAACGCCTGTGTCATCTACGACGGCAAGCCCGTATTCATGGGCGTTTCCGAGATTCTCCGCCGCGTCACGCATCACACACGCGACCTGCTGAAGATGGAGTTAGAAATCAAACTCAGCGAACTCGCCGAGAAATGGCATTTCAGCTCGCTAGAAAAAATCTTCATCGAAAACCGTATCTACCGCGACATCGAAGAATGCGAAACATGGGAAGCTGTGCTCAAAGCCATCGACGACGGACTCACCCCTTTCAAAAAACTCCTCAAGCGCGACGTCACCGAAGAAGATCTCGCGAGACTCACCGAGATCAAAATCAAACGCATCTCCAAGTTCGACGC
>JANOQR010000285.1:0-46012 GCA_031414935.1 Luteolibacter sp.
GATCTCTTCGTCCCGAAAGGCCACGCGGGCGAGCCTAACCAATTTCACACCTACAAAGACGGCCCCAAAGTCATTCGCGATGGCGATGGGAAAAAAGCCATGATCCGCTTCATCGGCGAGACCGGCGAAGTCCGCGTGGGCCGTGGCGGTCAGTTTGAAACCGAACCCGCCGCCCTTAAAAACATCGTCCTGAAATCAAGCGATGTGCGTCTCTACGATTCCAAAGACCACCGGGCAGATTGGCTCAACTCGATCAAAACCCGCCAACAACCGATCTGCCACGTCGGTATCGGCCATCGCACCGCCACCATCTGTCACCTCAGCGGCATCGCCGAGCGTCTCGGTCGCCCGGTGCGTTGGGACCCAGTTTCTGAGCAGATCCTCGACGATCCCGCCGCCACACGCATGATGGATCGCCCACGTCGCGCACCATACAGCCTACCGATCTAACTTTTTCCTTGGAATCCATCATGAAATTTATCCATTCGTTTTTCGTCGCGACGTTTCTAGCAGCTCAAGCCTATGCGCTTGAGTCGAGTGCCGTCCTCGCCGTCGCCGCTAAGTTCGACAACGCATCACCTGACGACCAATACAAAGCCCGCGTCGAACTCTCTAAGCTCATTGATGACGCCACTGCCCCCGGCAAAACCGCCCCAGCAGATGCCACCAAAACTCTCGTCACCGTCATGCAAGCCAAAGGCGTTTCGCCCGAGGCCGCAAAGTACATTTTACGAGCAATGAGCCGTATCGCCACTGCCGACGCCGTGCCTTACCTCGCCGAGTTACTCAACGGGAGAGATCCGTTGCTCCAAGAAGAAGCGCGCCAAGTGCTAGAATCAATCCGTGATCCGAAATCCGTGGCGACTCTCGAAGCCGCACTCCGTAAAGAATCCCGCAAACTGCAGAAGTTAGGCCTGATGAATTCTCTCGCAGCCCAGAAAGCTGCCTCTTCGGTTCCGCTCATCGCGCCACTCATCTTAGATCCAGACCTTGAAATCGCCCGCGCTGCCGTCGGAGCACTCGCCGGGATCGCTGGAGATTCAGCGGCAGAGGTTTTGAAGAAAGCAAACGCCAGCGACAAAGTGGCAGCCGCGATCAAGCCAGATGTCGAAGCCGCCTTGCTCATCGCCAGCGCAGGCAATGCCCAAGTCATCCTAGAACTCTATCAAACGACCCAATCCGAAACCGTGCGCCTTGCGGCATTCCTCGCCCTAACAAACAGCTCTCCCGCCAATGCCGCTCCCGTGGTCGAGCAAGCTCTTAAGAACGACAACTCCGAACTCCGCCACGCAGCTCTCGCTCAGGCACTGAAGATGAATCTTCCGAGCTTGCAGACGACTTTGGCGCAAAGCATGGAACCCATGCCGCTAGCAGATCGGTTAGTCATCCTCGCCAATCTTCACCACCTCAAGTCCACTGACCTCGCAGAAAAACTTGCTCTCAACCGCGTGGCATCTGCCGAGCAGGACGAACGCATCGCCGCCATCGCCGCATTGGGGAAAATGGTAACCAAGCCCGCCTTTGACGCCTTGCTACAAGCACTCGGAGACAAAGCACCGCCCATCAATCAAGCCGCTGGCACCGCCATCGCTGCGATCCATTTCCCGGCAGCCGAGTCTTCTCTGCTCGCCATGATCAAGGGAGATTCCAGTCCCGAGAAAATTCTCGCAGTCAAAGCCATGGCCTTCCGGCAAGTCGCGGGATCGAATGAATTACTGATAGACACCATCTTCGGGTCCGATGCTTCTGCGTCCACTGAAGCCATGAAAGTCCTCTATTTCACCGCTTCACTCGACGACCTCCGCACCCTCAGCACCAAGGCCGCCGCCATCCAAGATGCAGAGAAGAAAAAGTCTGTCGCTTCGATCTTCTCCAAGATCGCCACACGGCTGAATACCGACGAAGCGCGGGAGTTAGTGAAACCGCTGCAATGAGGGTGCTCCACGTCCGCCCACCCGGATTGACAAGCGGGTGACGGGGCGACATGTTTCGCCCGTGAAATCTAAGAAGGCCACAGCACTCGCGAGCCGCCAGCTTTCCGTTTTTGCGATTTCCTGCTGGGCAGTCGCGCTGATGGCTTTTTCCCAACTCCTCATTGCTGGGCTGGCCTTAGCCCAAAGATTCGAGGATTCACGAGTCGTGAAAACAGTCACGAAAGAAGTCCCGACCTACGTCACCGTCCGCGTTCCCACCGCGAAGTCCGAGCCAGACCGAGACGCATCCGTCGTCGCCCGCCCGCCCCTATCACCTACCTATCTCGCTCCCACACTGCCCGCCCCCACACCCGTCGCCACGCCCAAAATCGCCGATCCGCGCACGGAACGACTCGTCACGGAAGCCCGCAAAGCTCGTGTCGCTGGCGACATGGGACTGGCCATCATGAAGTTAGAAGAAGCACTCAACCAATCGCCAGAAGAAGTGAACGTACATTACGAACTCGGCCTCGTTCATGAACAAATGGGCGTATTCGACACGGCATCCGCGCATTTTGAAAAAGTCTTCCAGTTGGGAGCTTCGGTCGCCGGCTCACTTTACGAACTCGCTGCCGGGAAGCTGCGCGATGGTTTCACCGAGCCAGATAACCACGGCAAACTCTCACTCGGACGGGTCCGCATTTTCAAAGACCCAGACACCACCGACGGCCAACGCGTGATTCTAACCATCCCAGTAAATAAAGCTCCGGGCGAGGAAATCGTCTCCGACGATCTCGGTGTCTCGGTTTACTTTTTCAACCGCTCCTCAAATGGGGAAATAGTTCAGTTAGAAAAAGAATACGAATCTTGGGCAAAGGATCAGTGGGTTTCTCTGCCATTCGACTGGGCCAGCGACGGAGAAACCGTGCGCATGACATACACCATCCCGCCGCAAGACCTGCAAACCGAACATCTCTACGGTGAGCGCACCTACTACGGACAGATCGTGACTCTGGAATACCAAGGTCAAATCCTCGACCTGCAGGCATGGCCACCGGGACTCGCCGCCCGTATGCCGCAATCTCCCACTGCTAATCCAATGCTGCCAGAATTCCAAGACAGCTTGCCGGAGTTCGATCCTAACCTGCCGCTATTGCCGCCGCTGCCTTACAAGTGACTCATTTCCCGCCGCTGCTCACCCATCCATGAATCCCGACTCCGCAGAACGTCACCTAGGCGATTATCTCCTCAAACAACTCCTAGCAGAAAATCTGCTCCATCGCACTTGGCTTGCCGAGCAAGTCTCCATCTCGCGCCTCGTCCTGGTGGATGAACTCACCGACGAATCTCAACGAGACGCATTTCTAGCAGACGTTCGCGCGAAAGCCGCGGTAGAGCATCCTTTGGTAGGCTCGGTTTACGAAGCCGTCGCCGAGCCGGGACTTTGTTTCTACGCTCACGAACTCCTAGCAGGCTCCACTCTCGCAGATCGACTCGCTGCGCGGAAAACGCTTCTCCCTGCCCGACTTGCTCATTTGTTACGCCGGATTTCTGAGGCCCAGCTCCACCACGAGTCGCTCAACCATGCAAGCTCGCCGCTGGGCCTAAATGCCGTCCACCTTGACGACCACGGCGTCCTTCGTTTGAAAAATCTAGTCCTCACCGGAGAGCGCACGGCGGATCAATCGTCGCGGGACATTGTGCATTTAGGTAGCGCTCTTGTCCCTTTAGTCGCGTCTAACCGTCCGGGTTCTACTCGCCTGCTCACCCTGCTGAGCTGGATGCGCGGTGAGGGTTTGGATGCACCGATCAACTGGGCGCAAACGCGCGACTACTGCATGCAAATCGAGCACCAACTCTCGGATTCGCTCTCCTCACTCACGCCCACCCAGCCCGGCTCTATCGTCAGGAAAAAACCCATGGCCACCATGGTGACAGTCACCGTGTTAGTCCTTGCCGGGATCGTCGCATTAGCCATCAGCCTACGGCCTCCAGATGCTGCTCCACCGCCGCCGACGGCATTGCCAGAACCGACAAACATCCCCGCAGGCAAGTATCCCACTCCAGACGGTATAGAAGGAGAAATCGGAGCATTCAAAATCGCCGCGTACGAAGTCACCATCGGCCAATACGCGGAATTTCTCGAAACTCTCGGCCTGCTCGCGAAGAATCAAAACGAGCGTATTTTCGACCCCGCCGATCAACCCGCATCCAAAACTACCCACCTGCCAGATGACTGGGATGCACTCTATGCCGCTGCGAAATCCAAGAGAACGTGGCGCAATCTAACCGTCACACTCGACACCCCTGTCGTCGGCGTGGACTGGTGGGACGCTGCCGCATACGCCCAGTGGAAAAAGGGCCGCCTGCCGACGCAGGAAGAGTGGTTCGCCGCTGTCACCACTGGTGTGAAAATCCCCGCCGCCATCACGCCATCCGGCTGGGAACCTGTGACTGCGAATCATGCCGACCGCACCCCCGCTGGTCTGCTAGGCATGGCGGGTTCTGTTTCCGAGTGGACCGCAAAGCCAGCGATGAATCCGGCCAATCCGTTAGGTGAGAAACTTTGGGTTATCATCGGCGGCTCCTATCTCAAGTCCGGCAGCAACGCCCTCTCGCGCGAATGGACAGCGGACCGCTCACTCCGCCGTTCAGACCTAGGTTTTCGTATCGCGCTGGATTCGCAGTGAGCCGCTCACTTGGCTACTGGAGCATATCCAGCGGCTGGCTTGCCGTCTTTGTCGAGTTTCTCACAGGACCAGAGCATTCCCCGAGTCACGAGATCGAGATAGCGAGCATCAGAAATCGTCTCGTTGTTGTGACCCAGCGTGGTCGCAAATACTCGGGTTTTCTTTTCACCGTAAGCCTGGGTCCAAGCGATGATGGTTTCTTGCTCGCCTTGTTTTCCCTTCGCCAGAGCCTTCGCGGTGTCGCGGACTGCTAGATTGTTGTAAAGCTCCTCTTTCCCCGTCGTCCAGTTCGCAAAGCCTTTGGTGACCGGGCTTTCTGCATCCACGTAAGTGATGTCGATGGGTAGCTGGGGTCCATGGCCGGTGGACTGAAGCCCCAGGAAATCAAACCACATCGCACCGTCTGCTGCCGCTGCTAACGGCTTACGAAAAAGCGGATTGATGCGGTAACTGTGCATCGCGCAATGCAATGCCACCGCCGGCAGCCCTTTGCGGTGTGGATCGAGAATGCGATTGATGATCGCGGTGTCCTCTATCCCAGCCGCGCATTCGTCATGGATGATCACGTCGTATCCATCCGCCCAGTTGTCTTTTTCAAAACAGGTGAACATCGGCTTCGTGCCTTTATCATCCGAGTAGCAAACCTCCACATCCACGTTCGCACGCGCCTCGATCCCCGCTTCAAGCAAATCTTTCTGCGTCGCATAATCATGGCAGCACCCGCCAATGACTAACAGAGCTTTGAGCGGCTTCGCAGCAGGCGCGGCGGATGCAGAAATCGTCAACACAGCGGCGACGGCGGGGAGGATGAGTTTGATGGAGTTCTTCATAAATTTTAGATGGTGTAGGCAAGTTGAACCCGGCTCACATCGTTGAGACAAGGAAAACAACCGGGCCGCAATTACCCTGCTCGCATCACGTTTCTTTCGGATGATTCGGTCAGCCGTGCATCAACCTAGTCGATCAATTTCAACCCTTTTCCCGCAAGTTTGACCTCGAAAGGTTTCCTGTCTGTATCGCTGCTGGAGATCTCAATTACTGAGAAACGTCCTCCTCTTTCCTTGGGTGTGAACTGGATCTCAATAATGGCACTTTGGCCGGGTGCCAATGAACTCTTCGTGATATTCTTCAACACGTAGTCAAAGGAGTCTTCGCCAGAGATTACCGTGCTGAGTCCTTTTAATTTTAATGCACCAACATTGCGGATAGTCAGGCGTTTTACGATGCCTCTTTTCTCCAAAATAATTCCTCCGAACGATAACGTTGCTGCCTTTTCAGCAATGTAGTTTCCATCGTTTTCAAATACCGCAATTTGTTCACGAGGAAATGATGATGGATACCCCTCCCACTTTGGAATCGTGTAGCCTTTAGCTTTATCAGAAAAATAGATGCGAAAGTCGGAAGCGGTGTATTGGAATACTTGTTTTCCAATTTTTGGAGTGTTTCCGGAAAAGTATGCCGAGAGGAGATTTCCGCACTCAATAAATGCTTCGTCTCCTATCTCAATCAGGGATTGGGGAAATGAGATCATAAATAGATTATCGCAGTTTTGAAACGCTTGGACCCCAATTTTTTTGATGCGAGATCCTAGTTCAATCTTCCTTACACCCGAATATGCAAATGCATTGTTTCCAATCTCGATCAGAGACTGGGGAAATGAGATCTCCTTCAGCGCGCTACAGAATTGGAACGCGCTATCTCCAATTTTTTTGATGCGAGATCCCAAATCAATCTTCGCAAATCCCGATCCCGCAAATGCAAATTCTCCGATGTAAGTCAAATTAGCGGGAAGTCGGATATCCCTGAGCTTCGGGCAACTGGCGAACATGCCATTGCTGATTTTTCGCATAGTGTCAGGAAGCTCGATTTTTGCTAGTTCGCTACAACTCGCGAAGATACGACTTCCCAACACCATTTGCTCTATGGAGTCAGGAAGCTCGATTTTCGTGAGTTTAACACAACTCTCAAAAACACTACTCCCCATTACTTTAACAGAAGATGGAATTCGTATGCTGCGGAGTCCGCTGCCAGAGAATGCGAAATCAGCAATCTCTGTGGTGCTTTCGGGGATATTGATTTCGATGAGTTTCACGCATTCCGAAAATGTTCCCCTTCGAATTGAAGTAACCTTTGCAGGAATCGAGACTGAACAAAGATTTAAGCAACGGAGAAAAGCATACTCGCCGATCTCAGTTACGCTCGCAGGTATAGTGACATTTTTGATTCCGTATATGACTATGAATGCGCTGGGTCCAATGGACGTCACTGGCTTTCCATCAATGGTCTCAGGAATGATCAAGTCACCTTGGAAAAAATTGTCACAGGAATTAATGGTAATCGAACTACCCGTATCGGTGTAAGTCAATGGGCCGAGAGTTCCCGCCAATAGTTTTGAGGTAGCTGTTGTAAAAATGGAAGCCACGGCTATGGCCATGGAGAAAAGTCGATTGGAGCACATGAGGATGTTTGGTAAGTAGATATGAACGTTGCGGTCAGAAATGAAAGGAACGCGAAACCATAGGTTCACTCTGGAAATCGAGCAACAAGAATCTAGCAACTTCACGAAAAATTCAGCGCGTCCATGTCGAAGACGACGGTGACATCCTCGGGAAGACTGGTCTTTGCGAGGACAGCTTGGACGTGGTTCGTGAGTGGCCGGGCCCGGTGGGAGCGGAGGGTAATTTGGAAACGGAATTGGCCGTGGGAACGGATGAGTGGCGAGGGCAGGACTTCGCCGAGTGTGATGCCGTTCGGTAAATTTTCCGCCAGCCGGAGATGCAAGGTCTGCAAGGTGAACTCGGCACGACGCTCATGAGTCGAGCGGGAGGTTAGGACGCCACAATGAGCGTAGGGCGGAAATGAAAACTGACGCCGAAACTCCATTTCCTGCTCGGAAAAGCCGTCGAAGTCATGCCTCCGCGCAAACTGGATGGACGGCGAGTGCGGGGTGAATGTCTGGACGATGACTTCGCCCTCCAGATCGCCACGTCCAGCGCGTCCGGCGACTTGGGTGATGAGTTGAAAGGTCCGCTCGCCCGCGCGGAAGTCTGGGACGTGTAACCCGAGGTCTGCATTGAGAATACCGACGAGCGTGACGTTTGGAAAATGCAGTCCTTTGGCGATCATTTGAGTGCCGATCAGGATGTCGATCTTGTGCGCCTTGAAATCGGATAGAGTATCGCGCAGAGCGTTTTTCCGGCGCATCGCGTCGGCGTCGATGCGGGCGAACTTGGCTTTCGGAAAAACCTTGGCCATCACTTCTTCGACCTTCTGCGTGCCGTAGCCTTGGAGTAAAATGTTAGGATCACGGCATTCGGGGCATTTACGTGGGACGATGGATTGGAAACCGCAAACGTGACAAACGAGGCGTTCGTCGGTGCGGTGATAGGTGAGTGCCACGGCACAATGCGAGCACTGGCAGACATGGCCGCAGGCGGTGCATTGGAGCGAGCGAGCGAATCCACGGCGATTGAGGAAAAGGATGGATTGCTCGCCTTTTTCCAGCCGCTGTTCGAGTGCGGTGCGGAGTTTGTCGGATAAAATGGCTGGGCCGCCCTTGTGCTTGGTTTGCTCTAACCGCATGTCCACGACTCTCACCAGTGGCATTGATGCGCCATCCGCCCGCTCGTTCAGGCGGAGAAGATCGTATTTCCCGGTGAGCGTGTTGTTCCATGATTCTAACGACGGCGTGGCGGAACCGAGGACGATGGCGCATGGCTCGAAGGCAGCACGCAGTACCGCGACATCGCGACCGTGGTAGCGCGGAACGTTTTCCTGTTTGTAAGTATTCTCGTGTTCCTCATCCACAAGGATGAGTCCGAGGTCCGGCAAAGGCGCGAAGACAGCGGAGCGCGCGCCGATGACGATGCGTGCCGTGCCTTTGCGAATGCGGTGCCATTCATCGAAACGCTCGCCTTGGGAGAGGTTCGAGTGGAGCACGGCCACTTGGTCCTGCATGGCAGCGAAGCGGGACTTGAAACGACGGACGGTCTGGGGAGTTAGGGAAATCTCCGGGACGAGGACGAGGACGGTTTTCCCGAGATCCAGAGCGTGGCGGGCGGCTTGGAGATAAACCTCGGTTTTTCCCGAACCGGTAACTCCTAGCAGTAAAATAGGCTTGGACTCAGTGGGATTTGCGACGGCGGCCAGAATGGTGGTTAATGCAGCCGCTTGGCCGGAGTTGAGCGAAAGAGGTTTGGATTCGAGGATTTCATCGGGATTATCCGCATCGGGATCGCGGCGGACTTCTTCGGCTTCCAGCCGTAATAGGCCGGATTTCTCCAGAGATTTCAAAGCCGCCGCATTTCCATCGCCGAGATCCGCGACGGGTAAGCGCAACTCGGGAGTGTGAGCTAGCAGCGCGAGAATGGCGAATTGGCGAGGTGCGCGCTTCTCTAACTTCGCAAGCACGGCAGCATCTGGCGGGCCAGCCAGCACGGCGACTCGACGTGTCTTGGCGGAGTTTTCCTCAGAGCGCACGCCCTCGGGTAAAACGGAGCGAATGACGGACTCGATACTGGAGCCGTAGTAGTGAGCGATCCAGTCTGCCGTCCGCAATAAGACCGGGGTGATGAGTGGCTCGGGATCAATCAGAGATTCCAACTCACGCAGCGCGAAGTCTGCCTGATCTGCTAGGCCGATGGAAAGCACGGTACCAGTCGCCGATTTCCGCCGCAGCGGGATGCGGACGCGGCAACCCGGCCGCACGTCGATGCCTGCCGGAATGGCGTAGTCAAAGACGAGTTCCGAGGGGCCGTCGATCAAGACACGGGCGTTCACTGGTGAGCAGCGTGATCGTGGTCAGAGGGCTGGCCAAGGTTCAATTGTGGCAGGCTATTGAGTGTTCCCATGAAAATGTTCTAGTGAACACTTTTTGCTTGCGATCAAATTTTCTCTGGCCAAGTGTGTAGGCGAATCCAATCACATCTATGAAAGACAACGTTCTCGATTCCGCCCCAACGACTGCACGCTCTAACGAGTATGCGATTTACAAACCGAACTCACGCGGCACTGGCGGCGTGGTGCGTTTCGGCCTCAACCTCGCGAAGGCGTCCATGTTCGTGGATGCAGCCAAACAGGCCGGTGAAAAACAATTCGACTGGGAAAATAAGATCACGATGAAATGGGGACTCGCTGACTTGGGCACGGTGTTAGCGACTTTGCAGGCCCGCGTGCCGCAGGCGAAATTGTTTCATCAGTCGGAAAAGGGAAACAGTGCCTTCGAGCTGACACGCCAAGACGACCCAGAACGCGCTCCCTACTTGCTAGTGATTTCCCGCCAAAATGCCGCTGACAAATCCCTGCGAAAAGTGACGCTCCCGATCAGCCATGGCGAAGCGGCGGTGCTGGAAACGGCTTTGCAGACTGCGATAGCACGTCTGCTCGGATGGTAAATTTGCATCGTCATTCCCGAAAGGCGCTGAATTCTCCGTCGCAACACCTCATTTCTCCGCTAGTCTCTCAGCCACCCTGCGGATGGCTTCGTCGGTGGTGAAGGCTCCGGCGGTGAGGGCTATTTTTTCGTTGGGCGCGAAATGGATGATAGCGAGGTCTTCCGGCTTGGCGATGATGGTGGCGGGTTTGCTGCGGCGGGCAGCGGTTTCTGCCAGTGCTTCGCAGGAGGATTCTCCCGGTTCGCCGACGATGATTGCCCGATCACAAACCACCAGGAGACGCTCCAGCGCCTCCTCACGAGCAAGCATCGCCGGCGAAACCGTGTCCAGAAACGTGACCCGCGCGTCCCTCCAGCGCAGGCGAAGTTGCTGGACCAACCACGAAACCCGACGTGGCGAGAGAGTTGTTTGACACACCGCACCGAAGGCAGGCGCGAAGAGCAGACGCGAGCTATCGGTCGTGTCTTCGACGATGCGGGTGGCGGAATTTCCACCAGAAATGGCGAGGGTTTCCGCGTCTTCATGACGACCGATCACCAGGGTCTGTGCTCCCTCCATTTTCAGCAAACCGAGTGCGACTTGCGCCCGCCGGACTTGTGGAGAGGTCAGGTCTTCGAGGCTTTGGCCGGCTTCTTCCCACTCGCGCCGGAGTCGGGCCGGGACGCCGCAATACGGGATGACGATGGTGCGGAAACGGAAAAAATCCTCGGCTTCGACGTTCTCGGGAATCCCCAGTGCCGCCAGTTTTTCGCTCACTCCACTGCTGGGCATGAAGCGACCGAAAACGCCGACTTTGCGCGATTTCGAAAAAACCTCCAGACGTTCCAAGGCGGCTCGCGCGTCGGCATCCATCCCGAGAGTTTTCGCGATTCGCAGCTCGATCCCGCAGGTTGCGGGCAGCACGGATCGTTGTTCGGCGAGAGTGGTAGTGACTTTGTTTTGCAAAGTATGTGGGCGCGAAGTAGAGCGAAATCGTTTCATGGCTAGAAACTTTGTAGCGCAAAGCTAGCGACTCGCAAGCGATTATTTTCCCAAACCGAGAATTTGTTCGAGCACTCCGAGATAGGCGACGAAAGCATCTCTGCCAGCCTGCGTCAGCACGTAGAGTGTCTGTGGTCGGCCATCGCCCGTGAGTTTTTCGCCGGAAATGAACTCGGCCTTTTCCAGCGTCCGCAGGTGCGTGATGAGATTGCCGTCGGACATTTCTAGCTGTGATTTGAGATCTTGAAACGCCCACGGCTCGGCCCGGGAAGTCAGCAGCGTCATGATCGACAGCCGCCCCTTCTCATGGATGGTCCGGTCCAGTTGGGAAAAATCGATCATGCGTTATGCTCTTCGCGAGGCCCGGTGGTGACGATCAACGCGCCGTAAATCAGGTGAAATCCGCCGAAGGAAATCGCCATCAGTCGCGAGCCATTCAGAAAGCGCAGCCAGTCCTGTGGCACATGGATCACGTCTGCCACCGCCGCCAAACTCGCCACTCCGAAGACGACAAAAGCCCAGCCGAGCCAGACCATCGACTTCGGCGCAAACTCACGGATCGCCAGCAGCGCGAGGCCGTAATGGAGAATCCACAAACAGGCCGCAGCTTGCTCCTGACCGCCGCGAACGAAGAGCAGCCCGAGAAAACCGCCGGCGATTAGCGACGGCAAAACGCCACGCAACGCGACCCGCAGGCCGGAACTCCAGAAAGGCCGATCCCGTGCGACCTTCATGCGGAAAATTTGGAACACATTGAACGCCAACACCGCCGCCAATCCCACGAGCCACCAACCCGCCCAAGCCCAGATTTTATTTCCCTCCGAAAGCCACGCCGCCGCCACCGAAGCCGCGCCGCCGATGAGTGCCGTTTCGCCAGAAAGCGCGCGGAATCTTGTAGCCCGCTCCATCACCGAGCGGATCACCCGCAGTTGTTCAGCCGCCTCTTCGCGTGTCGTCATGCCTTGCTTTGCCATGCAAAGCCGGGGACTGGCAAGGTGGAATTGTTTGCTGTGGAGTGCTTCGGCATGTCGAAGCTTTTTACTGGCCGACATGTCGGCCAGTGGGAAAGGAAACGGGCGAGCCGTCCGTGCCCCTCTCTGCAGTCCAAGGGTTTCAACGCACCACTCTCGCCCCGCCGCCGCCGATTTGTTTTTCGACTTCCTTGCGAGTGGCCATGGACGTGTCGCCGGGCGTAGTGGAGGCGAGCGCGCCGTGGGCGGCTCCATATTCCACGGCTTTTTGCGCGTCGTTGAATTCGAGAAATCCGAACTGCACGCCGGATGCGAATGAGTCACCGCCACCGACGCGGTCGAGGATTTCCAGATCCGGATATTTCCGGCTTTCGTGAAATTTCCCCTCGTGCCAGAGGATGGCGGACCAGTCGTTGATGGTGGCAGTTTTCACGCCGCGCAGGGTGGTGGCGGCGACTTTGAAGTTAGGAAATGCCTTCACGGCCGTCTCGATCATCGCCTTGAACGCATCCAGCTCGATGGTGGAAATGTTGTGATCCACGCCTTCCACCTCGAAGCCGAGCGACGCAGTGAAGTCTTCTTCGTTGCCGATCATCACATCGACATATTTCGCGATCTCGCGGTTCACTTCCTGCGCTTTGGCCAGTCCGCCGATGGTTTTCCAGAGCGATGGGCGGTAGTTCAGATCGTAGGAAACGACGGTGCCGTATTTGTTCGCAGCCTTCACCGCCTCGATGGTGAGAGCGGCGGTGGATTCGGATAGAGCCGCGTAGATTCCGCCGGTGTGGAACCAACGGACGCCGAGTTTTCCGAAGATATGATCCCAGTCGATGTCGCCGGGCTTGAGTTGTGAAGCAGCCGTGTTGCCGCGATCTGGGTTCCCGACTGCACCGCGCACGCCGAAGCCGCGCTCCGTGAAATTTAGGCCATTTCTTACATTTCTGCCGATCCCGTCGTCTTCGCGCCACTGGATAAAGTCGGTGGCGACGCCGCCTTGCATGATGAAATCTTCTACCAGATGGCCGACCTCGTTATCGACGAAGGCGGTGACGACCGCCGTTTTGTAGCCGAAGCATTTCCGCAATCCGCGCGATGTGTTGTATTCGCCGCCGCCTTCCCAGACGGCGAAATTCCGCGCCGTGCGGATGCGGCCTTCGCCGGGATCAAGACGAAGCATGACTTCGCCTAACGAGATTTGATCAAAGGTACAATCGGATTTTGGTTTGATGGTCAGTGGCATAAAATTGAGGTTTCGCGCGGCGATTCAAATCGCTGCGACGTGTCGGTGTAAAGCGTTTGAAGCCGGGGCGAGATGGCTCACTTATCGTCTTTTCCATCCACCGTGGCACCGGAAACGAAGAGCATGGCGTCATCCTTTACCTCGCTTTTGCCGAGATACATTCCCCAGCGGAAACCAGTCGTGCCTTGGGGACGCGCATAGACACCTTCGCCGACTTTTTTGCCCTCCAGATAGACTTCGTATTCGTGCCCGTTGTCTCGGACTCGGATGCGGAAAGGCTTACCAATCATGTTTTTGGCGATCACTTTGTCCTCGGCGCGGCGGTGGTTCAGGATGATGTCGCCGCTGGCACTCATGTTGATCTGGACCGACCAGTCGTTGAGGTTGTTCTTCGCTTGGAAAATGGCGGCCCCGTGTGGCTTCACGATGGTGTAGGTGCCGCTCCATTGGTGCCAGTCGCCGCGCCCCCATTTGGTATCGCTGAAGGCTTCGGTGCGGGCGGCGTTGGCGCGAGAGTTGCGGACGTTAGTTTCGCCTTTGAAGAGTCTGAAAATTTGGGTGTTTCCGTCTTCTTGATACCACCGCGACCATTTTTCGAAATCGCTGCGAGGAATCACGCTGTTTCCTAACGTGTGAATTTTGATCGCTTTGGGAATCGAGCGCTTGGCCTCTGGAGTCGTCTCGACGAGCTTGGTGTTCACTTGCACCTTGGAGCCAGTGACACCTTTTCGGGAGTTGTTTCCCGTGGGTAGTTTTTCGCCTTTTATGATCTCTGCAAACGCCGGATCGGTGCCTTTCTGAGTGAACAACGGGTCCGCGCAATACGCTGATAAAGAGAAACCGATGCAGAAGATTGATGTTAGGAAAATGGGTTTCATTTTGAGGAAGTGTCCAACCGCTACGGTTTCACAGGAATAAAAATAGCACCACGGAGCATCCCCCAAACGGGTGAAGGCGATGGAAACTTTCAGCGCGATAGGTTACTTGAAAACCTCCACGGCGCGGGAGTTTTCCATGCGGAGAGATTTCTTCAGTGCGGCGATGGCAGTGCGGCGTTTGATGGCAGTGCGGCGTTTGATGGCTTCGAGCGCGGCGAGGATCTCGGGCTTTGCTTGGGCGAATGAGCGAGCTTCGGTGGGTTTTTGCGCGGTGACTTCGACAAGGTGCCAGCCGAGCTTGGTGCGGACGAGAGTGGGTTTGTTAGCTTGTAGCGAGAAAACTGGCGCGGCGAAATCAGCGGGAAGTCGCTCGCGGGTCATCCAGCCGAGATTGCCGCCGGTATGCTTGGTGGCGGGATCTTCGCTGAGTTCTAGGGCGAGGGAGGAGAAGTCTTTCTTGTTTTCTATCAACTCGGTGAGCGCGGCATCGAGCTTCTGTTTCGCCTCTTCTGGCGGATGATCTAACGTGGGGAGGAAAATGTGGCGAGCTTCGATGCGCTCGGGCAATGCGACGGCGGCTTGGTTTTCTTCAAACCATTTCCGCGCCTCGGCATCGGTGATTTTGATCTCGGGGGCGATGAGTTGTTCGACGAATTTCTCCAAACGAATCCGTGCGGCGAGTCGGTCGCGCAAGGCGGATTTGTCGGCGATGCCTTGGGATTTCATCGCGGTGTCGAGCGCGGCGTCGCTCTCGAATCGGTCTGCTAGAAGCTGAAGGCGGCTATTGATTTCTTCCTCCTTCATGGTGGGTGGAGGCGATGCGTTTTTGAGTCTCTGACGTAGTAACTCGTCGGCGATTAACTCGTCGAGCGCGGCTTCACGGTCTTGCGGAGTGGCGGCATCAAGCGTTTTTCCCTGCAACCACATTTTCTCGCTGAGTGCGCGGTCGAGTTGTGAGTGGGTGATGGGCTGGCCGGAAACGCGGGCGGCGAGGTGACGGGTATCCGGCGTTAGACGGGATTTTACCCAATGAAGAATGCCGAAGTTGGTGTAAGCCTCGCTCAACAAGAGGGCGGCAATCATCAACAGGCCAATGGCCTTGAGGGGCTTTGCTGGCGTGTTCATGGTGGACTCGCGGCGACCGGTGATCGCCGCTACCGGATTTCCACCGTGGTGCCCGGACGAATCAGCGTGGGCAGGCGGATGGCGTCCCAGTTGGCGAGGCGGATGCAGCCAGCGCTGCGGGCGCGGCCAATGGTTTCTGGATCGGAGGTGCCGTGGAGGCCGATGCCGGGTTTGCTGAGGCCGCACCAGAAGATGCCGACGGGACTGTTAGGTCCAGGTGGGATGTTGAGGGCTTCTGAGTCGCTGCTGCGTTTCCCGGTATCGAGGAGTTTTTGGTCATAACGCCAATGCGGGAGTTCGACGGAATTTCTCACCTCCCAAGTGCCGAACTTGATGAACTGCGGCTTGCCGGGAGTGATGGGAAACGAGGCGATAAGGCCACGATTTGGGCGCGCTGTGGAGCTAACACTCTCACTGCCTGGCTCGGCGACGACGAGCGCGGCGGGCGCGGCCTCGAAGATGCGAACTTGGTTGATCTTCGTATCTACCACGGCGTGACGCTGGCTCAGGGCCTCGTCGGTTTTAAAGGCGGCACCCGTGAGGCGTTCGATGGTGAAAGGGCGGACGTTTGGGACGATGAGGGAGTCGTGGGGCTTGAGATTGTTGATTTTCTTGCTGCCGTTGAGGAGTGTTAGGTATGCGACATCGGAGTGATAGCGTTCTGCCATGAACTCGATGTAGCTGCGGTAGGACATGCGTTTGCGCTTCGCTTGCAGGGATTTTTTCGTCGGCAAGCTGCCATCCACCCATGCTTTTGCGATGTCTGGGACGATGGCGACGGCCAGCGGATGCGTCACGGCCTGGCGGGCGGCGGTGTTCACGGCGACCCAGTCTAGCAGCGGGTGGCCGTTGACTTCGTTCCAAGATTGCACGGCGAGCTCGGTGAAACGTCCGGGTTTTCCGTCGATCACGCCGGGCCCGAAGTTTGCTTCATCCAAGAAAACTTGGAGACGCACAGCATCGTCGCCGGTGGGTTTTAGTTCTAACGGCGATGGCTCGGAAACGGTTTCCAGCGGCGTTGCTTGAACGATGGGCGGCGGAGTGGGAGCGGCTGGAGTGACAGTTTTCTCCGGGACGATCACAGCCCCGGCTTCGTCGGGTTGCGCGGCGGTTTCTCCATCGGCATCGATCGGCAGAGCTTTCAGCACCGGGCGCGTGGGCGGTGGGAGTGGAGTCTCGATCTGAGCTGGAGCTGCTAGGGTTAGAACGAGGAAAAAAAGTGAAACGTGGCGAAGCATAGGATGGGTGGTGGGAAATTTTTATGCAGGAACGGAAGCAAAGGCATCAAGTCGTCCGGCGATGGCAGCGGGGACCACCGCGCTGACCAGAATGTCATCGCCGTCGTATTCGGTGGAGAGGACTTTTGCCTCGCGATGGAGCAGGCTGACGAGGTCTGCGCGGCTCTGGGGGATGCGGTATTCCTGGCGGCGGACGCGGTCGGCGAGGATTTGGGTGCAGAGTTGCAGCAGTTCTTCGAGGCCGAGTCCGGTGACGGCGGAGGCGTGGAGTGCGCCGGGGAATTTTTTATCTAACGAGATGAGTTCGTAAGGATCGGTCACGCGGTCGATCTTGTTTAAAAGGGTGATGGTCGGCTTGTCACCGGCACCGAGTTCTTCGAGGACTTCGAGCGTGGTGTCGTGGAGCCGCTCGACTTCCGGCGAGGTGGCGTCCACGACGTGGATGAGGAAATCTGCGAGGGCGGCTTCTTCGAGCGTCGCCTTGAATGCTTCCACGAGGCGGTGAGGAAGATTTCTCACGAAGCCGACTGTGTCAGTGACAAGTAGCGGTTGGCCGTCTGGCAGCTCGATCCGGCGGGTGGTGGTGTCGAGCGTGGCGAAGAGCATGTCCTTGGCCATCACGTCGGCACCGCTGAGTTTGTTGAGCAGCGTGGATTTTCCGGCGTTCGTGTAGCCGACGATGGCGGCGTGGGGCGTCTCGAATTTCTCGCGCTCTTTGCGCTGGGTTTTGCGTTGCTTGCGGACGACTTCGAGTTCGCGTTTGGCGCGGTCAATGATCTGATAGGCGAGACGGCGATCCACTTCGATTTGTTTCTCGCCCATGCCGCGAGATGCACCACCGCCCGCGCCGCCGCCGGAGCCAGCGGACTCGCGATCGAGGTGGCCCCACATTCGTGCGAGGCGGGGCAGCGCGTATTGCATCCGTGCGAGCTCGACTTGGAGGCGGGCTTCTCGCGTCTGGGCGCGCTTGGCGAAAATATCGAGGATGACTTCCTCGCGGTCGATCACGCAGAGGTCGGCGAGGCGTTCCCACTCGCGTTGCTGAGAGGGTGCGAGGCCATTGTCGATGACGATCACGTCGCATTCGTGAGCGCGGGCGAGCTGGACCATTTCATCGGCTTTTCCGGTGCCGCAGAGAAATTTTTTGTGCATTTCGCGGCTGCGGCAGAGGACGGATTCCATGACCTCGATGCCTAAAGTTTTCACCAGCTCGTTGAGTTCTTCGAGCAGCGAACTCGATTCCTCTGCCTCGCGAGCGTCGAAATAAAAACGCACCAACAAGGCGCGCTCGACCATATCTGGCTTTTGTCTGACTTCAAACATCCGCGCGACTGGTATCACCGCCGTGACACTTCGGCCATGTGAAATTTTTCCTGCTCAGTCTGCTTCAGCGGTGTTCTTCGCTCAACCAACGCTCGTGTCCCCACAGCCCTAGCACCACGCCAGCGAGGCCGAAGGTCAGGAACAACGGCGGCAGCGCATAGGTCAGGCTGATTCCCACCGGGCCGATGGCGGCGAGTAAGTCGTCATTTAAAAACTGCGAACCTAGTATGAAATAGAGACGGGCGAGGATCAGCGTGATCGCCCCGAACGACATCATCGTGCCGCCCCATGATTGGTAGCGGCGGGCCAGCCGGATGGCGGCGACACCGAAGAGTCCAAGCCCGATCACGCCGAGGGCGTCAAAGAGGGCTCCGTTAGTGATGGCGACTTCAAGTAATAAACTCATGGGTTGCTGCGGGGGGGAGAGCAGTTTTGGGACGGGGTTTGGGTGTAGGGGTGGTGAACAAATTCGCGTGCAGGGCAAGGCCCATGCCGAACAGCAGCCAGCCGCTGTTCATGATGACTAATTTCACAGCGTGCCAGCCCATCGCCGTGGCTGCGCTGCCGTGGTAAATTCCCTTGCGGGTGACAGGCTCGATCACACCCGCCTCATACAGCGGGATCATCACCGTGTAGCCGAATCCTAGCAACAGTGCTCCCGCCACGATGAAACGGGCAGCCCAGCCTGAAGAATTTTTTGAAAGTCTCCATGCCACGACCATCAGGAAAATTCCCATCACGATCAAATAAACCGGGCGAATCGCAGCGATGGAACCGAGGGGGAGGATGCTTCCGTAGCTCATTGAGGCATACAGAAACTCTTCATAAGTCGTTCATCAATAATAATGAACAAAGGATGAATTGGCTTTAAGCATCATCAGAAAACTTAGTCAGCTTAACTAAATGCGTCAGCCTGAAATTCCGCGAATCCTAATATCATCGGCGCAGATCCTTTTGAAACCAGAACTCCCCACCCGCACAGAACAACGATTTCGTCCCTCTTTTGAGGACGAAGTATCGCCAATTCGTGAAAAATCCGGGATTTCCTACGTGAATACTTTTTCGCGTAGTGTCCCGTAAAATTTGATTCTGGCGGCTGGCGTCCGCATGAATTCGTGAATTTGCATAATCTGATGTGAGCCAGCTTGTCGATGAACAGAAGATGAAAGGCACCGCGAATCTGACGAATCTTAAAGAAAATTAAAAAACGAAACGCGGAGGACGCAGAGATCGCGGAGAGTGTGTGCGGAGAAATCATTGGTTTTGCCTGATTCGTTAGATTCGTAAGATTCGTGGTGCCAAAATTCTCAAGCTCCGCCTCCACATCGAGATTTCCGCAGCATCGATTTCGCCTCCGGTAAAAAAGTTGTTACCTTTCCCACCCTTCCGACAGAAATAGGGTAGAAGGCAATGAATCCGCAGACGCAACGACCCGATCCCCGCAAACTCCTAGAGGCATTTGTGACCTCCAGCCGGAGCGAAAAGGCTTTTACCTCGCTCGTCGCGTGCCTCAGTGGTCTCGTTTTTTCCAGTGCCCTGCGGCGCACGGGCAACGCCCAGCTCTCTGAAGAAGTCGCGCAGAATGTCTTCGCCATCATGGCTCGCAAGGCGTCCTCGCTGCTCAGTCATCCTTCGCTTGAAGCATGGACGCTTGAGACCACGCGGTTGGAGGCAGCTTCAGTCATGCGTTCCGAGAAACGCCGGCTGCGTAAGTTGGCAGAGCTATCCGTCGAGACCGACATCCTCACTCCCACCTCAGATGACATTATGAATCCATCCGCCACTTGGGAAGATGCCCTTCCCGCCTTAGACGATGCGCTCGACAGCCTGCCGATGCAGGATCGGGACGTCATCCTGCAACGCTTTTACGACGGCAAGAAATTCCAGGAAATCGCCGCAACCAACGGCCAAACCGAGGCGGCCTGTAAAATGCGTATGACGCGAGCCTTGGAGAAACTTTCCCGCTTCCTGACCGCTCGCGGTGCCACGCTCACCGCCACCGGAGTCGCTACACTGCTCACCACAGAATTCGCCCGCTCTGCGACGGTGCCATCCGTCGCCTCCTTGGCCTCGAATGCACTCGCCGCCTCGTCCTCTCTCTCCACCACCAGCCTCCTCATCAACACTGTTCAAACCATGAGCACCATCAAAACCACCACCCTGACCGCCGCCGCCACCATCGCGCTGGCCGCTATCCCTCTCTTCAGCCAATACACCGAAGGAAACCGATTTGAATCCCAGCTCGCCGCCCGGGAGATCCAAACATCCCGATCAAATCCGGCATCCTTCACGACCGCCAGCCGACCTCCTCGAACGGGCGACGACAATGCGAATCGCCGCCCCGGCGCCGAAGGTTACCTCGCCACCTTGGACCAAAACACAGACCACCTCACCCTCATCCGCTCCCTTGTGGAGAGCAGCTCCACGGACTCGCTGAGGGAGGATCTGCTATTGGCCAAGGTTGGGAAAATGAGTTCCGAGGAGAGGGCGCAATTCCTTGCGGAGCTGAAGAAGTTCCCCATTCCCAGCCTTGTCAAAACCAGCATCACTACCTCCATCGCCAAGTTCAGCCCGCAAGTCAGCTATCAGGAGAACCTCGAACGCTTGCTCCTTTCCGGACAAACCACCTACGACGCTGACCAAAACATGAGAGAGTGGGCGAAAACGGATCCCGACGCTGCTCTGAAGTGGTATCAGGAAACCAAGGCTGCCGGAAAATTCTATTCCGGTCTCGGCAATGATTTCCAAAAAGAAACTTCCTCGCAATTCATCGATGGCGCGACGAAAGTAGATCCTCAGTTGGCGATGGATTTCTATCAATCCACTCCGAGAGAGGAGATGAGTGATGGAGCCCTGCTGACACTCGCCAGAGGCGTCTCGGATGCCGTCGTGAAATCCGGCGATACGTCCATGGTCCAAAAGCTGCTGGATTCACACACCGCACCGGAGGATCGGCAGGACATCTTGGTCGGGATGCTCTACAGCCATGTGAATGCTCAGAAATACGATGAAGGCGCAGCCTTCGTCGAAGCCCACGAGCCCGATGAGGAGCGGCGCTACCGCATTCTGCAACAGACTTTTCAATCAGTCCGCCCTGCCGAAATCGATGCCGCCCTGACCTCGGTGCTCACGGCGACTTATGAAAAGCACGGCGTGACAATCGTCCGTCGCCTCTTGGAAGACTCGGGCAATCGTCAATACGACTACCCTGCCTGGTGGAAACGCCAGACACCCGAAGTGCAGCAGCAACTGCCGCAGCCGAAGAATGACTCATCTGATAAAAAGTGATGATAAATTGAATTAAACCATCAACCACGACCTACACCATGAAACGCTCATTTTGGATCACCTTGTTTACCTCAGTCGCCGCCTGTGCGGGCGCGATGACCGCACTGAACGCGAGAAACGAAAACCTCGCCAAACGCCTCGACGAAACAACGTCTGCTCCACCTCCCACACCGAACGCAGCACCGACAGCTCCAGTCGCCGGCGACGACGAACCATCAAATACAGGTGTCGAACGAGCCGTCGCGGAAATCAAGGAACTCATTCTCCGCCTACCTCCGCTAAAGATCAGCCAAGAGCAGCGCGACGGCTTGAAAGGTCTGATGTATCCTGAATGGATCCTGACCGAAGTTGCCAAGAATGAACAGTTCGCGAAAATGACGCCCAGCGTGCTTGGAATTGTTAGGAATCTCAGCGTTGAGGAACTCATTGCTGCCGCCGGACAGATGACGGACCCGCACGCCGGGGTTCTCCTTCTGAAGCTAGCCGTGGATCAAGACCCCATGCGCGTTCTCCGCGATGAGACGCTGCTACTGGATTACGACCCTTCTAGGGAAATGCGCGAGACCACGCTGCCGCCGAAAGTCGCGAAAACGGAGGTGCTTGCCGCGCTGGCAAAAATGGATCCCGCCGCTGCACTGCGCGAACTTCCACCGCTGGAACAGAAAGACCTTGAGAGTCAAGCTGCGCCCTTGATGAGCAACCCTGTGCTGTCCCTCTGGGTAAAGACAGCCACTCAGCTCATCAGCACCAAGCCTGAACTGGCACTCGCGACGATGCTCGAGGTAAAGAAAAAGACCGCCATCCTTCCCGTCGGAGTTTCAGGTCTCAGCACCTTCCCCATCGCCTCCCAGAACAGCATCCCCGCACTCATCAAGGCCAGCAACGACCCTCGTTATGCGGAAATCAGCGGGGAAATCATCGGCCTAGCTGCGAAGTCCGCGCTCCACCATCAAGGCATTGAAGAAATGGCTGGCGTGTTGGACGCTATGAATCTCAGTCCCGAGAAACTGAACGAAGTCACCAATGACTTGCTCAGGTATTATTACCTCGCCGACTCCCAGCCAGTCGCCACGCTGGACTGGTTGAGCAAATCCCAACCGGAAAAAGTGACGGGAGCTTTTATCGCTTGGGCGAAGCAAGATCAGACAAGTGCCGCCGAATGGCTGATCAATCAGCCGCCATCTCCGCAGCGTGACAATACCATCGCCAGATTCGCCCGGGAAGCCTCCAACCTCGACCCGGAAGCCGCCACCGCCTGGGCACAGCAAATTCAGGCTGAAGAGCTGCGGAACGAAACCTTGGAGCAGGTGCGGAAGAAGTGACGCTTGAGAAAGAGATGATACATCGACAGGGAGCACACGCGAGGGCACGTGTGCTCCCCAAGATTTTTTGCATCCACCTCGATCAATTTGCGCTTTCGCTGATTGCAATGGCAAGACCCGCCGACCCGAAGGATGCGGGCAGCTACTCTCAACTGGTGGTCGAAAAATTCGGGGACTATCTCGCACGCGATTTCAATGCCGCCGGGGCTTGGCTTGCCAGTCAACCGCGCGACTCCCGCAACGACGGCGCCATCCAGAAATTCGCCCTCGTGGCCGCTCGCTCCGACCGAGAGACCGCTTTGCTCTGGGTGGAACAAATCAGCGACCAACGCCTGCGCGAAACGACGCTCGCAAGCCCAGAATTCACCGGAAGCTCATCCATCGCTCTCCCGCGCTGACGATACTGTCGTGCATCATGTTTTGTGGAACCTGCTTTAAATCTGCCTGATACGACTGAGTCTTCGCACGTAGTTTAACCCTTCAGGGTGTCTTAGTGGTCACTCGGAGAAGACACCCTGAAGGGTTAAACTACATGCGAAGAAACCCATAAATTTTGATGCGCGGCAGTATAGGATTGGCATTTTATCCGCCCGATTCCGTTTCAACTCTTGCCCGTCCCCTCCCCGCCGCCTACTCCGTCCTCGCCATGAGCGACGCCGCGAACACACCACCACCGCAAAGCACCGAAGCCGAATTGATCGCCGTCCGCCGCGAAAAACTTGGCAAACTCCGCGACCTCGGCATCGATCCGTACGGCGCGCGTTTCGACGTCTCGATCACGCCGGGAGACTTGTTTGCGAATTTCTCCGAAGGCCTGCAAGTGAAGGTCGCCGGCCGCATCACCGCCCTGCGCGACATGGGGAAATCCTGCTTTTTCTCACTGTCAGACATCCACGGCAGCATCCAAGGCTACATGAATGTGAAGTCGCTGGACGAGACGGGCGTGGCCGCGTGGAAGTGTCTCGACCGTGGCGACTGGATCGGCATCGAGGGCGAAACATTCCTCACCAAGACCGGCGAGCCGACGGTGAAAATGGAGAAATTTACCGTGCTTTCCAAGTCGCTGCGCCCAATGCCGGACAAGTGGCACGGCGTCGCCGACCGCGAGATCAAATACCGCAAACGCCATCTCGATCTGATGGGAAATCCCGACAGCGCGGCCATTTTCGTAAAACGCTCGCTGATGATCGCCGAGATCCGCCGATTCCTCCAAGACCGGGGCTTCCTCGAAGTGGAGACTCCGATGCTTCACGACATCGCCGGTGGTGCGGCGGCGCGTCCATTCGAGACGCATCACAACGCGCTCGGGATGCCGCTCACGCTGCGGATTGCGCCGGAGTTGTTTCTCAAGCGGCTGCTCGTCGGCGGGTTTACGAAAATTTTCGAACTGAACCGCAGTTTCCGCAACGAAGGGATCTCCCGCCGCCACAATCCTGAGTTCACGATGCTCGAAGCGTATTGGGCCTTCTCGGATTTCGAGCAAATGGCGGATCTCGTCGAAGAACTCACCTGCCACCTTGCGGAAAAATTCTGCGGCGGCCTCCAGATCGAGCACAAAGACGAGGACGGCAACGTCACCCGCACCATCAACCTCGCCCGCCCGTGGAAACGCGAGAGCTACCACACGCTCATCGCCGCCGCCGCTGGCGATGATTTCTTCACCACCGACGCCGCCGGACGCCGCGCTCGCTGCGAAAAACTCGGGGTGCAAATTTCCGAAAACATGGAAGACCACGAAGTCATCCAGCAGGCTTTCGAGAAACTGGTGGAAGAAAAAACCTTCGATCCCTGCTTCGTCACCCGCGTTTCTAGCGAGCTCGTCCCGCTCGCCAAAGTCAGCCCCGGCGGCAAAACGGTGGAAGTTTACGAACTCATTATCAACGGCCAGGAAATTTCTCCCGGCTACTCCGAGCTGAACGACCCCGATGTCCAACGCGAACGCCTCGAACACCAATCCGGTGACGAAACGCAGAAGGTGGACTACGATTTCATCGAGACCCTCGAATGCGGAATGCCCCCCGCAGGCGGCATCGGCATCGGCCTGGACCGGCTGTGCATGATGCTCACCGGCGCCCCAACGATCCGGGACGTGGTGTTGTTCCCGCTGCTGAAGCGGAAGGAGTGAAATCTCCCGGAGGTTTCCAGCGAATGCCGAGCCGCCCTCTCGACATCTGACAAATCATCTGACAAATTTGGGCATGAAAACGAATGTCAGCACGCTTTTACGCGAATTTCCCAAAGTCCGCCGCGCTGCCTTAGCGGGAGAGGAGGTCATCATCGTCACTCGGGAGGGCAATCTGCGACTGACTGCGGAGGGCAAAACGGGAGCGTCGATCATTGGCTGCATGAAAGGCATGTTCATCACCTCAGATAATATCGACCAACCGACGACTTCTGAAACCGACTGGAAACCTTCCCTATGATGGGGTGTGTCGATACTCATGCCGCCATTTGGGCGTTTTTGGATGATCCACGACTTGGCCGTCGGGCGCGGGAGCGAATTGCCGAAGCTCCGAAAACCAGCCTGATTATTTCGGATATTGTTTTACTGGAAACAGCGATCCTTCACTCGAAAGGCCGGTTACCAGATTGCCCGTTGGCAGAATTGCTCGCTAAAATTTCAGAGAGTTTCCGGGTGATTCCAGTTAGCCCAGAGATTGCACGGATCGCTGTGGAACTGGATCTTCCTCATGGTGATCCATTCGACCGCGTCATCACTGCCACCGCGAAAGTGCATGGTGCTCCGCTTCTGACCCGCGACCGAGCGATCACGGATTCGGGAGTGGTGGAAATCGTCTGGTGATTTGCCTCCCGTTTCTTCCTTTAATTATGTGGTGCTGTTTCCGTTGTTGAAGGAGCGAGCTCACAATCAAATCGGCACCAGCGTTGTGTTTAGACCACAAGATGAAGTTGCCCGGCCTGAATCTACTCTTGCCGTTTTCCCCTGCATCCGATTGTTTCGTTCCATGAATGATCGTTATTTTTTACTGCTTCTTGCTTGTTCTGCTATTCTGCCGTCCTGCAAAAAGAGTTCTCCGAAAATCACGCAGGTTCCGGAGTCCGAAAGCCAGCGGAGCGAGGCTGTCAAAGCCGCATTCTTGGAAGGCGATCCAGCCGCTGGTAATCGGATCGATCCCGGAAAACCGGAGTTCGCAGAAGTGGACGCCTTCCTCGCAAAATTGGGAGCTGCAGCGAGGAAGAAAGATCACCCGACCTATAGAGATTGCCTGTCGGTGGACGCCATGGTTAGGAATTTGGAGGCGAAAGGTATGGTTTCATTCAAATATCGCCGCGAACGCGCTGATTTCATCAAGGGCGCGGAGAGTTCGATTGGGAAGTCGATGGGAACGATGGCGTTCGACAGTCACACGGTCGCGCGGCTGGAAGAGATCGCGCCGAACCAAATGATGGCCTTCACCCGTGCTTTCAACGACGACATGAAAATCGTCGTGAAGATGCGCTGGTGGTTGTTGAAGGAAGAAGGCGAGTGGAAAATTTATGATTTTGAAGAACTGACCCAAGGTGCCCGCGCAAGCACATTGATGGGAGCAATGATCGTAGGGACGAAGGGTAAAAAGAAAGTTTGGATAGAACCAATGTTGGAGATGTCGCGGATGTTGCAAGGCATGAACAGTGACAATGTCTTGGAACAACTGGCTTCTCTCAGAGATTTATCGGAAAAGGTGCTCAACAACTCGCCGCCGCAGGAAGTTGAAGTGTTTGCGCGTCATACGCTTGTGACGGGCATGCTAGCAGGCGACGACGCAGCAGCGGCACTTATAGAGATAGAGAAATTGGAGAAATTACCGAATATTTCGCCCGGCGTCCATTTTATGAAAGGATGTGCCCTGAGCGCCACGGATAAGCAGGCAGAAGCCAGAGCTGCATTCGAGCGCTATGTAGATCTGCTGGGCTGGGACTGCGACGCCCACGAGATGATGGCCGATTCGTATCTGGCAGAGGGCAAGCAGGACGAAGCTCTCGATCAAGCGTTGAAGGGCTTGGCGGATCAGAAGGACGCCACCGGCTGCTTGGCCACGGCGGCGGTAGCGGCTGGCGCGGAACGACTCGGCGAACTTGAGAAATACTTCGACGCAAGTTCCGATCCGGAGGCTGCCTATGAGGCGGTCATCGATTATGCCCTAGAACGCGAAGATGTGGAAATCGGCAAGGCCGTTCTGGCTCTCTTGAAGAAAAAGTATCCCGTCAGCGATCTCGTGGAAACCTACCAAGAAATTTTCGCCGAGGGAGACGAGGTGCAAGAGGAGTGACGACTACCCACCGAAGTCAGTCAAAGTCGGTAGTTCAAACGCCCATCTTGCTGCTGAAACGGAAAGATTGAGAAAAGTGAAGTGAGGGTGACTCGGGTCCGATCAAAAGTCCGACGCTCCTCAAAAAAATCCCGAATGAAATTTAGAAAGTCAGTTTTTCCCGTCCTCCTCGGATTACTAGTGTTAAACGGTTGTGGCGGGCCATGGATTATGGATAAGTACGAGCTTCAGATTTGGTATCGAGACGAGCTTTCGCGTTATTCGGGAGCAGGAAAATTGGGATACCGTGGATCTGATGATGTTTATCACTACTTCATCGCCCGCCCTGTGGACGATTTCGTCATCATCCAAGTTCCCAGAAACGAATGGGTGCTGAAAGATGAGCGAGGGACTTCGGAGCTGGGTCGAGAGGGAATGTATTTTTACCTAGTGGATCCACAGCGGCTTTTCTGTAAAATTGATGGAGTAGCCTTTCAATGATTATTTTTATGATGCAGAATCATTCTTATTATAGAGAATAAATACATATTTAATTGACTTGTGACGTTTTATCTTTGATGCATAATTCGTGCATCAAATGGCCCGACCCGCACAAATTACCCGTGAAAACCTCGCTCCGCTGATCCGGGCGCGGGGGCCGATTTCTGCGACGGAGTTGGCGGGCTTGCTGCGGGTGAACCGCACGACGATTGCCCGGACTTTGCCGGATTTCGGGGATGAGTTGGTCACGTTGGGGGCGACTCGGAGCACGCGTTATTTGCTGCGGCGGGGAATCCGAAACATCGGGAGCCGCTGGCCGCTTTATCGGGTGGACGCGGAGGGTCGGGCTGGCGAGTGGGCGGAGTTGGAGGCGTTGCACGACCGTTCGTGGCGGGTGAATTGGGTGGAAAATCCGCCGGAGTGGGCGGTGCTATTCATGGAGGAAAACGGGCTGTGGAGCGGATTTCCCTTTTTCTTGGGCGATGCGAGGCCGCAGGGATTTCTCGGGCGGGCGATTGCTGGTCGGATTTCGAGAACTCTGCAACTCCCTGACGATCCGCGATCTTGGAGTGACGAGGATGTGCTGATTTTTCACCAAGCGGCGGGGGAAGATTTACCGGGAAACTGGGTCGTCGGCGATGATTGCCTGCGCCGGGCTTTGGCGAGATCTGCGGATTTGCCGGGTGGAAATGCGATTTCTGAGGCGGATCGCGAGTCGTTTTACCCGCAGCAGGCGATGGAAATCGCGCGAAGCCTGCCCGGCTCGTCCGCAGGTGGCGAGCAACCGAAATTTCTCACCACGCTGCGAGATGAGGCGGATGAATTCCGCTCCGTGTTGGTGAAATTTTCCGCACCGCTGGATCAGGCGACGGGCCGACGCTGGGCGGATCTGTTGTTGTGCGAATTTCATGCACATCAGACTCTGGCCGAGGTGGGTTTGGCGAATCCCGGCGTCCGTCTGCTGGATGCAGGCGGACGGCGATTTCTCGAAATCCCGCGCTTCGACCGGATCGGGGCTGGAGGGAGGCGCGGGGTGGTTTCGTTGGAAGCACTGGCGGCGTCATTGCTCGGCTCCCTGTCGCGGAACTGGCTGGAGGCGACGGCGGAATTTCACCGGCGCGGGCTGATCGATAGCGGCTCGTTCGCGACGATCCAGCGATTACACGCCTTCGGGGAGCTGATCGGAAACACGGACATGCACTTCGGAAACCTCGCGTTTTTCCTCGATGATACGCTGCCATTCCGGGTCACGCCCGCCTACGACATGCTGCCGATGCTGTGGGCACCGGGCAGCCAAGGAGAGTTGATCGAACGCCAATTCGCGCCCTCCCCGCCGCTGCCCGCGATGACGGACCCGTGGCGCGAAGCTGCGGGCTGGGCGGAAATTTTCTGGAACCGCGTGGCGGCGGATGTCCGTTTATCAACGGAATTTGCGCAGTTTGCGAGAGATGCTCAAGCGGTGCTTGCACGTCTGCGGAGGTATGTCGGATGAAAAGTCCGGTTAGTCCGCATCCCTCCCGAGTCGGATCATTTCCTGTGGGTCGATGTTTTGTTCTGCTAGGAAAGCCAATGTCTTTTCGAGATCCGTCCGAACCCAGTAATCGCAAGCCTTCCACACCAAGCGCTTCCGGGCGGGGGATTCCGGCATAAACTTGGCGAACCATCTTGCGTATTCCTCGGCATTCGTTGCGTCGATCTGGATGTTGTCGAAGGTGTCGAACATGAGGAGTTTCTCGGCATCGGTCATTTCCAGGCTATCCACCCATTTGCGTAACTCGGCAGGTGAACGTCGGGCATCTTGGAATGGCTGAAATACTGACGAGTAGCCGGCCTCCAGCGATTCCGGGTGCGAATGATAGTGGTCACGGAGTGCTTGAAAAAGTG
Organism: Luteolibacter sp.; assembly: GCA_031414935.1. Lineage (GTDB taxonomy): Bacteria > Verrucomicrobiota > Verrucomicrobiia > Verrucomicrobiales > Akkermansiaceae > Luteolibacter. The sequence continues at coordinate 28,998 of JANOQR010000285.1, forward strand.
CGTTTCGTTGTTCGTTGGATTCCATCTGATGAGCGAGAGATTTCAGAAAATACTCACTCTTCGACTCGGGCAGGCGATCAATCGTATCCAATACCAATCCGGGATCCTGACGGGCAATTTTCGCAAGGATCGTTCGCACGCTGTCGTCAGGCCACGGTTTCACGCTGTCTTCTGCCAAGCTAACGAGTCCGTCCAAAGCCCGCTGCGGATCACGATCTCCAAGGCGTGTTAAGATGTATCCTAGCCAAGCGTCTGTTCCATGATCTGTAAAAATTTTTGGATCCATTTCCTTCTCCGCGTTCAAGACATAGCCGAGCGCATGTCCGGGATCCTGATCTGCCAAGGCGATGATACATAGCGAGATCTGCTCGTATTTGAAGGAGTGGCTTCCCGTTAGAATCGGATCTTTTGATTGGGAAATCACCGTGATGAGTTCCTTAATCCCGGACAAGTCCAGTTGCAGAATTGCCTTCAGCGCATCCTTGTTGCGGGTGGTCATTGATGACATGTCGCCCGTTCCCGAGGATGTCCGACCTGCTAGATGACCAAGGATGGATTGGAAAACGTCACTAGCGACGGCGTGCTGGGACGTGCGTTCGTATTTGGAGCGGTAAGTGGAGACCGAGTCTCCTTGTTCGCGATCATGGGCTGTCGAGCGGCGGGCGGCATCAGAAAAAGGAAGCTGCTGCTTGAGCTTTTCGAGGCGTGAACCTTGCAGATTCCCGAGGATGAGCGCGGCAATCAGGATGCCGAGACAGGTGAGTAAGGTCTTCATTTCGTGGCGGGCGATTTTCTGCGGGCGATGATTTCAGCGGCCAGAGCCTGATCGGTGAGCAAGCCAGCGAGCGTTTCCACCTTTTCTATTTCAATGGTGAGTTCTTTCGTATTCAGCAGGGCAATGATCGCATCGTCGTTCAGGCCAAAATTCTGATAGTTTAGCAGGGTTTCGTAGATCGGCGTCGCGGTCCGGGACCCGTATTTGAGAATCATCTGTCCCAGGGTTTCTCCTACACGCCGATCCATCTCAGCCGGAGATCGGGCTGAGAGCCAATTCGCGAACTGGGGGATGGCTTCCTCTAATCCACCGTCCTTTTGCCTCGCCGTCTGTAAGAAATATGAGCCAGCTGACCGGATGATCGCTTCGGCTTCCGCAGGAGAGAATTCATATTTCCCAAGAAGGATATCGACGTTGCCGAGAAGTCCTGCGCGGTAGTCGAAGCGGATTTGGTGAAGCCTGCCGATCACAATGTTGGCTTCCTTTTCCGGCAGAAGTTCGCGGGCCACTTGAATAAACCCTGCGGCGTCCTTTCTCAGCGAAGGCTCGACCGATCTTACCAGTTGGTCGAATCCTTGGATGATAAATTGGGAGGGTAGTGGCCGGAGAATACTCGCCGCTTCTGTCGGGTTTGAGAAAACCAAACCGTAAGCAAGACCGAGCCGGGTTTCGTTTTCCAACTGGCCTTTTTGAGAGTCTCGCATTTCTGGCAGTGAACGAATCTGATCGAGGTGCGCGTGGAACCACGTCAGTGCCTTGGCTCCGTCTTTCTCGGATAGGCTCCTCAGGTAATGCTGTAGCGTCGTATTCCCTGGCTGCAGGATCGCAGCGATCATTTCAAGCGGCAGATGGTGCATCAATGCGTTGAGCGCGGCTTCTGGATCCCGGTATCGGCAGGTCACAAGATCCAGATCGGCGAACGTCTGCAATGCGGCTGTGATGACGACGATCCGCTCTTCGATGGTCATCTTGCTCGCTGCCGTTTCTTTGATGAGGGAAATCAACGCTTCGTCGCCTAACTCCTCGATGTATTCGACCGCGCCTCGGTAGCGGGGCACGTCGCGATCCTGCGCTTTCAGATCACGGGCGAGCCGTTCAGGAATGCTCAGGCTCGTGGAATTTGCTCTCCGGGAGGACGTCTGGGCCTGTTGGGGGAAATCGGGCGAGTTCGTGAGTTTGGCCTCAAGATCGCGGATGGATGCCTGCTGACGGGCGAGTGGAATGCCGCAGAGGAGAAGGGTGGTGCCGATGGCGGCGACGGTGGTTTTTTTCACGACGATGGCACTGGTGGTGGTTTTCCCGAGGCTGGACAGAACCGGGATGAGAAGGACTGGGCCAGCCTTGGCCATTTCCGTGGTGAGGCCAGCGGTGAGGATGCCGAGGGAGAGGGCGACTCCGCGCTTGCCGAGGATGCGCTGGAGGTTTTCCAAGGCACGGCGGGATTGTTTCTGCACGGCAGCGGCGGATTTCCCGAGACGACGGGCGATTTCTGGGAAAGTCAGTTCATTGACGAAATGGAGTAACAGCACATGACGATCCGCCTCGGGGAGAGTGTCGATGGCCGCATCCAAATGCGGCAGCGCATCTTGCCAAGCGGAGTCGGCGGAGTGAGTTGGATCGTCGGGAGCACGCATGAGAGCCTCTTTTTTTCGATGGTGACGGGACTCGGATCGGCGGGCGGATTTCGCCTCAAGAATCGTCGTGCGATGCAGCCACGCCGGGAGCGGGGCGTTGCTGCGAGCGACTTGGGATGCCTTTTTCGCGAGGACAGCGAGAACGCGCTGCGACACGTCTTCCGCCAGCGTCCGGTCGTTCAGGGATCGCAGCGCGGTGTGGAAAATCAGTCCTGAGTAGCGTTCAGCGAGGTGGCGGAATGCTTGCTCGTTTCCCGATTTCAGGAAGGCATTGAGGAGTTCGTCGTCTGACGGGATTTGCGGCATTTCTAATCCATTACTGCCACTTTTGCGGCGGAGCGGACAAAATTTTAAAGGAATTTTTCACGCTCCGAGTTCGCTTCATCGGCGTAGCCACCTCGATGCAAATCGCTCTGGCAAATCTCGAACTGGATAACTTGTTCGTGATCTATCCGGGTTCGCGCTCCCACGAGCTCGCGGAGTGGCTCGAAGTGCTGCCGTTCGCGGACTTGGCAAAAAAATCGCCCACTCTTCACATGAGGCGATCTAGCAGCTGAGTCCCGTCGAGATAGTGGCGGAAGTTCGCGAGGAAATGTTTCACCAGCGTGATGGGTTCATGAGCGTGGCCACCTGCGATGTGCGGGGTGATGTGGCATGTCGGCTCGTGGCGGAGTGGATGATCTTCGGGCAAAGGTTCCGGGTCCGTGACATCCAGCCAAGCCGCTGCGAGATGGCCTGAACGCAGTGAACCTAACAACGCGCCTTGATCCACCGTCGTGCCTCTGCCGATGTTGTAGAAAATGGCACCGGGTTTGAAATGAGCGAGTCGCACGGCGTTGATGAATCCCAGCGAGGCCGCATTTTCCGGTAAAATATTGATGACGTGATCCGCTGTCGCGAGTGCGGCGGGAAGCTGTTCTGGAGTCACCGTCGGAAATCCTTCGTCTCCGCGTGGTTGGCGGCGCATGGCCGTGATCTGCATCTCGAACGGTACTAACAATTTCACCAACTCCTTGGCGATTCCGCCGTAGCCGAGGATGAGCACGCTCTGACCGCGAAGCGAAATCGAACCTGCCCGCAAGCCTAACCATTCCGTATCACCGTTCGCAGCGTGGCTTTGCAAGGCGGCGGGAAGTAGTCGCGATTGCGCTAACATGAAGGCGAGCGCGTGATCGGCGCAGGCTCTGGCATAGACGCTTGAGCTGTTCGTGACGATCAATCCACGCTCGGCGGCCAGCTTGCGAAACTCGGGTGTGTCGTAGCGGGTGAATCCAGCGGTGCTGACGTGAAGCCATTTCAATCTATCCGAGCGACGGATGCTATCGACATCTGGCTGGCCAAACGCGATGTCCGCCAACGCGAACGATGGATCTGGCTCCGGCTTTGATAGAATGGACGCCGGACGTTTCTGCGGGATGATGATTTCGTGCGGCAATGTGCCTTCTAGCAAAAGCTGCGCCGCAGTTTCTGGAAGGAGCGTGTCAGAGAAAATTCTCAGAGTTTCCATGGGTGAAATTTCGCTATTTCAACGAAGGCACTGCCACGCCGGGATCACTTTCCGCATCGTAGTCCACGCCTGCGAGTCCGAAGCCGAAGAGCCGCAGGAAACTTTTTTGATAGCCGTCGAAGTCGCCTAACTCTGACAGATTTTCCGTGTTCACTTGTGCCCAACGCTCGCCGACGAGTGTCTGCACATCCGCAGCCATTTCCCAATCGTCCACGCGGATGCGGCCAGCTTCGTCGGGTTGTGGATTGCCGTTGTAGAGGCGGCCGCGGAGAAGCCGATCCATTTGCTCAATGGTATCTTCATGGCTGCCAGCGGCCTTCATCACTTGATAAAGAAGCGAAATATAAAGCGGCACCACAGGGATCGCCGAGCTCGCCTGAGTGACGAGTGCTTTGTTCACGGAAACCCAGGCTTTGCCGCCTAACGGAGCGAGTTTGGCGTCGAGCGCACGCTGGACACGCTCCAAGTCTTCCTTGGCTTTGCCGATGGTGCCGTTCTTGTAAATTGGCCACGTCACGGAAGGCCCGATGTAGGAGTAGGCGACGGTTTGCACGCCATCTGCTAGAACGCCTGCTTCGAGCAGTGCATCTGTCCACAGCTCCCAATCTTCACCACCCATGACGGCGATGGTTTGCTGAATGTCATCGCCCTCGGCAGGCTCGATGGTGATTTCATTCACGACGCCGGTGGTCGTGTTGAGGTTCTTGTTCGTGTAACTTTCGCCCACCGGCTTGAGCACAGATTTGTAAACGTCACCAGATTTCGGATCGGTGCGGCGCGGTGAGGCGAGGCTGTAAATGACGAGATCGACTTGCCCGAGATCTGATTTGATCGCAGCAATGACATCGGTTTTCACGGCATCGGAAAATGCGTCGCCGTTAAATGAACGGGCGTAAAGTCCGGCGGCGGCAGCTTCTTTCTCAAAGGCGGCGGAGTTATACCAACCTGCCGTGCCGCAACGATCTGGCTCGCTGGGTTTCTCGAAAAACACGCCGATGGTCGCTGCGTTCGAGCCGAATGCCGCTGCGATCCGCGAGGAAAGTCCGTAGCCCGTGGAGGAGCCGATCACTAACACTTTCTTCGGTCCGTTCTCGATGAGACCACGGCTTTTCACCACGGCGATTTGCTCGGCAACGTGTTTGGCGCAGCCTTCTGGATGCGCGGTGGTGCAGATGAATCCACGGATTTTCGGGGCAATAATCATAAGGCCGCGACGGTATCTTCGCAGTTCGGAGAGGCAACTGTTTTTGCGACTCGGGACGGATGACTCATGAGTCTTGCACGACTAATTTATCGAGGCTATCTCACCTCATGCCTTTGCTTCTCGGAGTCAATATCGACCACATCGCCACCCTGCGTCAGGCGCGTTACGCCAAGAATTTCGATGCGCCGAATGCGGAACCCTGTCCGGTCGCTGCAGGCCACGATGCCCTCGCGGGTGGCGCGGATTCTCTAACCATCCATGTCCGCAGTGACCGCCGCCACATGCAAGATGCGGACGCCTTTCGTATCCGCGGCGAACTCTCCGTGCCGCTGAATCTTGAAATGGCGGTGACTGAGGAAATGGTCGGAATCGCCTTAAAATTAAAGCCCGAGTTTGTCTGTCTGGTTCCAGAAAATCGGCTAGAAATCACCACGGAAGGCGGACTCAACGTGCTCGGGAGTTTCGATAAAACCCGCATGGTCATCGCCCGGCTCCAAGATGCTGGTATCCGCGTCAGCGTGTTTATTGATCCAGATTTAAAACAAGTCGAAGCTGCTGGCGAGGCCTGTGCCGACATGATCGAGCTTCACACGGGTGCCTTCGCAAACGCCACTGGCGAGGCCGTGCAGACTGAGTTAGATCGGCTCATCGTTGCGGCGAAACAAGCTCATGGCAGCGTCCAAGTGAACGCTGGACACGGCATCAACTACACCAACATCGCCGGCATCCTCACCATTCCGCACCTCGCCGAACTCAACATCGGCCACAGCATCATCGCCCGCTCCACCCGCGTCGGACTCACTGCGGCGGTTAGGGAAATGAAGGAACTCATGGCTGCCTACACCGCCTGACCATGTGCATCTTCGGCATCGGCATCGACGTGGTGGAAGTGGATCGCATCGCGGCCGCGATTGAGCGACATGGGGAGTCGTTCCTCGCGAAACTTTTCACCACCAGCGAGCGCGATTACTGCGCCAGCAAGAAGAACGCCGCGCTGCATTTCGCGGCTCGTTTCGCCGCAAAAGAAGCGGTTTCCAAAGCTCTCGGCACCGGTATCGGCTCGCAAGCGGGATGGCTAGATTTGGAAATCATTCGTGAAGAATCCGGTGCGCCGAAGCTGCTGCTTCACGGAGCTGCTGCGGCTTTCGCGGAAAAGAACGGAGTGACTAACATCCAGATCAGTCTCACCCATGCCCGCGATTATGCAGCGGCGAATGCGGTTGCGATGGGAGAATAACTCGGGCGAAATAAATTTCGCGGTCCGTTAGGATTCAGCGCACTTCAAACGGCAGATTCGCCGTGGCGGCGTGGCCTTTGCCGTCTTTGATCCAGACATGCAGGCGATAAGTCCCGGGCTTGGCGGGAGTCTTGATCGTTACGAACTCGCCTGAGCTTTTCACGATGGTGTCTGCGACAGGCTTGGGCATGGCAATTCTTTCGCCCGGGCTGTGACCTTTCCTTTCCGCTAACACGGCCCAGTTGAACACGAGCGAATCGCCATCGGGATCGGAGCTTTCTACGTGGGCTTCGAAGCTAGTCGCAACTGGCACATGGGTTTTCGGAACCCCACGCAATGCTTTGACGGCAGGTGCTTGATTGGCGGGCTTCGTGCCGCTCCACATTTCTTGTAGCGCGTCCAAAGCCGCGACGGTGTCCCCCTCGTGAGTGATGAGTCCGAACCAAGTGGCAGTGGCTTCGAATTTCCAACCCCAGAGAAAAAAGTAACTACCGAGACAGCCGCCATCGTTGGTGATCGCAGTCTGATAGATCCGACGTGCCATCTCCGCCTTCTCGCTGCTAGTCTGCTCCAGCGGTGCGCCCGAGGCGGATTTCTTGCATTCCCAAAAACCTGTTGGACCCCACTCGGTAAGTAGCCACGGACGTTTCCAGCCCAATTTTTTCAGATGTTTCCGCAAGGTCGCCGCACTGGCGTAAGTGTTGATTCCCACGTAGTCTAATCGCGGCGTATGGGCGTTAAGTGCTTTTGCTTTCGCGGGACTCAGGCCTGCCACGGCGGTAAAGGTGGGATGCGCGGGATCTAACTCATGAACGAGGATGGCGAGGCGATTGAGTTGCTGCCAGAAGGCGGTATCTGAACCGTCGCCCTCCGCTTCGTTGCCGATTCCCCAAGCGAGGAGTGCGGGGTGGTTCCGAAACTGAGTGACTTCCTTACGCACGCGCTCGGCTTGTTTGGCACAGTCTGCGGGGTTCTTGTAGGAAAACCAACTGCACTCGGATTCTAACCAAATTCCCGCACTCACGGTAAGGCCGAGTTTCTCAGACTCATCGAGAATTTCCTCAAGGCCGCCCGTGGTCCAGGTGCGGGACGAGTTTGCGCCGCGTGCTGCGAGGTCTTTTAAGCGATCACTGCCACCCGCGCCTTTGACGAAATAGGGCTTACCGCCGCGTGTCATGCCAGACGTGGCACTCACTCGCACTGGAATCGCAGCGGCATAGACGTAGGTGATAGAAAACCAAGTCACAGCAAATAGGCAGAACCATTTAAGAGATGAAATTGTCACGAAAAGATGAGGTAAAAGATTTCTCAGAACGCATGTCAGTGGCGGGCGGAGTGTTGCGAGCGAAAGCAGAGATTGCAACTTTCGCAATCCAGCAGTCGTCCATAGTGCGTAACTGAAAGTGGCTCGATCTATGAAGACCCAGCCAATGAAAAAGCCGATGCTTGTCCCATGCTTTGAACTGCGGCGACATGTCCTGCCCGTTACCCACAAATATCATCTTCAGTCCCAAGGGGACGCTAGACGACAGCCCAGGGCATCGACCTGGGAATCGGTTTGTATTAGCTATTCAAGCCCTGAAAGGGCGGAACATAGACTGCGGCACTTCATGTATCGCCCCTTCAGGGCTTGGGTTTTACTCGTCCGTTAGACCTAGGGCGATACCCTAGGCTATCGTCTTGCGCCCTCACGGGGCTGAAGATTCAGGCGTTTTCTGGCACATTGAAGTCTGAAACTCTTCCATACTTGTGGGTAACGGGCAGGACATCTCGAAGCAGTCCACAGTGCGGCGACTTCCGTTCGTGAGCCGGGCTTGAACTTTGTGGCAAGATTCATCGGGATTTCCCGTAGAGACGGCATGTTATCTTTCAGCAAAACTTCAACAGCCATGGCGACACCGACACTGCCCGGCGGCAAAATAAGTGTATGAGAATTTGCGGCATGATTTGTTGGAGTTTCAGATTTGCATGTGGCGCGGCATTGTGGACAGCGGGTGTTGCGGCTTTGGCTGAGGAAGCTCCGAGTGCTGTCGCAGAGTTCGACTCGCGGATTAAGCCCTTTTTCATGACCCACTGCATCGAGTGTCACGGGCCGAAGAAGAGTAAGGGGAAAATGACGCTGCACACTCTGAACCGTGATCTAGCGACTGGGCAAGATTCAGAGCATTGGGAGAAAATTTTAGAAGCGTTAGAAAGCGGTGAGATGCCTCCCGAAGACGAGCCGCAACCGAAGGCGGCGGACCGCGCGGCGGTCGTCAAGTGGATCGACGCAGGATTGCGTGGCCAGTCGGCAAAGGTAGATGAAGTGGCTGCCGCACCGACTGCGCGGCGGATGACGAACTTCGAATACCAGAACACGATGCGTGATCTGTTGGGTTTTGAGTTGAAGCTGATCGACAACTTGCCCGTCGATCCGGTGAAGCCGTACCATTTCAATAACACGGCAGAGTTGATGCGGATGGGGCCGGAGCAAATCGACCGTTACCTCGAATGCGCACGGCGTGCGATGGCCAGCGCGATTGTCGATCCTGAGAAACCTGAGATCCATAAAACTCGGGCAGAGTGGAACTCCGTGGGTTCTGATAGGGGCTTTGGCAACGACGAGATTGGAGTCTGGGGCGGTGGCCGCGGCACTCCCGGAAATGGAATGGGGTTGAAAAGTTTTCCCGCCACGGGTGAGTTTCGCATCCGCATCAAGGCATCTGCCATCCTTCCGTCTGGAGTCACTGAGCTGCCATTGCGGTTGGTGATGGGCTACAATCTCGGAGAAAATCAATCGACTTCTAGGATCGAACCCGTGGGAACAATCGCGCTTCGCAATAACCCAGATCACCCAGAGGAATTTGAGTTTCGCGGGCGGATTGAGAATTTTCCGGTTCGACCTCCACGGGGCGACAAAGGAAAAAACCTACCACCGACGCTGACGATCACGCCGCAAAATTTGTATGACGATGGGACATTGAACGATGAAAACGGATTTTACAAATCACGGCATCTCGCGATGCCGCGTGCCGTCGTTGAATGGATGGAATTTGAATCGCCACTTGTGGAAGTGTGGCCGCCTGAGCATCACACTCGGATCTTGTTCGACTCTCCAGTGCGGGCGAGTGACCCGAAAGCCTATGTTAGGGAAGTCATCAAACGCTTCATGTCTCGGGCATATCGTCGCCCGGCGATGAATGAAGAAGTGGCGAGGTTCGTGAAAATCTACGAGATGGTCTCGCCGGATATGCTCACGCTGGAGGCCGCGATGCGTGAGACTTTGGCACTGGTGCTCATCTCGCCGGAGTTTCTCTATCACGCCAACGCGCAGAGCGGTGTGAGTCAACAATACGTGCTGGCCTCGAAGCTCTCGTATTTCCTCTGGGGCACGATGGCCGATGAAACGCTACTGAAACTCGCGGCGGCTGGGAAACTCGACAATCCATCCGTCATCGAAACACAAGTCCAGCGCTTGCTGGCAGACCAACGCTCATCTGTTTTTGTTAGAAATTTCACCATGCAATGGATGAGCCTCGACAAAGCAAAGACCGTCCCGATCAACAAAGATCTTTTCCCACGCTTTCTCTACTACGTGCCTCATGGAGAAAGAACAGGCACCGAGGTGCCATACCGCCCGACGATCCGGGACTATATGATGGATGAAACTGTCGGCTTCGTGGGTGAGTTGATCCGGCGGAATTTGAATGTGCTGAACGTGATTGATTCCGATTTCGCCTATCTAAATCAACCGTTAGCTGCTCATTACGGAGTTTCTGGAGTGGAGGGAATCGAGTTCCGCCCGGTAGCGATCCAGCCGGAGCATCACCTCGGAGGGTTGCTCACGCATGGTTCGGTTCTGATAGGAAATGGCACTGGCTCGGCACCGCATCCGATTTACCGCGCCGTCTGGCTGCGCGAGGCCATTCTGGGTGATGAGGTCAAGCCGCCGCCCGCAGATGTGCCCGCCCTATCCGATTCCGCAGGAAAATCTGCGGAACACGCCTCAAGCATCAAAGAGCTGCTGCGGCTGCATCGGACGCAAGAGAGCTGCAACGATTGTCACGTCCGCTTGGACCCGTGGGGGATTCCTTTTGAGCACTACAACGCCATCGGAAAATACCAACCACTTGTGCCGAAAGACGGAGCTCGGGTCAGCGGCTTCGATAAGCAAAAGCACGTCGATCTCGCAGGATATGAAGCCTATTTAAAGTCGATCAACACCGTAAAGATCGAGGCCGATTCCCGCGTGCCGCAGGGGCCGGAAGTGAACGGGCTGGATGACTTAAAAGCGCATCTTCTCAAGGACCGGAAGAACGATGTGGTCGAGAACGTCTTGCGGCGTTTGCTGACTTACAGCATCGGGCGCGAGCTGACTTACCATGACCGCTTCACCGTGGAGCAGATGATGAATTATTTGAAAATGAACGGTTATGGCCTACAAGACATGATTGTTTCCATCTGCCAGAGTCCAATTTTCCACGAGTCTAACTTTTCAACAAAAGCACAATGAAACATCAATCTTGGCATCTCAATCGGCGTGAACTTCTCAAAGGAGGAGGCATCGCCCTCGCGCTGCCATTTCTCAACAGCATGAGTCGCGCCATGGGCGTCAGCGGGACTGCGGCCATGCCGAAGCGCATGTTGGTCAGCTATTTCGCCTACGGCGCATACATGCCAGACGCGCCTAACGGAAATTTAAACCTGACGAAGCCGCATCACGACTGGAGTTGGTGGCCCTGCGCGAAGGCTGGTCCGCTCTCGTTTAATCAATCGTCTTCACCATTTGAGTCGCTGAAGGATTCTGTGAGTTATCTTCAAGGTCTCGATCACGCTGGCGGTCACGCGCTAGGCGGACACAGCTCGGGCGATGTGTTTGCCACCGGAGCGGACATGGCTGGGACGGAAAAAACGAACAACATCTCCATCGACCAAATCGCCGCGAATGCCCTCGGTCATCACACGCGCTTTGCTTCGCTCGTGTTAGGGACGGAGGGCGGGACGGGTTCTTATGGATCTTGTAAAACGCTTTCGCATCGCGGGCCGGGGCGTCCTATTCCATCCATGCACAAGCCGCAGGAAATTTTTAGTCGCCTATTTAATCCCTACGCTGGCAAGACCGTTGAACAGATCCGCGCTGGCCTGAAGCGGGAGGCGAGCATTCTCGATTTGGTGATGGATCAAAGTAAGAGCCTGAAAAACCGCCTCGGTGGCGAAGATCAGTTGAAAATGGAGGAATACTTGGACTCGGTTCGCTCGTTAGAACAGCGGGTAGAGCGCACCAGCGAATGGACTAACAAGCCAATTAAGAACGTCGATACCAAGGGGCTGAACCTCGAAGTTTCCCACAAAGATCCACAGGAATACATCCGCTGCATGTATGATTTAATCTATCTCGCGTTCCAGACAGATTCCACGCGCTTTGCCACGCTCATGCTTGAGAGTGAGCAGTCGCAGAGTAGCGAAATGTGGAACTACGCGACTTACGCCCTCGGCTACAAAGGAGCCACCCACGACATCGCCCACAAGCGCCCCGACGAGTTTTCCGGCAAGTGGGACCAGTGGCGCGCCGAACAACATGCGTACTTCCTCAAGCGTCTTCGCGAGACAAAAGAGGGTGACGGAAACATGCTAGATCGCACGCTGGTGCTCTGGGGTTCCGCGCATCCGCACGCTTCGCACAGCACGAAGAACTATCCGCTTCACCTAGCAGGCGGCAACAAGCTCGGCATCAAACATGGAAATCTCCACTCGTTTGAAGGCGACAAGAAAGTGCCGATGGCCAATCTGTTTGTTTCCATGCTCAATGCGATGGATGTCCCGACGGAGAAGTTCGCGGACAGCACGGGTGCTATGACGGAAATGTTTAGCTGAGGTCTACAAGCCGATGAAGTCGCTGTTGCTCCTGATGTTTTGCCTCTCAACGGTGCTTTCCGCCGCTGGTGCACCGCGTGTGTTGATATTGGGCGATAGCTTCTATCAAGGATTGGCGCAGGGAACGACCAACGAACTCAAAGGCCGCGCGGAAGTCGTATTTGCCGCCTCGAAACCGGGCGAGGTCTTCAACTCGGGGATTTCTTCGGTGCGGTTAGATGAGATGCTGGGCAGCGGGAAATGGGATTTGATTCACTTCAACTTCGGGCACGGCGACCTTTTCTACAAGATGCCGGGCATCGCATCGGTGCGGACTTTACCGAAAACTGCGGGCGGCGTTCGCATGACATCGCCAGCAGAGTATGAAAAAAATTTACAGGCAATCGTCACAAGACTGAAGGCCACCAAAGCCAAGCTCGTCTGGGCCACTAGCGCGCCCATCAGAAGCACGGGCGATGACACCTACGACGTGGGTTCGGAAATTGAATACAACGCCATCGCGGCGAAAGTGATGACTCGTGAACGAGTACCGACGAATGACATGCACGCTCAAATCACGGAATTGATCGAAGCGGAGAAGTCGAAACCGGATGGCAAAAATCCTTTTAATTACACGAAGCAGCCGTTGCATCCGTTAGTCGTTAAGGCGATCACCACACACTTGAATTTGCGGTAAGCGTGTTAGCGGCAGTTTGCATCAACGAACTAGGAAATAGAACGCGACAAAAAAGACTCCGAACCAGACTGAGACGACTTGAGTCAGGTTGAGAGCACGCGCGCCGGATGACTCGGATGGGTCGTCTTTGTGCAAACCGAACAAGGCATCGTATTTTACAAAAAGTGCGACGCCCGCGATGGACCAGACGATGAGGAAAAGGGCGAGAGTGGATTTGATGAGGATGATAAGCACAGTAAAAATCAGCGTTTTTCGATGGCGACGAGGGTGATGTCGTCCATTTGGGGGCCGTGGCCGGTGAAGGCTTTGAGGTCGGCTTGGAGCCGGACGAGGATGGCTTCGGCACCGAGCGGGGCGGCGAGGCGGAAGGCTTCGGACATGCGTTCCATGCCGTATTCTTCTTCGTGGGGATTGACGGCTTCTTTGACGCCGTCGGTGTAAAAAAGGACACAATCACCGGATGTTAGGTGGATTTCATGATCGCGGGTGACGCGCTCAAAGACGGTGCCGCTGTCGATGCCGAGGGCGAGGCCGGGCGAACGGAGGAGCTCGACGGTGCCGGATTCGCGGCGGAAAAGCAGGGCGGGATCGTGGCCGGCGCGGGAGAGCGTGAGGGTGGCAGCGGCACTATCGAGGACGCTGTAAGCCATGCTGATGAACATGTCTTCGCGGATGTCCGGGAAGAGTTGGCGATTGACGGCGGCCATCGCACGGGAGGGGGAAATTTCCGCTGGGGCGAGAGCACGGAGCGCGCTGCGGCAGGTGGCCATGAGCAGGCCGGCGGGGACGCCTTTTCCTGAAACGTCTGCGATGACGATGCCGAGTTTCTCGTCGCTGAGGTGGATGTAGTCGTAGTAGTCGCCGCTGATGATGCGGGCTGGGACGTTGGTGCCGGTGATGCGGAAGCCGGAAATGAGGGGGTCTTGTTGGGGCAGGAGGATGCGTTGGACCTCGCGGGCGTTTTGGAGTTCGTTCTCGAAGGCGCGTTTTTCGTTGGCCTCGCGGTGGATGCGGGCGTTGCCGATGGCGAAGGAGGATTGCTCTGCGGCGGAGCGGAAGACGGTGAAGTCGTTGGTGGTGAAATGGCCGTCGTCGTGATGGCGGGCGACGACGAGGACGCCGAGGTTGCGGTTGGCGTGGCGGAGCGGGGCGAGGAGCGCGGCGATGTTTTTCGGGTAGGAATCGCGGGCGGCGAGGTTAGCCGGGTGGTTTTTTACATCGGCGATTAGGATGGGTTCGCCCGCGCTGAGGCAGTGGCCGAGGATGCCTTGGCCGACGGCGACGCGGGCGAGGCGGATGTGGCTTTCGAGTGCGCGGGGATCGCGTTCGGCGCGTTTCCTAACATCGGCGGGGATGTCGATGAGGATGGGGCAGTCTTCGGAAATGTAGGAGGGGTTGAGGAAGTCGTTTTCTGGGTTGAGGAAATAGATGGCACCGCCGCGCGCGGTGACGACTTTGTCGATGCCATCGACAATGATGCGGGAGAGGACGGTGGCGGATGGCTCGTTCTCGATGGCGAGGCCGAGATCGTGGAGGAAGGTGAACATTCGCTCTTCTTCGCCCTCGAGGTCTTCGAATTTCCGGCGGATGGATTTCGCCCGGCGGCGCTGATTTCTCAGGGCTAGCAGAAGGATGATGACGACCAGCGCACAGGCGGCATAGGGGATGAGCGAGTGGATGGACATCGGGCGGGGGACTCAAAGTTTCAGACGCATCCTTTGTGAGTCGTTCACTCGGAGGTTTGTCGTTTTTCCTGCAACTGGGATTCTAGCAGGTTGATGACGGTGGAAAATGTTGCGGCGTTTTTGTCGTTCTGGTTGGCGAGTTCTTGGTGCGCTTCGAGGACGAGCTGGGTGCGTGTGAGGGAGTTCGTCGCGGGGGCGGCAGGCGCGTCTAACTGCTCGCGGATGTTGGCGATGTTTCCGCGCCAGGCAGCGAGTGGCGGATCGATTTCCATGAGGAAGTCTAAGCCAAGATCCTCGAGCGAGCGTTGATTACGGGAATTCACGTCGGCGATGTGGAGACTGGCGTTTTCGTGGGCGGAGAGGCGGGCGGCCATGCCTGCTAGAGTTCCCATGAAGGTGGAATCCATGCCACTGCACGCGCCGAGATCGACGACGAGACATTTCTCGCCCGCCGCGATTCGCGCATCGCCAAAGGATTTCATCGCCGGGCTGTTGAGAAATGAACCTTTCCCCTCACAGCGGATCCAACTGAATCCATCGAAGATACCTGTTAAAACTGGGCCGTCGGTAGTCACTGAGAAATGGCCGTCGTTTCAACGGCGATTGAGCATGAAGAGTAAAATCACTCGGGCGGCTGGTCAATCATCCATCTGTGATTTTGCCAATCATTGCCAGAGGTAAGACTGGCGGGTGGCGATGATTTTGCCGCCGCGCTGGAGAGTCGCCTTCCACGCGAGGACTCGGCCGTTTTTGAAATAGTCGTCCCCGATGATGGCGAACTCGGCTTTTCCACAGGAATCAGCGGCAGGGAAATTTCTAACCATGCGCTTGACGAGGCTGGCGGTGGCTCCTTGCTGGTATTGGAAAATGACGGAAACTTCGCCCGCTCTGGCGGCGTCGTTCCAGCTCATTGTGTAGTATTGCCCGAGGCGGCTGCGGCGCTCTTCCATGCTGACGGCACCGCTGAGACGCCGGGCTTTTTCCATTCTCACCATCGGCTCTTCGACGGCGTTTTGCGCCTGATCTCGGAGCTGGAATTCTTTGACGGCGAGAGGCTCGTGAGACGAGGAACACGCGCCTAACAAGAGCGCGGCAAAAAGGCAGTGGCAGAGATTCACAAACGGGATTCAATCACCGCTGGATGTGGTTTCAAGAAGCCATCCGCACTTTCTTCACTCCGCTTCCAGCTTGGGGGTCGGTGGCGGAGTGGTGGTTTCGGCTTCGCCGTTAGGAGGCAGCGGAACGCTCGTTTCCACGGGTGGCGTGGCGGGCGGAGCAGGGAAGGTATCAGTCGTGGGGGTGACGGGTGGGACGGGAGTTACTGTGCTGGGTGCATCGGGGTCGATCACCGTCGGGATGGCTCCGTCTGGAGGCAGGCCAGCGGGATCGATGGGCGGTAAGGGCAGGCCCATGCCAGCTCCGGGCAGCGGCGGATAAACTTGGTATTCGTTCGTGCCTGGCATCGGCGCAGGCGGCGCGGCATTCGGATTTTCCACCATCACGGTGGGGACGAAACCGATGTCGCCGCTATCGAGCTCCACCTTGAGGTAGCTGCCGCTGACGGAGATGACCTTCATTGAGGTGCCGCGCGGCAGGAGTTTATCGGCGTCGCCATCGCCCTTGGGACGGACTTTGTAAAAAGCAGTGTTCTCCATGGAAGCGCGGACGAATTCTCCGGCGGAAAACGTAGGGCTAGGCGCACTTGTGCCGCGTTGAGATCCCGGTGCGCTCAGAGGATCAAACCCACCCGTGCTGATCGGGGTGGACATGGTATCGCAGGCGACGAGGCCAAATGCAGCGATGGCGGTAAGAGCCGGGATGGACTTCATAGAGGCGAGAAATTGGCACGCCACCGCTAGCTGGTCAACGCCATTTCAGCCTGAAACCGATGTGCTTACTGGCTCTGGCGGACGATGTTATTGCGCTCATCTAGCAACAAATTCCGCGACGCCACCGGAGTTTCCGAGAGCGCGAATGCCATGATCGCCACCCGTTCGCCGGCTTTGATCAAATGCGCCGCGCCGCCGTTTATCATGATGTGACCGGTGCCTGCTTTTCCCTCCAGCACGTAGGTTTCTAGGCGGCTGCCAGTGGTGATGGACGCGACTAATACTTTTTCCCCAGCCCACAAGTCCGCCGCATCCATCAAATCCCGTGGGATCTCGATGCTGCCTTCATAGTCCACATCTGAGCCAGTAATCATGGCGCGGTGGAGCTTGGATTTCAGGACTTCGCGAAACATGGCGGGAAGGAAATCTCCCCAGGCCGCGAGGTCAAGCGGCGACTTTCTTCAAACAACACCCCGTGTTGCCTCATTGAAGCGGACACCGAAAAGAAATCCCGGAACGTTCGAGAGAGTCCCGTTGCCTCACAAATGGAGACACCATGGCGCCAGCCATGGATATGAGTGAAACCAGCATTGAAGAATACACCAAAAAAATGCG
>JANOQR010000286.1:0-2350 GCA_031414935.1 Luteolibacter sp.
GGTTAATGACTTGGGCGATGGTGGCGAAACTGCCGTCGTGCATGAAGGCGCCGTTAGAGCTGCCGCCGGGACCTACCAAATCGCGAAGACTTGGCGAGCGAGTGTTTGTGAGATCGGTGCCGCCGCCGATTTTGGTGATGACTCCGTTGTTCAGGCTGTTTGGATCAATGTCGAACTCAGGTGGGCGATGGCAACCCGCGCATCCCGCTCCGCCGTTAGGTCCGCCCGGAGGATTGAGAAACAACTGTTTCCCGGCATTTTCTGCGGCGGTGAAATTCGCAAAATTCGCATTGTCATTTCCGGTAACAGCACGACCTGCGTCGTATTTGGAATCGAAGGATTGGATGCTGCGAACGAACTGCGCGAGCGCGAGTTGGATGCGTGCTTCGGTGATGTTTTTGTCGCCGAAGGTCATGGCAAAGAGCACGCGGTATTCATCAATGGCGGAGAGCTTGCTGACGAGTGCAGCGAAGGCTGGATCGCCGAGAGTGCCGCTGAAACCCATTTCCACATGATCCTGGATGGGTTGCGTAGTCTGGGCTTCTAACGTAGCCGCGCGCTCGTCCCAGAAAAACCTGCGTTCCGTGGCGAAGCGGGCGTTGACCAGACGCATCGAGTGGCGACCAGTCGTGCCATTCACTCCGCTGCTCGCCGTCGCCGTATCGGCAAAGGCACGGGATTGGTCATGGCAGGACGAGCAGGAAATGGTGTCGTTTCTAGAAAGCCGCCTGTCGTGAAAAAGCACCCTGCCGAGTGTGGCACCTTTGTCAGTGATGGCGTTGCCGTTAGTGGTATTATTCTTGGTGATGTAGGCAGGGCGCGGCTGGTTAGCGTAGTTGGCCAGACTCGTGAGATCGAGAACGCCGTCTTGCGCGTTGATCGGTGAAATCAGGGCGACGAGGATGGCAAGTGCTGCAAGCGGGTTAGTTTTCATGGCGATTGCATTATTCAATCTGATAGCCATCGCACTTGCTCAATCCATTTTACCCGTCCTTTACAATTCTTTACAAATCCACCCGAAGCTGGCGAGGTTCCGCAGGGCTCAATTCATGCAGGTTTTTCCTCCACCTCGTGGCGAATTTCCTCTATCACCCGCCGCACCGAAGTTCATGGATTACTCCTCCCTCATCACCAAACGCCGCGAACGCTTCTCCGAGCTCGAAGAAGCCGTCGGCGATCCTGAACTTTTCTCCGATCCCAAGCGAGCCACCGAGATTCTTCGCGAACATGGTAAGCTGAAACAAACCCTCGCCCTCTGGGACACGCTCGAGTCCTCCAAACGCCACCTCGCTGAGAACCTCGAACTCGCGAAATCCGATGATCCCGATTTCTCCGAAATGGCCGCCGCAGAAATCCCCGGCCTCGAAAATCAAATCCTCCAGCTCGCCCAAGACCTCCAATACGCCCTGCTTCCCGCCGATCCGAACGAGGACCGTGACGCCTTGATAGAAATCCGCGCCGGAGCCGGTGGCGACGAAGCCTCACTCTTCGCCGCCGAACTCATGCGGATGTATCAACGCTACGCCGACCTCCGTGGTTGGAAATCCGAGCACCTCGGCAGCTCACCCTCCGAAGTCGGCGGATTCAAAGAAGTCATCCTGAAAATCACCGGCCAAGAAGTTTTCCGTTACCTCAAATACGAGTCCGGCGTCCACCGCGTGCAGCGCGTCCCCGCCACCGAGACCCAAGGCCGCGTCCACACCTCCACCGTCACCGTCGCCGTCCTGCCAGAGGCGGAAGAAGTCGATGTCGAGCTGAGGCAAGAAGACCTCCGCATCGAAGTCTGCCGCGCCGGTGGGGCAGGGGGCCAACACGTCAACCGCACCGAATCCGCCGTCCAAATTTTCCACCTACCCACCGGCCTCTACGTCCGATGCGAAGACGGCCGCTCGCAGATTAAAAACAAGGAAATGGCCCTCCAAATCCTCCGTTCCAAGCTCTACGAACAAAAACTCCAAGAACAGCAACAAGCCTACTCCAGCCACCGCCGCGCCCTCATCGGCTCCGGTGATAGATCTGAGAAAATCCGCACCTACAACTTCCCCCAAAGCCGCATCACCGACCACCGCATCGGCTTCACCTCCCACAACCTCACCGGCGTCATCGCAGGCGACCTCACCGAGTTCACCAACCAACTCCAAAAAACCGAAATGGACGAACGCCTCACCGAAGCTGGCCTTTGATTCAAGTCGGAAGTTGGAAGTTGGAAGTGGGAAGTGAAGAGTAAGAGGTGTTGATATATTACACATACATTCCCACGTACAGCTTAAAAATTAAGACTTTAAACAAAGGGCACCTTAGGTGAGGGGTTATGGCATATCGGTTGTTTGGATATGGTTTGTGAAAGCGG
>JANOQR010000287.1:0-6875 GCA_031414935.1 Luteolibacter sp.
GGAAGCTCGCAAAACAAGTCGCCAAAGTGATCTCGCCACACCTCGCTCCTGTAGCCGTGAGCACGCCGCCAGCCGATGAGAAATGAGCCTCGATGGGAAGATGGAAGGAAGAATTTTTGACTACGAATTTCAGGCACCACCGCAAATCAGAAAACCACGGAAAGCGTGTGGGTGGTTTCGACAGGAAGTGAACGCGACGTGCCCCGCAGGCGTGAATTCCGGTGAGGCCGCGCTGAATCAAACAGAACATCCAGTGGGCGAGGCTTGAATTGAAGCGTCTGGATGGATACCAGAGAAACCAAGCCCCCTTCACTGCGGACCGTTTCTCGAGAAGCTCGTTTGGCCTTGGCATGAAATCTGGGTAGCAGATTCACTGCGGTTGGTTGCCACATATTCACTGTCAATGTCTGTTATTTGGAACTGGTACCCATCGCAGCCCCCGTCGCATTTACTTGAATTTCGCCTCGAACACACGGCTTTCAGTTAGATTCCTAATGACCAATTTCTTGTTTGTGGAAATGAGTTTCTTCTTCTCAAACCAGCCCACAAAGGTGCGGCCTTCTTTCGGCGTGGCTTTGAGGGTGACGTTGCGGCCTTCGGAGAAACTGCCTGCTCCGATGACTCTGCCGAGCTTGATATCGGTTTTGACGTTGACTTGGAATTGGGTAGGCAGAGCGAAAATATAAGCTGCGCCGGAGTCATTTGCGGTTCCTGTATCGCTCGGCACCGTGTTGATCCCGCTGGTGCTGCTGTCTTCCTGACTGGCGCCGGAGATGATCGTGCTACCAGAAATCGCCACGAAGCCACCGAACCTATCACTCGGCCCGGTGTTGCTGGCTTTGAGATACGCTTGCTGGTTCCATCTGCCACCGCTGCGGGTGAAGACGTAGGCTGCTCCTGAATCACCGGCACGGTTGTTTGCCTGATTGCCATTCAAACCCGTTGTCGAACTGGATTCTCCGTAAGCCCCAACGACGACCGTATCGCCCGAGACCGCCACGGAAAAACCGAAGGAATCTTCCGTCCCCGTGTTGCTAGCTTTGAGATACGCTTGCTGTCTCCATGTCCCACCGCTGCGGACAAACACATACGCTGCTCCCGATCCAAACGCCGCTTCATTCGGGACGCTGTTCACCCCTCTGGTCGAGCTGGCTTCAGTGTAGGCTCCGACGACGACCGTATTACCCGATACCGCCACGGAAGTACCGAAGAGATTAAACCCGGAGTTGCTTGCTTTCAGATACGCTTGTTGGCTCCATTGCGCGCCGCTGCGGACAAAAACATACGCCGCTCCTGATCCATACAACGCTTTATTCGGAACGCTATTCACCCCTGTGGTTGAACTGGATTCCCCGTAAGCCCCGACGACGATAGTATTATCCGAAACCGCCACGGAAGTGCCGAAACCGTCAGACCACTCAGAGTTGCTCGCTTTGAGATACGCTTGCTGGCTCCAGATCCCGCCGCTGCGGACAAACACATACGCCGATTCCATAGCCCCGACGACGACCGTATCGCCCGAGATCGCTACGGAATCGCTGGACTCGTTAAACTCCTCGTTGTTGTTGGATTTGAGAAACGCCTGCTGACTCCAGATCCCACCGCTGCGGACGAACACATACGCCGGTCCCCTAAGCCCCTTGACGACAATAGTATCGCCAGAGATCGCTACGGAAGTGCTGCCCAGGTTACTTGATCCGGTGTTGCTGACTTTGATGCACGCTTGCTGACTCCATGTCCCGCCGCTAAGGACAAAGACATACGCCGCTGCCGAAATGGTCTCCGTTCCCGAACCAAACGCCGCTTTGCTCAAAACGCTGTTCACGCCCGTAGCCGGGCTGTCTTCTACGTATGCCCCGACGACGACCGTATCGCCCGAGACTGCGACAGACCCACCAAAGTCATAGACTTCCTCGTTATTGCTGGCCTTCAAATACGCCTGCTGAGTGGTGAGCCCGGCGTTTTTCGCACTGCGGAACTGCGATGCTTGGTATGCCTGACGGATACCCTTCCAGTCGGATTTCTCCAAGCCTTCAGGCACTTGATCCGGTGAGCTAAGTATCTGGGATTTCCCCGGTTCAGCGGCTTGGCAAACGAGTGCGCAGCTCAAAGCCAACGCGATGTGGATAAACTTTTTATTCATGATGGGCGGATTTCTTCTCCTAAGGAATAATTTGGGGCGGCGGAGGTGAGGGCCATAAAGCTGCTTCGGGGGTGTTAACCCCAAATAACAGACATTCATCGTAGAATCCTTACATGCTCGTCTGGATTCTCTTCCTTGGTGCTTTATTCACACCGCTTTATTTGAGGTGGTCTCCTTTTCGTTGCCAGCTTTTTGTTGGGTTTGTAGATGCTTTAGCCGGTCCCCATGGGACGGTTTGGTTTGGTTAACGGGCACGGATTCAGTTGCGATCAAATCACCCAAACCGCGCAGGCCCGTGGCTCAGTCTAACGAGGAAAACTCTCCGCCCGCCTAAAAGCGGTTGCGGCTACGCGATGAGCGGAGTAGAAACTCATAAAACCCAACGTTTAAAAATATGCACTTGTCTTCCTCGTTCGTCGCCACATCCGCTTGTCTGCTGCTGCAAATGATCTCCGCCACTGCTGGGACTTTTGTCAGCCCAGATCACATTGTTGGAGCACCGACTTTGCCGGTGGCTGGTGCGCTGCTGGCCATCGACACGCCACGCCAGACGACGATTCCCCTCAATGGCCCGCTCGGTCCGATTTCGTCGGAGTACACCGATCGAGGATGGCGGATGGCCTCGGGTTCGCAGTTTGAGGCGGATCACGGGGTTTCGCCGTGGGAGCCGGACGGCACGGTGTTCGCGCAGGCCCGGAACTATCGGATGAATGGTGCTGCCGGCACTTCTTACACTTTCAATCTCGCAGATGGCGGGATCGATCTTCCCAACGGCGCGATCATCCACGCCGTTTACGCGACGTGGCTCACGCGGGGCACTTCCGGCTGCGTGTGGAGTTACAGTGAAAGCACATCTGGGTCCGTCACGGTCGGTCAGACTGCTGGCCCGAATGCCGATCTCGTTTTGAAATGGACCGACTCCGTGGGAACCGTCCGCAACGGAAATTTCCAACGAGTTTTCACTGGCCCCATCACCGTCTCGGGCGGTGATGGTTTCAGGCTGACAGCGATCAGAAACGGCAACACCCACCAGTGCGACGCAGTGGTCATCGACTGCACGATTCCTAACCAACTCCACTGGGATCAAAACGGAGCCACCGCAGGCGCGGGCAATTCCGCGCCGACTGGAACGTGGGACAGCAGCAACGCTTTCTGGAATGCCGCATCTGCCGGCAATGGCACAACAGCCGCTTGGATACCGGGAAAAATTGCCGTTTTCTCCGCAGGAAATGACGCTACGGCTCCCTTCGCAGTTACCATCAGCGGCACGCAGGACATCACTGGGCTGTCGTTTGAAGAAGGAGCCGCCACGCTTTCCGGCGGTGGACTTCGTATGACCGGAAACTCGGTGGTGTCCGTTGCCCCCGGTCTAACCACCACGATCGACAGCACTATTTCTGACGACGGCACTCCCCGGCGTTTCTGGAAAAGCGGCGGCGGCGCGTTAGTCGTCACTGCTGCGAATACCTACACAGGCGAAACCGTGATCGGCGATGGCACGCTGACTGTTTCACCGGGCGGATCGCTCGGCACCAAGGATTTAACCATCGCTTCCTATGGCACAGGTATCATTCAAACCACCAGCGGTGCCATCCACGACAACGCCGCCGTCTTTCTCACCGGCAAGCTCGACTTGGCCAGCGGCGTGAACGAAAGCGTCCGTCGTCTCTACATCAACAACGAGCCACAGTTGGCTGGCACCTGGAACACCGCCAGAGCTCCACTGCATTTCAGCGGAGCTGGCAACCTAATCGTCGCGGAGAACGCACCGGATCTCGTCGCCTTGGCCGCCGAAGAACTGAAGAGCCACATCACCGGAGCCATCACGCTCACTGGCGCACAGATCGCCGCGCACAAGGCCACGTTCGATTCCCGGAAAACGCATTTCGACGACAACGCGGAAACCATCAGTTCCATTTTCGATCTCATCAAAACCTACGACACCGTCAAAGGCCCGCTGTTCGTTTCCGGCAGCACCGTCACTGGTTTCAGCCGTAACGACACTTCTGCCTCCAGTACGACCTCCATCAGCCCGGAAAACATCCACTGGGTGGTCTATACCGCGATGCAATACGTCATCGACGAGGTTTACAACACAGGCAGCCTCACCGATCCCGCAAAGCGCGCCGTGATTGATAATTTCAACAATCCCGGCGGCTACAAATTCGGCAGTCACACGGATTTCCCCGGCCCGTGCTCGCCGCCTGCGAACCCGCTCAACACCCACACCGTCTCGATCAACGGCAGTTTCCCCGACACCTTTGGCCGCGACACCCAGCAGTGGACTCTGCCAGCCCGCAAACCGACCGGCACCTACCTCGCACCCGGCACGGTGGGCAGCGTCACCGTGCCGCCCGCGCTGGTAAATGCAGGCTACAAAATCCGCATCGGCGCACAGTCATGGAACCTCCAAAACCGTCCGCCGGTGGAACGCCTCGAACGCGCCACCAGCGTCTATGACATCACTTCCACCACCGTCGATATCGCCAGTCCCTACGGCGGCGGCGTTTACATCGAGGTGCCCATGAATGCCAATGCGGGCGTCGTTAGCGTCACCGTCACCGGAGCCGTTCGTTCGCCCTATTTCTCGGCAAAAAGTTTCCACACCACCACCCCCGCCGAGTGGGAAATCGAGCGCACCCACCCCGCGCCGTGGGTCGATTTCCAATCAGAAAAATTCATGGTCCAAGTGCCGCGCAAGTGGATCTACAACATGACCGGCGCACAGGCGACCCAGCTCATGGTCGATTGGGACAAAGCCATGGATGCGATCAATTCGCTCATGGGCTTCCCTCTCAATCGCGGCAAGGAAACCATGTATTGCCAGACCGATGTCATCCTCCGTTCGTCCGTCCACGCCCCCGGCTACCCGGCGGTGAACGTCAGCTCGAATGTGAACTCCGAAGTCAGTCCCTTGGGTTACGCAGGCAACTACCTCGTTCGCGGCCCCGGCTCCTCGCTCACCGCCGCTAACATCGAGTTTCACGAACAGGGCCACGCCTATTTCTTCCCTAAATTCGGCGGAGAGAGCGAATCCACCGTCAATCTCCTCCAGCCCGCCATGCTCAACCGCGCGTTTGGAAAAACCTTCGACGAGGCCCAGAACGGCTCCTTCGGTGGTGGAAATTCCTACATCACCGTGGACACCTCCGCCATGGCATGGATGACCGTATTCAACTTCTCTCCACGCGAAGTCCCGATGGCCAGCGGCGAAACCGCCTATCAACACAAAGGCCACGCCAAGTACATGGACATCGCCCGCCTCTTCGGCTGGACCGGCCTCGACAACTACTGGAAGTCCTTCATGCAAGACGACGCCAATAACATTTCCTACGGCGAAAACACCGACGACCTCCTGCTGCGCCTCTCTCGCCACGTCGGCAAGGACATCCGCCCGCTCCTTCATTTCTGGGGTATCCATCCGCAAAACCCCACCGCGCTCGCTGCTGCCATCGCTGCGGAAAACATCCCACGTTCGCTCGAAATCCGCGATCAGCTACTCCACTACAAAACCCTCGTCCCGGCAAATAACGCCGCTTTTCGCACCTTCGCCGTCGCATGGCGGGGCTATCAACCCAGCATCAACGGCGCATGGGAAGAGCGCGAACACGCCCGCCAATGGGACACCACGCCGCTCTACGGCGCTGGCGACCAACAGCGCAGCCAAGCCACCAACCCCGGCGAGATTTACAACGAAAACTCCGCCAACGACATTCGCAACCGCGTCCAGGAACTCGTCGATCTCTATTTCCCCGCCGCCCTCGGCCCGGACCCCATGAGCTTCGATGTCACGCCGACTGCCTTGAATGCAACCACCATCCGCATGACCGCCACCACCGCCACTGCTCCTACCGGGCCAGTCATGTATTATTTTGAAAACATCACCAATTCCACCAACAGCGGTTGGACCACGAACAGGACTTGGGACAGCACCGGACTCACCGTCGGAAATAGCTACGACTTCCGTGTCAAAGCACGCGACGGCGTGAGTCCTGTGCCGAATGAAACCGCATGGTCCCCCGTTTCCAGTGCCACACCTGCGGCTGACACCGCCCCGCCCGCTCCGAGTCCGATGGCCTTCGCATCGCTGCCCACCGCAGTCGATACCACGACCATCACCATGACCGCCACCGCTGCCACCGACATCAACGGCGTTGAGTATTACTTCGCCTGCACCGTCGGCGGCGGGCCGGACAGCGGCTGGCAGATCGGTACGGAATTCGCTCCCGACACTCTCACTCCCGGCGTTTCCTACACCTACGTCGTGCGTGCCCGTGATGCCTTCGGAAACACGACCGCCGACTCCGTTTCCGCCTCAGCCACCACTCCCTTGCCGGACATCACCAGCCCCATGGTTTCCGCCACCACTCCGCTGCATCAGGCGATCAATGTCCCCATCACCACGAATCTGGTGGTGACCTTCGACGAGCCGATCACCATCGGCATCGGCAACATCACACTGCGCAATCTCACCAACGGCAGTGACATCCTCATCCCCGTCACCGACGGCGCACAAGTCTCGGTTTCTAACACGGTGATGACGATCAATCCCACGGCCAACTTGCTGGATGGGAGAAATTACGCAGTCCGCATCGACGCCACGGCCATCAAAGATTTCTCTGACAACAGCTATGCCGGGATCGACAACGATACGACATGGACCTTTACCACCGAGACCTTGCCCTTCGTCTGGACCCAGACCGCTGGCAACGCGCAGGACTGGACCACGAAT
>JANOQR010000288.1:0-6671 GCA_031414935.1 Luteolibacter sp.
GTCGCCGCCGGGAAGGTGAAGCACTTCAGCCGGATCACCGCGCAAAACCCCTACCCCGAACGCTTCCGGGATTTCCTTTTCGGAAACCATCGCAGCGATGATTGGAGCTACTGGTATCACTACTTCGGCTACCGCTCGGACGATGGAGAATCTGCCGCCTCATCTCAAGCGCAGGGCGAAACTTTACTCACCGCCGATGGCAAAGCCGCCATCTCCATCGCCGTTCCTCTCGCCGAGTTTCCCACCTCCCGCGAGGTCTCCATTTCCACCGAAGTCACCGATTCTAACAATCAAACTCTCACCGCGACTTCCACCACCACCGTCCATCCCGCCTCTGTTTACATCGGTGTCTCTCGCCTCGATCAACTCGTCCGCGCGGGCGACAGCGTCCCGCTCTCCATCGTCGCCACGAACACCAAAGGCGAACCCTTCACTGGCTCCGTCACCGTCACCGCCACTCTCACCCGCGAGGTAAATTCCGCCGTGAAAACTCAGACCGATTCCGGCGACACCACCACCCGCAACGATGTCACCGAGGAAACGATTTTCACCTCCGAACTCACGCTCGATCCCGCCGCCTCCGCCGCGAAAGGCACCACTCTAACCGTCAGCCCAAAATCCAACGGCAAACACTACCTCACCCTTCGCGGCACCGATCCCGATGGCCGCGCCTTCGCCACCGTCACCCACTTCAACGTCTATGGCACCGACGAATACCCGTGGCTCTACGAAGACGGTCTGCGCGTCAAACTCGTCGCCGATAAGAAGTCCTACAAACCCGGAGAAACCGCCCGCATCCTCGTCCTTTCCCCCATCGAAGGCACCGCCCTCGTCACCGTAGAACGCGAAAAAATCCTCCGCTCCTTCCTTGTTCCACTCACGACTAACAACCCCGTCATCGACGTTACACTCACCGATGACGACGCACCGAACTCCTTTGTCTCCGTCCTCATCGTCAAAGGCGCAAAAGAATCCGCCCGCGAGCACAAAGAACCGCAACTCCGCCTCGGCTACTGCGAACTCATGGTGGAAAACTTGCGCGATAAACTCGCCGTAAAACTCGACGCCCCCGCCACCTGCCGCCCCGGTGATGAGATCGAACTAACGGGCAACGTCACCCTCGCAAACGGCCAACCCGCCGCCGCTGCCGAAGTCACACTCTATGCCGAAGACGAAGGCACACTCGCCGTCATGGGCTATGAAACACCGCAGCCGATGGATCACTTCTACGCACCGCGCAACCTCGACATCGAAACCGGAACGTCTTTCGCCACCTTCGTTTCTGAAAACCCAGAACAGCAAAATTTCCACAACAAAGGCTTCTTCATCGGCGGCGGTGGCGACTTGAGCAAACTCGCCGATCTGCTCCGCAAAAACTTCGATCCCTGCGCGACATGGGCACCCGCGCTCACCACCGATGCCACCGGAAATTTCACTCATACCTTCACATTTCCCGACACCCTCACGCGCTACCGCATCATCGCCGTCGCCCATCACGGCACCGCGAAATTCGGCGTCAGCGAGTCATCCACCATCGTGAAAAAAGACCTGATGCTAGAGCCGAAGACTCCACGTTTCGCCAACCAGTCCGACACCTTCGACGCGCAAGTCCTCGTCCAAAACGCCTCAACCCACGACGGCACCTGGGAAATCAAATTCAACACCGCCAGCGGCCCAGAAAGCCCATGCGCCGTGGCTCTCGGCACGACATCTGAAACGGTGACTCTCGCCGCTGGAGCATCCACCACCGTCATCTTTCCCACCCGCGCCGAGAGCACCGGCGAGGCCGTTCTCACCTTCCAAGCCACGCCAGTTTCACTCGGAAAAACGCCACTCACACCCGCTCTCAAACACACACTCTCAGATGCAGTCGAATCACGTTTCCCCGTGCAATACCCGATGCCGCTGCTTCGTCAGAATAAGCTGGTTAGTTTCAAAAAAGGCGATGCCGCGATGAATCTTCGCTCTCAACTCGACGCTAAATTGCTAGAAGGCAGCGGCGAGATCGAGCTGGAGTTCTCCCGCTCACCACTCGTCGAGGCAGCGGGTTCCGTGGATTTCCTCCTCCAGTATCCCTACGGCTGCGTCGAACAAACCACCTCATCGCTCATCCCGTGGCTCTCCGTGGAAGCACTCAGCCCCGTGATGCCGCACTTTTCAAAAATCGATCCGAAAAAAGTCACCGCAGCCATCCAAGCCGGCGTTGATCGCTTACTCTCCATGCAGCTCTCGAACGGCTCATTCGCCTACTGGCCGGGCGGCACCGAGTCCGTGCCATGGGCGACTTCCTACGCCGGAATGGCACTCATGATCGCATCAGAAAATGGCGCGAATGTCCCCACTTCCGCCATCGAAGGCATGAAGAAAAATCTCATCGAAAGCCTGCGCGGCATCGCGACCGAGAAATCCGCTGCCGCCTTGGAAATCCACGCACGCTCACTCCTCGTCCTCGCGCTCGGCGGCGCACCTCAGGAAGCGTATCGAAACCTCCTCGTGGACCGTATTTCCGATCTATCACCCAGCGCACGCTGCCTGCTTGCTACCGCCATCGCCCGCGAAGAACAAGACAACGAGGAGAATCTAGCAGTCGCGCGAAACATCCTCACCTCCAAGATTCCCTTCAAGCTCAAGAACGACGACTGGATGCCATGGTCTGCGGATCAAGCCTACAACCTCATCGCTTGGCTGGCCATCGCCCCGAACGGCCCAGAACCTACCAAAGTCCTCGACCGCATGTTGCGTGATCGCAATCCCTACGGCCACTGGCGGACCACTTGGGTCAACGGCTGGAGCCTCCTTGCCATGGCCGAGTATGCGAACCAACAAAGCCTCAGCTCCGAGCCGGTCAGCCTCGCCTTTAAAACCGCCAGCGGCACCGAGACCATCACCCTCACCGCCGAGAAACCCACCGCCAGCCGTTCCTTCAAACTCACGCCCGATCTCACGCTCAACCTGACTCCAGCGAGCAGCGGCTGCGTCCGAATAAAACTCGCCGCCAAGCCACAAATCACGCCGACCCAGCCCGTGGCCAAGAACGGATTATCAATCGACCGCATCTACGAGCGCATCAACAACGACGGCTCCGCCACCATCCTCACCGAGCCACAAGTCGGTGATCTCATCCACGTATCACTGCGAGTCACGTTGCCCAAAGACGACACCCGTTACCTCGTCATCGAAGACCAACTCCCCTCCATTTTCGAGACCGTGAACACCGACTTCAAATCCCAGAGCGCCGCCGTCGGAGTCCGCACCAGCGAGAACGATTGGAACGTCAGCCACTCCGAACTCCGCACCGACCGTGCCTGCTTTTTCCTCGATCACGTCTGGCGCAAAGGCACCTACACTGTCACCTACCTCGCCCGTTGCACCCTCGCTGGCCAAGTCACCGCACCGCCCGCCAAGGTCGAGTCCATGTATGATCCAGAAAACTTCGCGCTCTCCGCATCACGGGTGTTTGTGACGAAATGACGCTGACGCGCGGTTGTTGCAAGTAGTCTAACCCTTCAGGGTGTCTTCATCTTCGCGCTCGGAAGACACTCCCAAGGGTTAAACTACGAACCCACCTCCACTCAAAATTCATTCGTCGCAGCCCGACTTTCCCGCTAGAAATCCTGCGTGACGAAAATCCCCAACTGGCTCGTTCTCGTCGGAGTGTGCGCTTTCGGCTGCTTGGCGGGCTTTGTTGCGCGGCGTGTCACATCCGGGACCGTCGCGAAACACGCCGCTGCCGAATCTCAGGAAAACGCCCACTCATCCGCCCCGCCCAGCATTCCAGCCATCCACGCCCGTGATGCGCCGCGCTCCACCGACACTTTGGAAACGCTCGCCGCGCTGGATGACGCGCAACTCTACCCTCGCCTCGCACTCTGGCTTGCCGACGCCAGCGAGCCAGACATCGCCGCGTTCTGGAGCAGCTATTCGAAAAAGGAAGACTCATCAGAGGATATCATCCAACTCATTTTCCTCCACTGGACGCGCCTCGATCCGCAACGCGCCATCGCGGCAGGAAAGGAATATGACGACGAATCTTACGCTTGGTGGGCCTGGGCCTACCACGATCCGCAAGCCGCACTCACCGCTGCCATTGCCGCAGATGCAGGCGATGAAACCGATGTTGATACGGTCGTAGAAGGAATCTGCGAGTTTCATCCCGACTGGCTGCTGAAAAATCTCGATAAAATCCCCGCAGAATACCTTTCGAGTTTCGGACACGCAAAATGCGGGAGTGCCATCAAAGATCCTCTCGAATTACTCAAGTTCCTGAAACGGCAGGACTTCGACACCGACCCCGAAATTTACAAAGCCCTCGCCCGCGAAGACCCGTGGACCGCCATCGAGTGGGCCACGCAAAACCCCCAAGACAGCTCCGATCCTCTCCTCAACCCCGACGACACCCTGCCGACCGTCATCCGCGCCCTTGCCGAAGAATCGCCGGATGAGCTGGCCCGCATCGCCGAGCGGACGCCATCCGGCCAAGCCAAGCTCGCGATGGAAGCCGCCCTTTTTGAAAACCTCGTCAAGACCGATCCCGCCGCCGCGTTGGGACAAGCAAAGTCCGCCACCGTCCCGCGCACCGCCGCCGAACGCTACGCCGCGCTTGGCCTGAGCGTCGCCCAGACCGATTCCGCGCAAGCCTTCCAGCTCGCCAAAGACCTCCTCGCCGCCTGTCCCAATGCCATGGATCTCACTGCTCCCATCTACACTCCCGATGGCGAAGAAACGGTATCTCTCGAAATCCCCGGCGTCAGCGAGCTGTTTAGCGAACTCATGATCCGGCAGCCACAGCAGGTCATGGAATTGATTGCCGCACTCCCGCAGGGTTCAGAGAATGACCAGTTTCATCCCTTTTCAAAACAGTGGATTGAGCAAGACTTTGCCAGCTACACAAACTGGGTGAACCAGCAAATCGACCCCGCCATTCGCGAAAGCGGTGCGGCCCACATTGTCGCCGCGCTGGAGCAATCCCACCACTACCAAGAAGCTGCAGAATGGGCTTCCAGCATGAATCTGAGCGACAACGAATCGCTCGATGGCGTGCTGAAAAAATGGCGAGAGCAAGATCCCGATGCCCCCGCGCTTTGGCTAGAAAACGCCGATCTCTCGCCCGCCCGCAAGACCACTATCCGCGCCCTCCTCGCCTCACCGCCATGATCTCCGTCCGTAGTTTAACCCCAGAGGTCAATGCCGTTAAGGATTCAAAACCCAAGGAGTGGCGGACTCCGATCCGCCCCAGCCCATGAAAAGCCAAAGAGTGGAGGATCACCGCTTCTCTTTGGCGTTTCGTGGGCGTCGGCGATTCGGAGATCGCCGCTCCTTGCATGAAAATCAGTCCAGATACTCATTTTGAATCCTTAACGGCATTGCTCCGAAGGGTTAAACTACAAACCTCTCCACCCGATGACTCGCCCTACACCACTTTTCCTCGCCTTCCTCGCTACCGCGATGGCTCTCATCGGCTGGAATTTCGGGGGAAATTCCGTGGAAAAACCGACCCTAGATTCACAACCCGCCTCCACCCGGTCATCGCGCCCAGAACGCCCCGCCCGAATCCGGCCCGGACCCACTGGCGAGGTCGCCCAACGGCTCGAAGGCATCCGCACCGCCAGCAATGCCGCAGATCGGATGCGGGCCACCATCGCCCTCGCTCGCAGCTTGCCGCCTGCCGAGTTTGCCAAGTGGCTGAATGCCGCATGGTTCACCCCGCACGGCGGTATGGAAGACTTCGTTTTTACCCGCATCCTAATGGAACGCTGGGCGAAAGAAGCTCCCGAAGGTTTGCTAGTCTGGGGTTTGAAAAATGAGTCCGACGAAGCTGACACACTCCTCAACACATGGGCGGAAACCGAACCCCAGCGCATCCTCGATTTTTTCAAGAACCACCCCGACGATGAAAAAGAACTCGATGTACTCTCGGAAATCGCCAGCAAACACCCCGAACTCGCGCTTCGACGCTTGCAGGAAATGCTCGCTGCCGGGATTTCCTCTCATGGCACTCACATGGCTGGGTATGTGCTGAGAGAACTCGCTGAAAAATCCCCCGCTGCTCTCGAAGCCGTCCTCGACACGCTGCCGAGTTCGCTGAAGCCCGTGGCAGAGAGATATTTGATCGGCCAGAAAATGCAGAATTCATTCACCGCCGAGTTTCAGAAACTTTTGGCGCGGCCAGATGGAGCTGAACTGATGGTGGGTATTCTCAGTGACTCGGCGGGCTTGAAGGGAAGATTGATCGAAGAGTTGGCGAATTTTCCTCCATCCTGGCGGGCGCGGATTGCCTCGGATGCTAGGTATTTTCTTGGCGAGGCAGATGCAGCCAAGTGGGCGGCTGCCGATCTCGAAGAGGCCGGATTTACCGCCGCGCAGGCCAAGGAAGTCCGCACCGAAGCGGCTTCGCGTTTGTCGTATCACCAACCGGAACTCGCGCTCAAGGCACTGGCCGAGCTGGATCTGGAGCCGGAAAAAAGAAATGAAATACTCTCCTCACTTTTCAGGAAGTTCTGGGACAAGCCTGAGGAAGCCGAGCCTCTGCTCGCGCTCGTGCGAACGCACATACATGAAATCAACCAGTGAAAGTCTGAGTCATCCCGAGACGAGCTACGGGAAAGCAGCCGGAGGCAACTGCGTCGTCGCGAGACGGGGTGGAGAGCAGCCCGAGGCGGACCTGCGGTCCC
>JANOQR010000289.1:0-18768 GCA_031414935.1 Luteolibacter sp.
GGAAGCTCGCAAAACAAGTCGCCAAAGTGATCTCGCCACACCTCGCTCCTGTAGCCGTGAGCACGCCGCCAGCCGATGAGAAATGAGCCTCGATGGGAAGATGGAAGGAAGAATTTTTGACTACGAATTTCAGGCACCACCATCAATTAGAAAACCATGAAAACGGGTAGGCTGTTTGGACAGGAGGCGAACGCGACGTGCTCCGCAGGCGAGCTGCCCGGTGAGGCAGCGCTGAATCAAACAGAACATCCAGTGGGGTGGCGCTTGTTTTGAAGTGTCTGGATAGATGCTTGAGAAGCTAAGATGCCCTCGCTGCGGACCGTTTCTCAAGAAGCTCGTTTGACTTTGGCATGAAATCTGGGTGGCACGTTCACTGCGGATGGTTGCCACATGTCATCGTCAATGTCTGTTATTTGGGACTGACCCCGTCGCAGACCCCGTCGCAGACCCCGTCGCATGTTAGCCGAGACTGGCCCTATCAATTCGGTTGATGCTTCACTCGTCCGATTCCTTCAACAGGTTGCGTCTCTCAGCTAAAACCTTGACGTTGTGTCGGTCGCGCTCTGTGAAAAGACGTTCCGCGTCATCAAAGGTTCTTCCGAGGATGCCTTTGTATTCCGGTAGCTTCTCGGCCCATGATTGAATATCCTTTTGGGGGAAAATCACACCGTACCTCGCGTAAACCGCGTTAATCTCCTGCCGGACCCGCAAAAGATCCCAATTGAGGATATCGTGAGGTTCCAGCACATCTGGCTCTATCTCTTGTCCCCCGCTTTCCAACTCCAATTCCTCAGGGATCGGTATCGCCTTCATCACGACCCGACGATCCGCCAGTCGGTTCAACTTATGTTCCCCCGTAGCTACAGTTCTTGATGGGTCAGAACTCCCGTCTGCCGCAAGTGCGCTACCGTTTCCGTTGGGTGGGGTTCTCACCACGTCTGATAAGTCTGCTTCGTCGCGGTACTTCCGATCCAGCTCCACACTTTTCTCTTGGGCTGCCTTTTCTTCAGATTGCTGCTTCTCAAAAGCGGCAGCCTGCACAACCCCATACTCTGCACCCTTGATACTGGCGAGTGCCACCAGAGAGGTCCAAACGCACAAACCTGCAATTCTCAGAGCGGTTCTATTTCGTTGGGGTAAGTCCCACACGGGAGCATCGACGTTCTCTATTACGATATACACCGGCTTCGGGAAATATCGCGTTGCGGGGCTTTTACAGAACCAGACTCCTAACAAATAGCCGATTCCAGCAGTCAAGGCCGGAATAAACGAACCTAGCCATATATCCAAAGGCGCTCCTTGCTTTCTCGCTGCGTAAAAGAAGGCCACTCCACCGACCCAACCGAGGAGGGCGAGATACATTTTGTTCCTGCTAATAAGGATCTCGTTCAGCTCGCTCCATGAGTGATAAGGTTGCCTGCATTCCGGCTCCTGCCAAATCACGTTAAGACTTTTCCTGTGTCTCTGAAGCTCCTCGATTTTTTCCTGGATTTCTTTTCCCAAGTTACTCCGCCGACTGTAGCTCCCGTCCTGATTGGTCGGGATTGAGGAATTCCTAGCGCACTGGTGTTGCTCTCCGATCAGAACCTCCAGATGTTCGTATTCCGCCATGTTTCGGTCAAAGGCGGCTTTCCTCGCCGCATACCTTTCTTTGTAATCATGCGCTTCCGCATCTGTAATCCACCAACTTTTTGGATAAGCTTTAATGGCCTTGCGCAAGCGATATGCTTTATACCAGTACATGCAATACTTCACCCCGAGGAAAAATGGCAGAATGACGGCCGCAATCCACGCGCCAATGAGGACAAGTCCTGCCAACCCACCCGCGCCGTTGCCTTTTTGTTTCTTTTTCTTCGCCATGATCTTTTCGTTGTAGTGAATGCCTGTGCCCGAAACTCAACAGGGGTTAGCTGTTATCTGCCCAGTGGAGGCGTGGGAACCCTTCACGCCGGCCTTGATTGCAGCAATCACTTTGGACTCAAGGCGACGGCGGCGAAGATAGGTGGGGTGGTAGGTTCGGTAGATTTTGGCGGACAGTTCCGGCGAATGGATTTTGCTTAGTTGGCGGGTGGTGAATCCTTCGACCGCCGAGTGTGAGACCTGCAAAAGAGCATTCAAACGTGAATCGTAGCGAGGGCCCGTGAAGAAAATCACGATGTCCGGCTGCAGAAGCTTCAACTCCTCTAGCAAGAGGAAATCCAACTCGGAAAGGATTCTCTGGTTTTGCCCACTCGGACTTCGCCCATGTTGCGAGAAACGGTTCAGATTCAGCGCGGTGCAAGCGTGGCTGGTGCCTATTAGCTCCGCCTCTAACTTGCGGATCACGTTCCAGAAAGCCCCCGGATGAACTGGACCATCCGCTCTCCCATTCAGGTTGAAGTCCCGATAGCATGCCAGTTGCTTCTCGATCTCGCATTCGCTCGTTTTCCAGTCACCCGATTCCTGCCCGACGAACACGACCTTTACCGCCGCATTCAGGTAAGCATCATTCGGTTCAATCAGATAGGGACCTCGCATTGCTTGGCCTCCTTTCGGGCAATTCTCTTCACAACGGCGATGCGCGCCGTTGATTTGCTCCTGATGTCGTTGATAGAGTTGGGTGAATGCCTCCTTGTTCATGTCAGTGAACAGCTTTCTGGTTTCAGGCTAATGTGCGATCAGTTAGGAGACCATGGCATCAAGTAGGTTTTTGGAGGCGGCGGTGTTTTCCAGCTCGGTGACTTCCGCAGGCGGGCAGGCGCGGGCGGTGAGGAGGGGGACGTTTTCGGGAAGACGGGCTACGGCAACGAGTTTTCCGACGAGCTCGATCTCGTCGAGGTACTTGGCGTTGATGGGGCCGCGGGCGCGGCGAGGTTTGGCGGGCGGGGTGGTCTCGGCGGGGGCGGGTGTGGTGGTGTCTGGCATGGTTTTAGGTGGTGAATTTTGGATGCTAGTGTTTTGTAATGAGAGGGTTACGAGGATGATTTGCGGGATTCCAGGGGTGGATTTTGCGGCTACGGGATTGGGAAATAGGGTTGCGAGGTTGAAAATTAGCGGGGTGGGGTTGAGAAATAGGGCAGCAGTGTTGGGGATTAGAGGGGTGGGGTTGGGGATTTAGATTGCTGGGTTGGGTCTTCGGGAGGCGAGGTCGAGAATTAGCGTTGCGGGGTGGAGAATGGGGAAGGCAAGTGCCGGAATTGGGACAGTGGGGGGCAAACTGCTTGGGGGGAGCGGGGGAATTTTCTCTAGCAATTTAGCAGTTAAGTGTTGGGTTAACAGAAAGGTGGAATTGAGCAAGGGGATTCTGTTACGGCGGTGAGGTTGTGAAATAGCCTCGCTGGGAAATCTCACAAAAAAACCCTCGTCGCGGCGGGCCGGACGAGGGTGGGTTGATGGGATTTCTAAAATCGGAGATTAGGCTTCCTCGGTCTTGGCGACTGGCGGCTCGAAGCTGTATTTGGCCTCGAGTTCGGTGGCGCTTTCGGCGACGGGGAGGACGACTTCTTCGACTTTCTCAATGATGGTCTCGATGACTGGCTCGGCAGCGATTGCGGCAACTGGAGCCGTAGAGGCGAGGACGACGCGGGTCGGCTCGTTGCGCTGTGGCTCGCTGTCTTCGCGCTCATCTTGGCCTTTGGATTTCGCGCCGGAGACGGTCATTTTGCGGCCCATGAAGGGTTGATCGTGCAGCACCTCGACGGCACGGATGGCGTCGTCCATGCGGAGCATTTCGACGAAGCCGTAGCCTTTGGAGCGATGGGTGCTGCGGTTGTAAACGACCTCGATGTTGCGGACGGCGCCAACGCCTTTGAAGAGCTCTTGGAGGTCTTGCTCAGTCACGTCGTAGGAGAGATTTCCGACGTAAACGCGGGTGGACTCGACGCTTTTCGGGTCGCCACCACGCGGGCGGTCGCCATCGCGCGGGGTGCGTTCTTTGCGAGGTGGGCGCTCGCTTTCGCCGCGTGGTTCGCGGGGTGGGCGTGGCTCACGGGGTTCGCGCGGCGGGCGGCTTTCACCTTCGCCAGAGCGGGCGTTGCGGGTGTTCGACTTGGGCGCACGGTCTCCGCTGGGAAATGGTGTGGACTCGGTTTTACGGTCGTTGCGCTCAGTCCGCTCGGAGCGGTCGTAGCGCGAGGGCGGTGCGGGTTCTTTGTAGAGGCCGACAGCTTTGAGGATTTTCTGCCAGAAGGTCAGCTTGGCCGGTGCGTATTTGCGCGGGGCAGGGGCTTGTGGGCGGAATTCGTCTTTGCGGTCGTTGCTGGGGCTGCGGCCTTGGGAGTTGCTGCGGTCATTGCGGGAATCGCGAGAGTCGCGATCTCCGCCGCTGCTGGAACGGTTGTCGGATTGGTTAGTGTTGCGGTTGCGGTTTGAGCCTCCGCGTGAGCGGCGGCGACGACTGTCTCCCGAGTTGCGGGAATCTTGTGTTGCGTTTGACATGGTGTCAGTGGGGTCGTGGTTTCAGGCGGCCCGGCGCGGCGGATTTCAGAAAAATCCGGCACGGCTGGATGGACCTCGTGCTGACCGACATGGTGCAGACGAACCGGCTTTTTGGTGCCGTGGTGAAGCTCCGCGGCTTGCGGAAGGTGACTTCATCGGTGTCTGAACAAGCCGGCTTGCGCCGCCGCCCGTGAGCCAGGTGGATTCCGGTGGTCCTCAGTCGCAGGCCGATTTCACGACCCTGAGAAGGTGGGGTGAATCTTGTAGGCACTCGGCCGGATGCGGGCTCAGGAGGTGGGAATCACCTGCTCGGCGGGGAAGCTACGGGTTTTTAAATCGTTGGCAAGACTGTAACCGAAAAGGGCTGGATTTATAACGCTGACCAAATTTTGCCCGCAATTCATGCCCCATTGATAAACGATGACCGAAAAAACATTACCGATGACCCTCAAAAGGTGATCGTTGACCTCTGCGGCATCGATGTTCATGCGGTTTTGATAAACGATTACCATTTGCGGGTCAGCGCCGACCAAAAATGGATCGACGATTACCACAAATGCATCAAACTTGAGCAATTTTTGGCAAACTTTGACCAAAAAACGATGGACGATGACTTTTCAAAGCTCTTAAAATCAACAAGTTGAAGATTAGTCTCATGATTGAGGTTTGATAATTCATCAAGAGCTTTAGCTATTCACATACCTTCCCAAGTATTTGCCCGCTTTTGATCCAGCTGCTTTCATTGATCGCATCGCGGACGCGGATGGTAGCCGTGGACTCACTCCTTTGGTGCTATCAAATACTGGAAATTGCGAAAAATACGACGCGCTAAGAGATAGCCGCCGAAGCAGCAACAGTGAAGCCCAAAAGCAGACAAGCAGGATAGCACCAGAGGCTCCTGACGGCAGATTCAAGTTCAATAGTCGGCTCGGAAGATCAGCAATCTCGCAGACAGATAACCAGAAATTCAGAGTGTTTGGAGACGCAGTGCTTAATCCAGAATCCGGGTGAGACAAAGTCGATGCACTCACGATAGCAAGAACACCTGCTACGAATACTGAGCAGATTAGAAACAGAGCAAGATGACGAATTTTCCTCACGGTACTGATGATTCTCCTTCCTACTTTGACTTTGCGTTAGGATTGAAACGTCGATCAGTGCTTTGGAAGACTTCGTCCACTAGGCGATCTTCGAGATAGGCTTCAAAAGTATCGTCTGCGCCAACTACTTCATACGGGTTCTCCCAACTAAGTTCCTTGAATGCTGCTCTAATCATATTTTCTCCGGGCTTCGGGGTGTAGCTCACAGGCTGTGAAGGAAATTTGCCGTAGCGGCGTCGAAATTCGTGCAGTTGAGTTAAATTTCTCCGTCGCACAGTTTCATCAAAGAATCCCACTTCGCCGAAATGAACATGATCTCGCTTCGTCCAAGCGTTCTCTAAATCCCCACGCTGTTCTCCCTGTCTGTAAGTCTCTGCAGCGAAAATTTCGAGATCGGGCCGTTCGATGATCGATCCGAGTTGAATCACCAAAGAAACACCTTCCCTAAATTCCTTGTCCAATTTTTCTTGGGTGGCACCCGAATTATCAGAGAGAAAGTGTTTTCCGCCTGATTCCTCGAAAAGGACTTGGCGCCTTCTCTCTGGACTACCCCAGCTCTGGTCATCAAACCGCTTCATCGCCTTTTCCGCCTTTTCCATTGGGTGGTTGATGTCGCACATGAGCTTGGTCGCTGCGACGCTGGCGATATCGTCAACGCGTTCTTGCAGCAACATGTTGGCATAGGCGGGTTCATTTCCCAGCCAGTTGAGAACAGCAAACAAGGTATCCATTTGTGCCTCAAGGGTGGCGGCATCTTTCGTCTCTCGAACAATCTTTGCCACCGGGGTCAGTTGCCGCGCCATTTCGAGGCCGAATGTGCTATTTGCCAGCTCGACGAGTTTCTTGCCTGCGGTATCCTCCGGCAGCTTGTTGATGAACCATGCGGAATAAATTTTGGGAGCCCCCCATTTTCGTTCACGACTAACTGCAAGAAACTTTGCGACTTCATCTTTTCTCAGAACAGTGGTCATTTCCGCCAGTTCGTCGAGCTTCCGTTGGTTCTCCGGGGTGATCTGCGCCTCTGCTACAAAGGCAAAAAAACAGATAAAAATGCGGTAAATGCTTTTTGAAGAATGGAGTGTGTTTTCATATTAAATGACAGTCCGCAATCAGGGCCGGGATGGGAAGCGGGAGGGAACATCGAACATCGAGCGCCCAACATTGAACATCGAAGTGAAGAGAAGAGGAAGATTCGGCTGAATCAGGATCTGTTGGTGGAGGCGATTGAGGGAGCGGTGGAGGAGATTTGCCGGGATCGCACGGTGCTCGGGCTTTCTGATGGCGGAGTTCAAGAGCACCGGGGGCGTTTCAAGAGCAGGTGAAGGTTTGAGCGTGAGTTTAAACGATCACCTGAGTTCGCGAGAGCCTTCGTGAAAAGCAGGAAAAAGCCTTGCCATCGCTGCGATTCAGGCTACCTCCGCCTCGCGCCGCGCAGTTTGCCGGTGGGGGTCATCGTTTGGCCCACCCTTTTCCGGTCTTCATCGATGAGAGATTGTTTGAGGTTACTCCAACCGCTCATCGACACCGCCAGCCGCCCTTTCCGGGTTGAGGCAGGCATCAAATAAACATGACCCCGAATGAATTCGAGGCGTTGCCATTGGCCGCGCCCCTCCACCGTGTTCTGCGCGAGCTGAACTACCACACGCCATCTCCTGTCCAAGCACAGGCTATCCCGCTGCTGCTCGAAGGCCGCGACCTGCTTGGTTGCGCTCAGACTGGCACGGGAAAAACCGCAAGTTTCGCTCTGCCTATCCTTCATGCGATCTGCGAGCGGCCCAAGCAAATCAAACCTCGCCAATGCCGCACGCTGGTGCTCACTCCCACCCGCGAACTCGCTGGTCAGGTTGGGAAAAGTTTCACCACCTACGGCGCCCACATCCGTTTCAAGCAAACACTGATCTACGGTGGCGTCGGCCAAAACCCGCAAGTCTCCGCCATGCGCGGCGGTGTGGATGTTCTCGTCGCCACTCCCGGACGTTTGATCGATCTCATCGAACAACGCGCTGTCGATCTATCCGGCGTGGAGTTTTTCGTCCTCGATGAAGTGGACCGGATGCTCGACATGGGTTTCGCCCGCGATGTGAAAAAAATCGTCTCGCTGCTGCCTTCTAATCGCCAGTCGTTGTTTTTCTCCGCGACTCTTGCGCCGAACATCGTGGAGCTGGCGCAAACGATCTTACGCAATCCTGCCCGCGTCAGTATCGACCCCGGCACCACCACTGCCGAGCGCATCGAGCATCAAGTTTGTTTCGTGGATCGCGAAAACAAACGTCCGCTGCTAGAGCAACTGCTCCGTGGTCAAGCGTCCGCCGCTTCTGGCAAGCTCACCATCGTTTTCAGCCGCACCAAGCACGGTGCGAACAAGCTCGCGAAAAGCCTTTGCGATGCAGGTTTCCCGGCAGACGCCATCCACGGCAACAAGTCGCAAGCCCAGCGCGAAAAGGCATTAGAGAAATTTAAAAAAGGCCTCACTCCCGTGCTCGTGGCCACCGATGTCGCCGCGCGTGGTGTCGATGTGAAAGACGTGGGGCTGGTCGTGAATTTCGATCTCCCGAACGAGCCGGAAGCCTACGTTCACCGCATTGGCCGCACCGGTCGTGCCGGAGCAGAAGGTCGTGCGGTTTCATTCTGTGCGGAAGACGAGCGCGAGTTCCTGCGGGAAATCGAGAAAGTCATCAAGATGCCCGTGCCGCGTTGGGACGAGCATCAGTGGCATGACGAGGCCCTAGCAGATCGTCACCTCCGCCTGAGAACGGGTGGCGGTATGGTCCAAGGCGGCGGAAATCGCGGTCGCCAAGGTGGCGGCGGTGGTGGAAATCGCGGTGGCGGCGGAGGGCGTGATTACAGCAACGCCTCACGCGGTAACAATCGCCGTCGTCCAGCATCGCGGTGAATCATTCGTGACCGTATGACACAGCCGCCGGTTAACACACCGGCGGATTCCGCTCGAAGCCGCGTTGGTGGAAATACGGATACGGCAAGGTGGAGGCACTGGCTGCATCGAGCTTGGCAACTTGCTCGGCAGTCAAATTCCAGCCAACAGCACCGAGGTTCTGGCGGAGTTGTTCTTCGTTGCGAGCACCGATGATGACGGTCGAAACCGACGGACGTTGGAGCAGCCAGTTGATCGCGATCTGCGGGACGCTTTTGCCCGTCTCCGCCGCTACTTCATCAATCGCATCGATGACTTGGTAGAGATACTCATCCGTCACGGGCGGCCCGATGTCGATATTGAGCTGAGATTTCAAACGACTCTCCGCTGGCGGCGGCGAACCACGGCGGATTTTACCCGTCAGGCGCGCCCAGCCTAACGGACTCCACACCACCGCGCCGACCTTTTGATCGAGTGCGAGCGGCATGAGCTCCCATTCGTAGCTGCGCCCGATGAGCGAATAGTAAGCCTGATGCGCGACATGCCGCGCCCAACCGTTATCATCCGAGACAGCCAGCGATTTCATCAAATGCCAGCCAGAGAAATTCGACGCGCCGATGTAGCGGATTTTTCCAGATCTCACCAGATCATCGAGCGTCGAAAGAGTTTCCTCGACAGGCGTCTGGGCGTCGAAGCCGTGAAGCTGGAAGAGATCGATAAAATCCGTCCCCAGCCGCCGCAGGCTCGCTTCCACCGCACGGATCAGATGATGCCGCGATGAGCCGACGTCGTTCGGCCCGTTTCCTGTGCGAAACGTGGACTTGGTAGAAATGATCACCTCGTCGCGACGACCTGCGATGGCCTTGCCCAGAATTTCCTCAGACTGTCCGGAAGAGTAAACGTCCGCGGTGTCGAACATGCACAATCCAGCCTCTAACGAGATGTCGATCAGGCGCGTGGCTTCCTCGACTCCGCTATTTCCCCAAGCTGAAAACAACGGCCCTTCGCCGCCGAAAGTTCCGGTGCCGAATGTCAAAACCGGAACCCTAAGTCCCGAGCCGCCGAGTTGCCGATATTCCATGATTTCGCGTTGTTTTGTGGACGCCAGAAATGACCACTGCTCCCTCTGCCGCGTCAATTCCCAACTCTATTTCGTAGGTGTCGGAGTTTGAAAAAATTCAGCGGTTGGCGAACGTGAATGGCAGCACTAGAATTTTCCCGTGGCCGATGAATCACCGATGTCCGACTCCCCGATCCAGTTGCAGGGCAAGCTGCTGCTGGCGGATCCATCATTGCGAGAAGGCATTTTCAATCGCTCCGTCATCCTGTTAGCCGAGCATAAATCAAACGAAGGCGCATTCGGCCTGATCCTCAATCACCCGACTGGCAAAACGGTCGGAGACCTGCTCGCAGGCGAAGACTTTGCGCTGTTGCGGCAACTCGCGGTCCACGAGGGCGGACCCGTGGCGCAAGATCAACTCACCTTTTCCTCATTCTGGTGGAGTAAAAAACTCGGCCTGCGCTGGAAGCTGCGGATCTCTGCCGTTGATGCCGTCTCCCACTCGAAACGCCCCGGTCGCATCGTCCGCGCCTTCATCGGCTACTCGGGATGGTCCGCTGGTCAGTTAGAAAATGAACTCCGCCGCAGTTCATGGATCACCGCACGGCCCCATCCAGACTTGCTCGGTCTGGAGCATGACCGCAGATTGTGGTCAGAACTGTTGCGCGAAATTTCCCCGCTCCACCGCATCCTCGCCGAGTCTCCAGAAGATCCCTCGCTGAACTAAGCGATCACTCCTTTATCATGTCTGACACGTCTCTAACATTCAGCCCCATTCCTGAAATCATCGCAGAAATCGCCGCCGGGCGACTCGTCATCGTCGCCGACGATCCAGCCCGCGAAAACGAGGCAGACCTCGTCGGTGCTGCATCACTCTGCACCCCGGAAATGGTCAATTTCATGGCGATTCACGCACGCGGCATGATCTGCACGCCCATCACTGCGGAGCGCGCCGAGGAGTTAGACCTGCCGCAAATGACTCGCCGCAACCGGGAAGGCCACAAGACCGCGTTCACCGTCACCGTCGATGCCGCGGAGGGCATCACCACCGGTATTTCCGCCGCTGATCGCGCCCTGACGATCCGACTCCTCGCCGATGCTAGCTCGGGACCAGACGCGTTTGTTAGGCCCGGCCATGTCTTCCCGCTGCAAGGCGTCCCCGAGGGCGTCCTGCGCCGCACCGGCCACACCGAAGCCGCGCTCGATCTCGCTGGATTCGCCGGACTCACCAAAGCCGCCGTGATTTGTGAAATCATGAACGACGACGGCACGATGGCTCGCGTCGGCCAGCTCGGTGACTATCAAAAACGCCACGGACTCAAGGCCTGCACCATCGCCCAGCTCATCGAGTATCGACGACGTTCGGAAAAACTCGTCCATCGTGAGGAAACCATCTTGCTCCCCACCGATTACGGTCAGTTTAACTGCCATCTCTATCGCATCACCACCGACATGAGCCACCACCTCGCGCTCACCAAAGGCGAGATCGATCCTCACCAACCCACTCTCGTCCGCGTCCACTCCGAGTGCCTGACCGGCGACGTTTTTCAATCCCGCCGCTGCGACTGCGGTGGCCAGCTTGCCGCCGCGATGGAGCGCATTTCCGAAGAAGGCGGCGTGCTCCTCTACCTCCGCCAAGAAGGCCGTGGCATCGGCCTGCCCGCGAAAATTCACGCCTACAAACTCCAAGAAGAAGGCTACGACACCATCGAGGCGAACGAAAAACTCGGCTTCGGCTCGGACCTCCGCGACTACGGCATGGGCGCGCAAATCCTCTTCGACTTAGGCGTCCGCCAAATCCGTCTCCTAACGAATAACCCCAAAAAAGTCGTCGGTCTCGAAGGCTACGGGTTAGAAATCGTCGAGCAACTCGCCATCCGCCAACCCGCGAATTCAGACAACGAAAAGTACCTCGAAACCAAGCGCACGCGGATGGGCCACACGCTCTAAGTCTAGCGATCTCTCGGACTGCTCCCGACATGTCGGAGCTTTCCAATTGGCCGACATGACGGCCAGTGGACGCCACCGTCTTTTCGCCCAAACCTAGGCTTTGACCGCCGCCGGGTTTCCGTCTATCCCCGCACTTTCCCATGAAGGAGCAAATCGAAGCCATCCAATCCGAAGCACTCGCCCAAATTTCCGCCGCTGCCGATGAGCGCGCCCTTGACGACGCGCGTGTCGCCTCTCTCGGGAAAAAAGGCACGCTCACCCTCGTCGCCACTGGCATCAAAGACGTGCCGAAAGAAGACAAAGCCGCCGTCGGCCAACTCC
The DNA here is from genome assembly GCA_031414935.1 of Luteolibacter sp. Lineage (GTDB taxonomy): Bacteria > Verrucomicrobiota > Verrucomicrobiia > Verrucomicrobiales > Akkermansiaceae > Luteolibacter. The sequence continues at coordinate 11,720 of JANOQR010000289.1, forward strand.
TCAACGCCGCCCGCACCGCCATCACTGCCGCGCTCGATGAAAAACAAATCGCCCTCCGCGAAATCACCGACCGCGCCGCCCTCGCTGGCATCGACGTCACTCTGCCAGCTCGCCAGCTCCACACCGGCTCGCTTCACCCACTCACCATCATCCGCGACGAGGCCATCCGCATTCTCCGCCGCATGGGATTCGCCCTCGCAGACGGCCCGGAAATCGAGGACGAGTTCCACTGTTTCGACGCCCTCAACACACCCGCCGATCACCCCGCGAGAAACGAAAAAGACACCTTTTATTTCGACTCCGGCAAACTCCTCCGCACTCACACCTCCAGCGTGCAAATCCGCACCATGGAGTCACAAACTCCGCCCGTCCGCATCATTGCCCCCGGCTCCGCCTATCGCCGCGATGAAATCGACGCCACCCACCTTTCCGTCTTCACTCAACTAGAAGGACTCTACGTCGGCGAAAACGTTTCCCTGCCCGACCTCAAAGGCACACTCGAATACTTCCTCCGCGAACTCTTCGGCACCGCCACGGAAGTCCGTTTCCGCCCGCACTTTTTCCCCTTCACCGAGCCGAGTTTTGAGATCGACGTAAAACTCACCGTCAAAGGCCAAGCCCCCAAATGGATCGAAATCGCCGGCTGCGGCATGGTCGATCCCGCCGTCTTCACCGCCATCAACTCCTCCCGCAAAGACAGCGCCTATGATCCGGAAAAAGTCACCGGCTTCGCCTTCGGCATGGGCCTCGACCGCCTCGCCATGATCCGTTGGGGCATCAAAGACATCCGCCTCCTCATCGAAAACGACGCCCGCTTTCTCAAACAATTCGCGTGATTTTTTGAACCGCCAAGACGCCAAGAGCGCCAAGTTTTAAAGAGATGAATGCCATTGATTCCATCGCCTCACAGATTGTGGATTCTGCTTTTAAGATCCACAAGGAACTCGGCCCGGGATTGTTGGAAAGTGCTTACGAAGCATGTCTGGAGCATGAGCTGACGAAACGAGGCTTCTCGGTGGAGCGGCAGAAGCCCCAGCCGGTTCACTACGACGGCATCATAATCGACGCGGGCTACCGCCTTGATCTTCTAGTCAATGATCTTGTGATCATCGAATTGAAATCAGTCACCGAGCTTGCCCCCATTCATCAGGCCCAACTGACCACCTATCTGAAACTATCCCGGAAAACACTCGGCCTCCTAATCAATTTCAACGTCCCCCTCATCAAAAACGGCATCCGCCGCATCGCCAACCAATTCCAAGAATCCTAACCTTCTCTTCCTTGGCGCTCTTGGCGTCTTGGCGGTTCCATCCTCTTTTTTCTCATGAACATCTCACTCAACTGGCTCGCCACCCACCTCGACCTCTCCGGTAAATCCATCAAAGAAATCGACGCCCTTTTCACCTTCGCTGGCGTCGAAGTCGAAGGCATCATTTCCAAAGGCATCGCCTCAGAGAAAATCGTCGTCGCCCAGATCATGGAAGCCGTTCAGCACCCGAACGCAGACAAACTCAAAGTCACCCAAGTCGATTGCGGGGAACCCTCTCTCCGCCAGATCGTCTGCGGCGCGCAAAACTACAAAGTCGGCGACAAAGTCCCATGCTGTCTCCCCGGCACTGAGCTCCCCGGCGGCTTCACCATCGGCGAGACCGTTATGCGCAAGGTCGAATCCAAAGGCATGTTAGCAGCCGCCGCAGAAATCGGCCTTCCCGCTGGTGAAGACGGCCTACTTATCCTTCCGCCCGATTCCGAGATCGGCAAACCCGTCAAACAACTCTTCGATTCCGACACCCTGCTCGAACTCGAAGTCACGCCTAACCGCCCCGACCTCCTCAGCCACTACGGCATGGCCCGCGAACTCGCCACCCTCCTCAAGATCCCACTCAACCCTCTAAACAAAGGTGGCACGGGCGGCTCGCCCGTATCTTCCCCCTCTTCCATCCGCATCGATTCCCCCCAATCCTGCCCACTCTACACCGCAGTAAAAATCTCCGGTGTCACCGTCCAAGACTCCCCAACTTGGCTCAAGCAACGCCTCGAATCCATCGGCCTCCGCCCCATCAACAACATCGTCGATGTCACCAACTTCGTCCTCCACGAACTCGGCCAACCACTCCACGCCTTCGACTCCGCGAAACTCACCGGCAGCATCATCGTCCGCCACGCCGCCGATGGCGAAACCTTCCTCGCTCTCGATGAATCCACCCATGTCCTCACTCCAGACGACCTCCTCATTTCCGACGAATCCGGCACCGCACTCGCCCTAGCAGGCGTCATGGGTGGCCTCACCAGCGGCGTTTCAGCAACCACCACCGACATCCTGCTAGAATCCGCCTACTTCACCCCGCAAGGCATCCGCCGCACCTCGCGCCGCACCGCACTTTCTTCGGATTCCTCCTACCGCTTCGAGCGCGGCGTCGATCCCGCAGGAGTTCTCACCGCCTCCGCCCTCGCCGTAAAACTCATCCTCGAAATCGCAGGGGGCACCGCAGAAACCACCACCCAAGTCGCGGGCGAAGCACCCACTCTCACCCAGCCCGTCGCGCTCGATGCCGCCAAGCTCGACCAACTCATGGGCGGCTCCATTTCCCTAACCGCCGCCGAAGAAATTCTCACCCGCCTCGGCCTCACCAAGCTCACCGACGGCACTTGGAGCGTCCCATCCTTCCGCGCCGATCTCCAACGCCACATCGATCTCGTCGAGGAAATCGCCCGCGTCCACGGCCTCGATAACGTCCCGTCGCGTTTCCAAGGCACCTTCGTTCCCGCCAGCTCAGTCGATGCCGCCTACGATGCCGACATGGTTCTCCGCCGCCGTCTCGCCGCACTCGGCCTGCACGAATGCCAAACCATCAAACTCATCTCCGACGCCCAAGTTTCCGACGTTCTCCCACTCCGCCCCTTGCAAGACGGCGACATCATCCGGGTGAAACTTCCCCTCAGCGAAGACCACGCCGTCATGCGCCCCAGCATCGTTCCCGGCCTCGTTGCCTCCGCTGCGCGAAACGTCCGCCAACAAGCCAAGTCACTCCGCTTCTTCGAGATGGGCCGTGTTTTCCGCAACGCCGGTGGCGGCAAAGCAAAAGACCAAGAATCCGAAACCCTCGCCATCCTCCTCTCCGGCTCCGCCTCACCCACCGGCTGGTCCCAAGCCGACCGCGCCGCCGATCTCTACGACCTGAAAGCCATCCTCTCCGGCCTACTCGGCGACCGGAAAATCACCTTCACTCCAAAGGACCGCCCCGGCTTCGCCCTCGCCAGCGATATCAAAATCGACGACCAAACCCTCGGCATCTTCGCTCGCCTAACACCCGCCCGCGAACGTGAACTCGATTTCACCACCCCCGTCTTCGTCGCCGAGTTAGATTTAGGAAAACTCCGCAAACTCCTCATCGGCACCAGCCAAGTCGAAGATCTCCCGCAATTTCCCGGCTCCACCCGCGACGCCGCCATGGAACTCCCGCTTTCCACCCCCATCGCCCAAATCGAAGCCGTCATCTCGAAACTCACCGAACCCTTGCTAGTTTCCACCGACTGCTTCGACCTCTTCACCGACCCCACCGGCCAAAAAATCTCCGCCGACCACAAGTCCGTCGCCTACCGCTTCCACTACCGCGAGCCCACCCGCACCCTCAAAACCGAAGAGATCGACGCCGCCCACCAGAAAGTCCTCGAAGCACTGACGAAGGGGCTTGGAGTGAAATTCCGCTAAATTCTGATAGCCAAAATCATGCTCCCGCCGCCCACGTCATTCGGACCAAACGGAAATGAACGATGTCTCTATTGGCTGTTTGGATGAAACAACTGATCGGAAGTGGAAATACGGTCAGTTCATGTTCGCAAAAGTCGGTGTCGCGAATGATCCACTCGATAAAGAGTTAGAGGCACACGGACACCGTTTCGCGAGATATGCCGACGACTTCATCGTACTGGTGAAAAGCGCGAACGCCCACGGCGATCAAGCTGGAGCAACCACGGAGATTCGATGTGATTTAAACCGCGAATCGACACCCATGGACGCGAATTTAAAGAACCGCATTTCTCAGAATCAGGAATTTCATTCAAAAAACTCTTCATTCGCGTCCATTCGCGGTTGAAAAATCCCTAGCTTGAACGCCCGGGCCAAGCTCGCGTGGACGGACAAAGCGCACCACCGCTTCAAAGAGCGGATTCGGGAATGGGAGCGCAGCGGACACAGAGTCCCCGGGGGGGAGCCCCGCGAGGGGTGAGCGTAGCGAATCAAATCACCCGTCGCAACCGCGGGCACAAAGTTCAGACCGTCATCGACGAGTTAAACTTATACATTCGCGGTTGGCTCAACTACTACAAACTCAGCTCCACCTACAAAGAGGTGCGGGCCTCGTCAGTATGGGTCAGGCGGCGGGTGAGGTTATACTATTGGAAACAGTGGAAGCAACCACGCACGCGCCGCCGCCACCTGCTAGCACTGGGAGCAGATCCCGACACGGTGCACATGGCGACGCGCAGCCGCAAAGGCTACTGGCGGATGAGTCAGAATGAAATGGTGCGATACGCGCTCAACAACCGTTGGTTAGAAGAACAAGGAGTTCCCGCTCTGCGAGCCATCTGGATCGTGCTTCACCACGGGCCAAAGGCCCGAGTCTAATTGGAACCGCCCTGTACGGAGCCGTACGCAGGGTGGTGTGGGACCGGGGAGCTAATCACTCCCCGGGACCCGATTCGCCTTTGCTGTTTTGGGATATAACGTCACGTCCGTGGCAATTTTATCTGATAGACAACAAGTGCGGCAAGAGCGGCTAAAATCGGAAGGCTAGGAACAGCCAGGGCCTGCAAAAATGGTGGCGATGCCTTTGTGCCGTCCATCTCAACAGCACTGTAGTCGATCCGGTATACATGTGCGGCAAACAACCATGTAACGGAACCAAAGGTCATTGAAGCAATAATGGCAGGCATAAACCATCTCGACCGACGGCGAGTAATGGATGAATGCACTAGCACAGCGAGGGACAACAGGCACGCAATAATGAATGCGCCAAATGCAACCTTCCACCAAACTTCCGGCAGCTCATCGGACGCTGAAACTGTTGCGAAGATGGAGGAAAAAATCTGCATTGCTCAAGTTTCTTATTGGTTTGGCGAACGTCAAAAGTGATGACAACCCCGCGAAGGAGATGCCTTTGAAATGAGATTGAGGAGCTTATGAGGGGTTGTCATTCACGAATTGTTCGCTGATTTCTTTTTCGATGTCCCAGGCCGAGATCCGTCTTCCGTCTCGAAGAGAAAAATACCACCCGTCATCGTTGATCGAGAAATAAGCCAAACGCTTCGGAATTGGATCAATCGCCCGCCACTGCCGCATCAAGTAAGCCGCGCACGCGTCCCGTAGTTGGTCTACGTGCTCTGGAGTATCCGCCAGATCAGGTAGCTCCACAGTATCAGGTATACACTCCATTAGTTGGTCTTCATGTGCCCAGCCGTCGTGCTGTTGTTGATCCCTTTCGGTTGGCCACACGATCACTGGAACACCGCGAAGATCATTTGGCAGAAGGACAAACCAAAGGAAGTCCGCCTTCTCGGGCATAGGAGCTCTCGATAACCGCATCATGCATTCGCGGATCCCGGATTCATACGGTCCCCATTTCTCGGCGAGTGCTGTTTCGGCATTCATTTCTAAAGCGAACGATGAGCGCGTGCACCCCTACCAGCGGCGGCGCACGTCGATCACGGGGTGAGGGTTGTAATTACGGAGAATCATCGAAACAGAACGGCTGGTAGGGGTTGTCTCGACGCGGATTGTTATACTTCTTTTTAGTTAGATTGGATGAGGGCTATTACTACTCGAAGTCGTTGACCTCGATTATGCACTGATCACTTTCTTTTACGTTGGACATGGGAAATCCGATCAACATTCCATCCTTCCTCGGATTCTGAACATTGTAGGTTACTGGGCCCGCATCCGTAACCCGTCCATCCTTGTCCAAGAAAACTGCTGTCCCCATCACTCGTGAAAGTGGAATCCCTTCAGGATTCTGGAACCTGGCAGTCACGGCCACAAACTGGTTCAAAGGAAACTTACGTTGCGTAACGTCAACGAAACCGAGTTTAGGAACATTCTTGATCTTGTCATCCCAGCCTGAGATTGGGAACGGGTTCTTCGTCGGTCTTATGATAGCAGTCTTGGCCTTCGCTAAATTCTCTGGGCTTGTGTGAAGACCACCACTACAAAACACGCGAGTCTCAAGTGGCATCAGAATCATTGACGATGCACAGCCTTCAACCTTATCTGGCGAGGAATCAAGGCTAACGTGGAAAACGGGATTAATCTCAATCACCTTTGATTTGTTGGTGATTCTTGCAATCACACGGTAGCTAGCAGTAGCCGGAAACCCTTCTTCCTCCCCACCCTGCACTGGTCCACGCGAAATCGTAATCTCGCTCACAACGAAATCCTCACCGTTGTCGGGATCTTTCGGCGCTTCTCCTTCTGCGAAGCCTCGACCGACGGCGAGCGACAAAATGACTATTAAGTTTGCGAGTGACTTCATGGGTTTAATTTTCTGCATAACAGTGTATTAGTTCAGTGCTGGACATTAGGAAAAACGTTAGCACCCGCAAGAGCGAAAAATCAGCGATGCCAAGTCATTGTTATCTAATGGGTTGCAAGCATGATTTGGTGTGATTTATTTTTTGGATCGCTTGGCATTCCCAACACCGAAGGCGACTTGTTATCGTTGGTGTGGGATAACGACTTTTTGGATGGGCTGGCTTGGTACGAGAGCAGGAGATTGCAGCAGGGCTTGGAACTCGGGCGGGCGGCGGCATGGCGCGGTGGCTGGAAATAGCTCATGCAAAGGGGCTGGAGACGCGGAGACGAGTCCTGCCATTCCGATGATCTCAGTAGCCAGTAAAGTGGATTTTGACGGATAAAGCTGGGATGGAGGGTTAAGGCACCACGAATCTTGCGAATCTGACGAATCATTCAGAACCAAGGAGAGCAATCATGCAGACACGGCATAGGTCTTATACCGACAGGACTTAGGTTTTTGACAACCCGCCTCAAGCGAAAC
>JANOQR010000290.1:0-20853 GCA_031414935.1 Luteolibacter sp.
CGCGCAAGCACCGGGTTGGTGCTGCTGACCAATGACGGGCGTTGGTCCAAAAAAGTTACCGAGCCCAAGGAGGAAATCACTAAAGTCTATCGAGTGAAAACGCGAGAAGCCATCTCTCCAGAAACCGTAACCCGTTTCGCCACGGGAATTTATTTCGCCTACGAAAAACTAACGACCCGCCCAGCAGTGCTGGAAATTCTCAGCGAACGCGAGGCGCTGCTCGCCATCCACGAAGGCCGCTACCATCAAGTGAAGCGGATGTTTTATGCCGTGGGAAATCAAGTGCTGGCTCTGCACCGCAAACGCATCGGGCCACTGGTGCTCGATGATTCGCTGCCACCCGGCAAGTTCCGGCTTTTGACTGTGGAAGAAGTGGCATCTTTTCACCGTTAGAAACTTCTTCGTTTGGACTGCGGGGGCCTTCTGCCAGTTACCCACAAATATAAAAGAGTCTCAGACCCAGAAGATGCCTGAATCTTCAGCCGCGTGAGGCTGAAGAGAATTCTTGTGGGTAGCCGGCAGGACATGTCGGAGCCGACCGAAAAACTAACTGCTCATCGTCAGCAAAAAATAGCCATCAGCCATCTCAGCGGTTGCGCCCATTTCGCTCTTTCTCATCGTCTTGCTGTTTTTGCCTCGATTGCTCCTGCTCACGTTGCCGTGTCTGCTCCTGCTCGCGTTGGCGAGATTGTTCCTGCTCACGTTGCCGAGACTGCTCCTGCTCGCGTTGCCGTGACTGCTCCTGCTCACGTTGTCGTGACTGTTCTTCACGCTGACGCGACTGCTCTTGTTCCCGCGCTTGCTCTTGCTGGCGCTGGCGTTGCTCTTCTTGTTGGCGTGCGCGGGCCTGCTCTTGTTGTTGCTCGCGAGCTTGCTCCTGCTGGCGTTCGCGGGCTTGTTCCTGCTGACGCTGCATTTCTCGCTGCTGCTGCTGTTGCTGTTGTTCCCGGCGCGCTTCTTCTCTCGCCTGCTGCTGGCGGGCTTGTTCTGACTCGCGTTGTTTTTCCTGCTGCTGATTGCGTTGCACTTGCTCCTCACGATTACGACGCACCTCTTCGTTGCGTGCCTGCTCTTGCTGCTTTCGGTTAAATTCTTCTCGCTCTGCATTACTATTTTCGCGGCGGGTTTCAGGCTGTTCCTGACGGTTGCCGGGTGGTGGCTGGAGAATGTTCGGCTCATTCGGTTTCTGGGCGACTTCTCTGCGTTCCTTCACCTCATTTCCCGATCTTCCCCGCTGCTCCACTTGTCGCTCTGGCTTTGGATCAGATGGGCGAGAAACACCGGGCGGCAGCGGGTTTTTCACTGCCGGCTGACCGACTCGAAGGTGATCGCGGTTTTCAACCTGATCGTTGTTAGCTCGCGATTCGTTTGAAATGACGCGGGTTTCTTTCTTCGGGTTTTTCATTTCAACTTCCACCCGGTTCTCTCGCAGTTTCTGGCCGCGTTGTTCTTCAAATCGCTCGCGCCCGCCAAGTCCGGCGATGGACTTTTCCGCCCGCTCGCGTTGTTCTTCGCGGCTCTGGCGGAAGCGGTCGCTCACTTCGCTATTGATGACTCCATCGCGTTCCAGCTTCACGGATTCGATGCGGCCACGGATGTGTTTCGGCTTCAGACCCGCATTCCATTCGGCATCCATGTTCGGCGCGGCGACTCGCAATTTTCCGTCTCTCACCTGCGGGCGCAGTGCAAGTTGGTTCCTGTCGAGACGAGGATGATGATCCACTTCTAGCCGGTAAAATGGCAGCCTGCCACCGATGCGGTTGTTGATTTTATGATAGATCGGACCACCGCAAATCACTTGGCGGTTCTTGATGTGGATGTAGGTGATGTTGGTGCATTGGTTATACCAATTTACATTCTGCGAGACGGGCAAACAGTAACGGGAAAGTGGGTTTCCGAAGTGGGCGATTTCGACGAAGTTGAAACAAATCGCGCCGATGGAAAACCTAACATCCACTGTGGAATCCCAGCCGTGGTCCCGATAAGCCAAAGTTTCCGGCGGCAGCGGTGCCCAGCCGATGTGGCTACCACTCTCTCGCCATGAAACCCAACAAGGTGCCCATTCCGAGCCAGGAACCCAAACCCAGCCGCGCCCACTGATCCGCGCCCAGCGCCCGTAATGGTAAGTCGCCCAGCCGAAGGGCTCGTCAGAAATCCACGTCCAACCACGGTCAGAGCACGCCCAGCGGCCACGCGAGTAGGGCCGCCAATCCGACTCTCTAACAACTGCCGGCTGCCACACATAACCGTAGTCGGATGTTTCAAACCACGAGCCATACGAGGAGAGCGAATCATAGAAATTTCCATAATCCCCGACCGGCACACTCTGCGGTGTGGAGTCAAAATCCAACGCCTCGCGCCCGGCCACTTCGCGATCACGCTCGCTCAACTCCGCGCTACGTTGGCTGATCTGATCCTCCTTTTGCTCCAAGTTTTTCTGAACCTCTTCCAACTTCCCCTCACGCTTGGCGATGGCTTCTTCACGCAGGCGCAACGCCTCATCTTGCTCGGCGGCAGCTTGCCCTTGTTGGCGTTCTAACTCGGCGCGATCTTCTTCGATGCGGGCACGCTCACGCTCGATGGCATCACGCTCGGCAGCGAGTTTTTGGTCTTCGAGCTGTTGTTCGAGTTCGCTCTGCCGCTCGGCTGCTTCTTGGTTTTTTTGCTCCAGCTCGGCGATTTTTTTCTCAATATCTGAAGGCTGCTTGTCGCAACCCGATGCCGCAAACATGACGAATGCGGCGGTGGAAATTAGGTAGGGAGTTTTCATATCATCAATCAGTGCTGCCTTCGACTGCTCAGGCGTTTGGAACATTCAGAAGATTATTTTTCAGCGGCTGGAGTCGGAATTTGGAAAATCACGCGCGGCTGGCCAGTGCGTCCGCCGCTCAGTTCGTGACGCTGAACCCGCACGCCTAATAGCTCTTCGATCATCCGCTGCTCCATGACTACGGCGCGTGGATAGCACTCGAACAATCTTTGCAGCGGGTTGTGAAAATCCTCGATCCGCAGTTCTTTGTCGTCATCTAGCAGGCAGCGCGTGAAGCAGCCTTCCTTCGCACGTAGCACGGTGAGTTTCTCAGCTTTTGCGGCAACGGATTGCCCTTTCGCGACCAGCGGCTGCCACTTTTCCTGCTGCTTCTTGAAATGCTGAAACAGTAACTTATCCGGCACGTTCTCGCCGAAGAGCGATTTCATTTCATCTAGCAAATCTAGGGCGAACGCTGCACCTGCCTGCGGAAAAAGCGCGTCCGCCTTCGCACTTAGACTGTAAAAAATCTCAGGCCGCCCCACTGCCGTTCGCGGAACCCGCGTGCGGTCGAGGTAGCCGAGTTTCTTGAGTTCCTCACACTGCTGTTTCACCGCCATGTAGCTGGCGTCCACCTCGCGCGCGAGCTCACTAACAGGCAGTCCGCCGGAGAGCTTCAGCTCTTGAAGCAACGCCCGCCACTGCGGCTTGACCAAGTCTTGAAACACCGGAAGAAACATAGAGAACTCATTGAGATTTGGCCGTTTCATTCCATCATGCAACTTACAATTTCCCGCCTTCACGCGCATTCTGGAAAAATGAACAAACTTCTCGATTCCTACCCGGCGATGGTTTCTACATCGTCACTTCATGTCCGCACGCATCGGCATCCTCCTCGTTGTTTCCGGCCCGTCCGGTTCTGGTAAAACCACTCTGTGCCGCAAGCTGGCCGACTCCGGCGAGGCGCATTACTCCATTTCCTGCACGACGCGCACCCCGCGTCCCGGCGAGCAAGATGGCAAAGACTACCACTTTCTAACCATCGAGAAATTCCATCAAAAAATCGAAGCTGGCGAATTTCTCGAACACGCCGTCGTCCACGGAAATTTCTACGGCACGCTGAAAACCGAAGTCATTTCCTATCTTCATCGCGGCACCGACGTGGTGATGGACATCGACATCCAAGGCGCGAACCAAGTCCGCGACTGCCCGGATCGCGAGATCCACCACGCCTTCGTCGATCTCTTCGTCATGCCACCCGGCGAAGCCGAACTGCTAGAGCGACTCTCCGGGCGTGGCACGGATCGCGCGGAAGTCATCGCACTCCGCATGGCCAATGCGTTAGAAGAAATGCAGCACTGGCAGCGTTACGCCTATCGCCTGCTCTCCTCCACGCGCGAGGAAGATTACCGACAAATCCTTGCTCTGATAACAGCCGAACGCCTACGAGTTTCGAGACTGGGCGGGGGAAATGCTTAATTTCTCGGGATTTTTCGCATTCTCGGTTTGACATTCGCCGCTAGTTCTCTGGACTCATCCGCATGGCTAAGAAACCTACCACCATCAAAGACAAATACACCAAAACCCAAATCCTCGACGAGATCGCGGAAACCACCGAACTCAGCCGCAAGCAAGTTTCGGCTGTTCTCGATTGCCTATCTGACGTGATCGAAGGCCATTTGAAGAAGAACTCCGTCGGAGAATTCGTCCTCCCCGGCCTCCTCAAAATCAACGCGGTTAGCAAGCCAGCCGTCAAAGCCCGCAAAGGCATCAATCCTTTCACCAAAGAAGAAGTGATGTTCAAGGCCAAGCCCGCCTCCACCGTCATCAAAGTGCGCCCGCTCAAGAAGCTCAAGGACATGGCTCTTTGATTCACTGACCTCATCTAACTAACCACTACGGCTGTCCGGCTTGCTCGGGCAGCCGTATTTTCATCCACACTGGCAGGGTGAAAAATCTGACAAAATCACCGTCTCCCGCGAGTATAAGCTGCCCACTGATACCACCCGCCACAGCGAAACATGAAAAATCCAACCCGCCGCACCTTCATCAAATCCGCCGCCGCACTGGCTGGCACAGCTCTCGCTCCCAACCTGCTTCTCGGTGAGGAAAAAGCCCTCAAACAACTCAACGTCGCCGCCGTCGGCTGTGGCGGAAAAGGCTTGAGCGACATTACCGAGATCGCCAGCGGCAACCGCATCGCCTTCCTCTGCGATGTGGATGAAAACCAAGCCAAAAGTGCTCGCGAGCGTTTCCCCGAAGCGAAATTCTTCACCGACTACCGCGAAATGTTTGCCACCGTCGCCGACCAGATCGACGTGGTCACCGTCTCCACTCCAGACCACATGCACTTCCCCATCGCCGTGGAAGCGATCAAACGCGGCAAGCCCGTGATGGTGCAAAAGCCGATGTGCAACAATCTCTGGGAAACCCGCGCCCTCGCCGACTTCGCAAAACAAAAAAACGTCCTCACCGTGATGGGCAACCAAGGCGCAACCATGGAAGGCACCCGCGTCCTCCGCGAGTGGATCGAGGCCGGACTCATCGGCGACGTGACCGAAGTCCATTACTGGACGAACCGCCCAATCTGGCCACAAGGCCCGGGCCTCAATTTCCCCGCCGCACCCGCCCCCGCGACGATCAACTGGGATGTCTGGCAAGGCACCTGCGCTACGGATCGCCCTTACAATCCTGCGATCCACCCGTTCAAATGGCGCGGCTTCTGGGACTACGGCTGCGGCGCGCTCGGCGACATCGGCTGCCACAGCATGAACTCCGCCTTCTGGGTTCTCGGGCTTCAGGGCGATTTCGTGGTCGAGTCCAGCAAGGTCACCGCCTTCGACGAAAACATGGCCCCCAAGCGCTCCACCATCGTCTATGATTTTCCCGCCAAAGGAAAACGCGCTGCCGTGAAAATCATCTGGCAAGACGGCGTCAGCGACCCAAACACCGACAAAGAATTCATCCGTCCGCCCGGCATCCCCGCCGATCTCAAACTCAACGAAGGCTTCGGCCAAGTCTTCGTCGGCACTGAAGGCACCATCTTCATCAACGACGCCTACTGCGCCAGCACGCCCGTCGTTTTCCCCGAAACCCTGCGCGAAAAAGCCCGCACGATCAAAAAAGTTTACGATCGCGTCAAAGGCGGACCCACCCAAGAACTCTGCCGCGCCGTCCGTGGCGATGGGCCGAAACCAGTCTCCAACTTCGAAGACCACGCTGGCCCGCTCACCGAGATGGTCCTCGCCGGAAACTTCGCCGTCCGCCTCGGCAAAAAAATCGACTGGGATTCCGCGAAAATGGAAGCTCGCGGCCTGCCCGAAGTCAAAGCCATGCTCAAACGCAAATACCGCGACGGCTGGGAGCCGAAACTCGCCTAAATCTCACTATTTCACCCACCCATAACTACCGATAGACATGTCCGAAAAATGCTGCTCCAACCCCAGTAAAGAATCGCCAGAAAGCTGCTGCTCTACCAACGCTCTCGCCCTCACCTACGGCGCACTACTCCTCCGCCTCTGGCTCGCCATGCGCGCGATCCAGACTGGCGTCGAGAAATACGCCGCCGTGAAACAGCTTCCCAGCGCCCCCGTGAAAGTCGATGGCGTGGCAAATGAAGAGGGACTTAGCGCGGTGGGTTCCGCCAAAATGTATGCACTGGAAAACTACAACGGCGTTCCAGATGCTTTGATGACAAAGTTCGAGGGCGAACCTCTGATGCTCAAATGGGCACTGCCACTGTACGACAAGATGCTCGGACCAGCGTTGATTGTTCTCGGCATCACGATCTTCCTCGGCATCTGCTACCGCACCTCATTGTTCCTACTCGGGCTGCTCTACATCAGCCTCACTTGGGGGCTCATTCTCATCAAACAGGACGACGGCGTTTCCTGGCTCGCCGCCCACATGATTCTCGTCGTGATGGCACTCGCCCTTGCGCAACACAACCGCCTCGCCATTCTCAAAAAGTGGTAAAACTATGAATCCTTCCTTTCCCAACTTCAGCCGCCGCGATTTCCTTTCGAAAACTGCAGGCGGTCTCACTGCTGGCCTCGTTCTCGGTGCTCCCAATCTGTTGCGAGCCGCCGAGTCCGCTAGCTCCGATGACATTCACATCGCCCTCGTCGGCTTCGGCAAACAGGCAGAAGTACTTTTCGCCAGTTTGAAAAACATCCCAGGCCTCCGTTTTCAGGCCGTCTGTGACATCTCGAAGAACCGCATCAACCAATACCGCTCCAACAGCCGCGGCATGGCGAACTGCGAAGGCACGAAATTCTACGAAAACATCGATGACATGCTCGCCACGGAAAAGGGACTGGACGCGGCCATCGTCTCCACTCCCGACTTCTGGCACTCACCCCACACCGTGAAATGCCTCGAAGCCGGCCTGCACGTCTATTGCGAGAAAATGATGGCCAACACCATCGAGGGCGCGCGCGACATGGTCAAAGCCATGGAGAAAACCGGCAAACTCTGCCAGATCGGCCACCAACGCCGTAGCAATCCACGCTACCGCTACACGCTCAACAAGCTCATCAACGGCCAGAAAATCTGCGGCCAGATCACCAATGCCAACGCGCAGTGGAACCGATCCCTCAATGCCTCCATGGACATCGGCGGCGCAAAAATCGCGAAATCCATCATCGTCCCGGATGACATCTTGAAACGCTACGGCTTCAAGGACATGCACCAGTATCTGAACTGGCGGGTCTATCGCGATCTTTCCGGTGGCCCCATTTCCGACCTCGGTGCCCACCAGATCGACGTTTTCAACTGGTTCCTCGGCACCGTGCCAAAGCGCGTTTACGCATCCGGTGGAAATGCCTTCTTCAAAGAGCGCGAGCATTTCGACAACGTGATGTGCATCTTCGACTACGACACCCCGCAAGGCGAAGTCCGAGCCTTTTACGAAGTGCTCACCACCACCAGCTATGGCGGCGGATTTTTCGAGAGCTTCATGGGCACCGAGGCATCCATCAAAATTTCCGAAATCGCCTCGTCCTCCGCCATTTACCGCGAGGCTTCCGCTCCGCCATGGGACGATCTCATCAATGACAACTACCTCATCAAGCAGCCCGCTCCTCCGAAACCGGAAGCATCTGCGGACGCAGTGAAATCCTACGCCTCCGCCGCGCCGGAAATCTTCGACCTACCCGGCGATTTTGGAAAACCCGCCCACCAGCCGCACCTTGAGAATTTCTTTGCCGCCGTGCGCGGTCAAGCGAAGCTCAACTGCGACGCCCGTCACGCCTTCGAGAGCGAGGCCCCCATTTTCTGGGTCAATCCCTCCGCCCGCGAACGCCGCCCCATCGACCTCACATCCGAACACCTATCCGTTTAACATGAAATACCACCACATCATCCCGCTCGTCCTCATTTCCTCCCTCGCCTTCGCCGAAGAAAAACCGGCCGGCGGCGTCCCGCTCACCACCGAGTTGCCTCCCGAACTCATCGAAGGCACGCCCAAGGAAATGAAAGTGCCGAACCTCGTCGCCGCTCCCGACAAAGCACCTGAGTTCCTCGTCCCTGCAGGCACCACGCTTCTTTCCAAGGGGAAAAAAGTCACCAGCAGCGATAGCGAACCCATCATCGGCACCCTCGATGTCGTCACCGATGGCGACAAAGAAGCTGGCGAAGGCTACTTCGTCGAGCTACTCGAAGGAACCCAGTGGGTGCAGATCGACCTCGAAAAAACCGCCGAGGTTTCCGCCATCTGGCTCTGGCACTTCCACTCCCAAAAGCGCGCCTACAACGATGTCGTCATCCAAATCTCCGACGATGCCGAATTCAAAACTGGCGTCACCACGGTCTTCAATAACGACTACGACGACTCCTCCAAACTCGGCAAAGGCGCAGATCGCCCTTACGTCGAATCCCGCTTCGGCCTCATCGCCGACGGCAAAGGCACCAAAGGCCGCTACGTCCGCCTCTACAGCAAAGGCAACACCTCCAACGAAGCCAACCACTACATCGAAGTGGAAGTCTTCGGGAAATAAGCCCCAGCGCATTTAACCTCACCACCCACGAACGGGAAAATGATCCGCCTCACGGCCTATCGTTTTCCCGTTCAGCTTTTTCACCGTGGATCTTCGCACGTAGTCTAACCCTTCAGGGTGTCTTGATCCCGCGCTAGTTCCGGGCTTGATCTCGCCAGCCCCGCGCTTCAAAGCAAAGCCCATGACGAATGCCTTCATCCTCGGTGCCGGACTTGGCAACCGTTTGCGCCCGCTCACCGAGCGCTTGCCAAAGCCGCTCGTGCCTTTATTTCATCGGCCATTGGCAGCATGGGCGATGGCGGCTTGTGAGCGAGCTGGCATCCGGCGTTTTGCCATCAACACACATCATTTGCCTGAGGCATGGGCAGGCTTCGGCGCGGGAAAAGACGTGACGCTGTTTCACGAACCCATCTTGCTAGAAACTGGCGGCGGCTTGAAAAACATCGCACCATGGATCGCCGAGAACCCCCTACTCGTTCACAACGGTGACATTTTTTCCACGCTGCCACTGGAGAAACTCATCGCCGCCCACGCCGCTTCCGGCCTGCCAGTGACTCTGGCCCTGCGCTCGCACGGCACGGCCAAGCACATCGCCATCGACCCATCCGCCACGCGCGTCACCGACATACGTAAGAACCTCGGCATCGCGGATGGAACCCACGTTTTTACCGGAATTTACTGCGTGAATCCCGAGTTTCTCGACCACATCCCGGCAGGGGAGAAAATTTCCGTCATCCCCGCATTTCTGGAACTGGCACAGGCGGGTAAACTCGGAGCCATCGTCCTCGATGAAGGCGTGTGGCTGGATCTCGGAGATCGTGATTCTTACCTGCTCGCCCATCGCGAGCTAGCACTGGCCCCCGCGATCCACGAGACGGCCACCGTAAGTCCCCGTGCCCAAGTGACACGCTCCGTCATCGGTCCCGATGCCGTCATCGAGGCAGGTGCTGTGGTGCGCGACTCCGTCATCTGGGCGGGTGGGCGCATCGCAGCGGACGCCGTCCTAGACCGCTGCATCGTGTTTTCCGAACATCCCGTGAGCGGCATTTATGAGGATGCGGATCTCTGATCGCCACGCCACACCTTGGACTGCGTACAGCTTGCTCTGCCCGTTACCCACAAATATCATCTTCAGTCCCAAGGGGGCGCTAGACGACAGCCCAGGGCATCGCCCTGGGAATCGGTGTGTATTAGCTATTCAAGCCCTGAAAGGTCGGAACATAGACTGCGGCACTTCATGTATCGCCCCTTCAGGGCTTGGGTTTTACTCATCCGTTCGACCTAGGGCGATGCCCTAGGCTATCGTCTTGCGCCCCCACGGGGCTGAAGATTCAGGCGTTTTCTGGCAGATCGAAAGTCTGAGACTCTCCCATACTTGTGGGTAACGGGCAGCAGCTTGCTGCCGCTTTCCGTAGCAAGCTCGCTGGCACGGTGCAGACTGAGTTAAGTTTAAAAAATGACAACATCGTTTCCAGTTTCCTTGCTGGGACAAAGAAACCTTTGTCCAGATCCCCAAGGTCACCGAGGCTCGCGGATTCCACGCGCAGACTTCTGCTAGCCCCCTGCCAGCAAGCTAGGCACGGAAAGCGACAGCAAGCGGCACGCAGTCCAAAGAGAGAAGCACGCACTCCCGTTTCATTGGCCACAACCACCGCAGATCCTTGCTTGCCAAGCGGTTTTAGAACCGATAATTCCCGCTGACAGATAAACCCCATGACAAACACAACCGCATCCACAGTTCCTAACGCAAACCGGCTCCTCTGGGCCGGATTCATGGCCATCCTCGCCGCCGGTGTCGGCTTCGCGATTCGAAACGGTATCAATGCCGCATGGGGGTTGGAGTTCGGTTTCACGAATCTACAGAACGGATTGATCGGCGGAGCGGGCTTCTCGGGCTTTTGCTTCGGCATCATCATAGGCGGCATCATCGTTGATAAAATCGGCTACGGAAAACTGATTGTTGCTGCATTCGCACTACATGTCCTGTCTGCAATCGTTACGCTAATGCCATCTGCAAGCATGGGGCAACAAACCGCATTTTTGCTTCTATTCTCAGGGACTTTCATTTTCGCGTTGGCAAACGGCACACTAGAAGCAGTTGCAAATCCTCTCGTTGCCACGCTTTTCCCGAATAATCGGACACACTACCTAAATATTCTCCACGCCAGTTGGCCTGCGGGAATGATTCTAGGTGCCCTCATTACTCTTGCTGTCGGTACACAATGGAGTTGGAAAGCACAACTTGGCCTCTATTTGATCCCCACGGTTATCTACGGAGTCATGTTCCTTGGCCAAAGTTTCCCGAAATCCGAAGCATCTTCCCAAGGCTTTTCACTCGGTGAAATGATGAAAGATGTCGGTATTCTTGGCTCAAGCATTGCAGGTTTTTTCCTCTACCTCTTCACACGAGATGCTCTAGGTGGCAACATCCTTGCAGGCTTAACTCAGTCAGAATTCTTCACTAGCGCGAGTTGGAATTACATCTCGATGGCCGTTGGGGCAGGTTTTGTATTGTGGGTTGCTGTGATAACCAAATTCGCAATCGGTCACTGGATGCTTTTCCTTCTTTTTATCGCGCACGCTATCATTGGCTCGCTCGAACTGGGCACGGATTCTTGGATTGAAAACATTAACGGTACCATTCTCACGCCAAATCTAGGTAAAATCTTGTTCATCTTTGCCAGTGCGATGATGTTTGGTCTTCGGTTTTGCTCACACTGGATCGAGAGCAAGCTCAAGCTGTCACCCATTGCCATACTCTTCGTCTGCTCTCTTTTTGCGATCGCTGGTCTATACATGGCTGCTGGTGCAAACGGTGTAACTGCCGCGTTTGGAGCAATGTTCATCTACAGCATCGGCAAAACCTTCTTCTGGCCTACCATGTTGGCAGTTGTCGGAGATCGCTTTCCTCGTACCGGTGCTGTTGCAATGAGTATCATGGGTGGCATTGGTATGCTTTCCGTTGGCCAATTGGGAGGACCAGGTCTTGGCTATGCCAAGGACCGCTTCACCGCAGAGCATATGCAGGAAAATGGTCACGCAGCCGTCTTGGAAGCAAACAAGGCTGAGAAATCCAGCAAATGGCTCAGTTTTGCAGAGGTAAAGGCTCTCGATGGCAAGAAAGTAGGCGAGGCAAAACATTTGGAACCCTCCAAGCGCTCCCCCGAACAGCAAGCGATGGTGGAAGGAGAAATCGGAGGAAGCCGCAAAACACTTCGATATGACGCACTGCTTCCAATTGGAATGGCGGTCATTTACTTGCTCCTACTGCTCTATTTCAAAGCTGCCGGTGGATACCGTCCTTTGAACATTAACGAGAAGGCTTAATCTCCGAACCTCTCCCAAAACGCCATGGCCGCCCGGTCATGGCGTTTTTTTGCGCTTGCGACTCAGGACTTCGGCGGGTGGACTATTGGCCGATGACCGCTGGTGGTAAAATTTTCCGAAAACTCTGCGCTTACCTCGCCGGGATTTTTCTGATGAGCCTCACCGCCACGGCTGCCAGCCCGAAAATCAACCTCGCGGATGGCTTCGATTTCCCCGTCGGCAAGCCAAATGCAGAAGGCTACTACAAAGCCCGCGGCCTGCGCCTCGCCCAACCGCGCCACTACGGCGAGGACTGGAATGGCCGCGCTGGCGGCGATAGCGACCTCGGCGCGCCCGTTTACGCCATCGCCGACGGCATCGTCACCTACGCCCACAATGCCAAAGCCGGTTGGGGAAATCTGGTGCTCACTCGCCATGCCTACCGCGATCCCGCGTCGGGGCAGGTGAAATACTGCGACACCCTCAACGGCCATCTCGACCGGATGCTGGTGAAGACCGGCCAGATCGTCAAAAAAGGCCAGCAGATTGGCACCATCGGCACCAATTTCGGCATGTATCCCGCCCACCTCCACTTCGAGGTCCGCCACAACATCCACATCGGCGTCCAGCGCAACAGCGTGCCTTCTGACCTCGTGAACTGGGCGGACCCCACTCAGTTCATCAACAAATATCGCAAGCTCAACCGCGAGTGGCGACCCGTCGCCGTGCCGACCGGAACCTATCAGGAATACGCCGGCTTCAAGGGCATTTGAAATGGCCATCAAAGCGAAATCCACAAGCTCCTGGTGGACCGTGCTGGTCATCGTCGCCGCCGTGGCATTGTGGGCGTATAACCAAAAACAAGCCATCAGCCCGCCGGTGAAAACTCCCGTTCCCCGCTCCGAGAAATCTGCCCCTGCGTCGCCCAAGTCATCGACTCCCAAGCCCGCAGAAATCGAGAAAATCGGAGGTTTCCAAGTGTTTCGCAAATGCACGCTCGTGGAAAATCGTGGCAACGATGGTGACAGTTTCACCGTGAATTTACCCGGCGGCGGCGAGGCGATTTTGCGCCTCTACTTCGTGGACACGCCGGAGAGCGCCTTCAAGACTTACGCAGACGGTGACGACAACCACCAACGCATCGCCGAGCAGGCCAACTACTTCGGCGACATCTCAGACGACGCCGTCGTGGAAGTCGGCCAAGAGGCGAAAAAATTCACGCTCGCCCAGCTAGCCGCTCGGCCCTTCGATATTTTTACCCGCTGGGACAACCCGTTTAACGATGGCCGTTACCACGCTTTCATCGAGGTGAAGCCTTCTGGAAAATCCCGTTTGCTCCATGAGCTACTCGTGGAAAAAGGACTCGTCCGCATCCACACCAAAGGCGCCGACCTGCCAGATGGCACCTCGGCAGCGAAGCACAAGGCCTATCTCAAAGGGCTAGAAAACGCGGCGAGAAAAGGAAAAGCAGGAGCGTGGGGGAAATAGAACGCGTTGGAATCAATTCCGCGCTCCGCTTCAGCGGCTGTAAAGCACATCGCTCCGCTGGTTGTTATAGGGCGTGACGTCGCGGCCACGGGTGCCGAGGGTGAGCTTGGAGTTCACTTCGAGCGACTCGCCGACGGACTGGGCCTTGAGCCGGATGGGCATGGTGAATGTTTGGATGGCACCGGGGGCGAGGGTGGTGGCGTTGAACTGCCGCTTTCCGAATGGGGTGGAAATTTCTAGCAACGTGTTCACGAGCACCGCAGTTCCGCGATTTTGAAGCGTGACTTGGATCTGCTCGCCCACCGCCGTGACGACGATTCGTTGGTCGGTGATCGCAGCATCCACGATGCCGGGGACGCCTCGCGTCATGATGCGCCCGAGGTTGAGAATGCCCGAGCCGTATTCGGAATCTGGGCCGGAAATTCCCGCTTCGTCGGAATATTTCATCACGATTTCTGCGGCCTGAGTGGCTGTCATTTTCACGCCACTGCCGTTCGACATGGTGGCGGCGATGGCTCCGGTGACGATAGGCGCACTGGCCGAGGTGCCGCTGATGCGCTTGTAGCCGTTGCCCGGCCATGCGGCGTTCAGCGCGTATCCCGGCGCGGTGAGTGAGAGGTAGCTGCCGTAGTTAGAAAAATCCAGATGCTCGCCGCGCGCATCCACCGCGCCCACGCTGATGACGCTGGGATAGGCGGCGGGATAGGTCGCATCGTCTTGCTCAGAATTTCCCGAGGAGGCGACGATGAGTGAGTGATGATCCCGTGCGTAGAGCACCGCCTCGGCGATGAGCGGATTGTCCACGCTGGTGCCCATGGAAATGTTGATGAGCTCGGCCCCGGCATCGACGGCAGCGAGGATGCCAGCCGCCATGGCGAAGGAGTCTGCCTGACCCGTCTCATCGCTGATGCGGATAGAAATGAGATCTGCGCCGGGAGCGACACCGGGAGCACTCGCATCTGATCCGGCGATGAGTGAAGCGACTGCGGTGCCGTGGCCATGAGTCTTTTCCAGTTCGGGCGGGAATGGGACGATTTCGATCGATTTCACCAATCTCGGCAACGCGGTGTGCGGCACGATGCCGGAATCTAGCACCGCGATTTTCACTCCAGCCCCCCATGTAGAATGATCCGCAGTGATGCCTAACCACGGCAGCAGGCCGTTGCCGAAACCCACGAGTCCATCTTGTTGGCTAGTCACTGGCCCCGGCGCGGGAACGGCAGTGATGGAGTCATACGTCGTCAAATTTTCTCCTAACAAAAGCATCGAGAGATCGTCCTCATTGTCGTAGCGCAGCCGGACCGCCCGCAGCCGGTCGAGCTGATCCACCACCTCGATCCTGCTCTGCCCGGCTGCGATTAGGAAGGCATGGTAGGCTTCGTCTGATGGGAAACGCAGGATGACTTCATCCGTTTTGCGACTGCCGAAAATTTCCACGGTGGCTCCATCCGCAAACTCGTCTTTAGCCGCTTGGCGTGCTTGGAAAGCGGCTGCTCCTAGCGAGCGAGGAAGGGTTTCAGGGATCACCACCGCTCGACTGCGTGGCTGGGTAGCAGTTTTCAAATCTCTCGCGAGCCACCAGCCAAACAAGCCACAGATCAAGATGATCGTGGCCGCAGTCAGGTGGCGGAGATTTAGCTTCATGGAGTTTTTCGCCAGCACGCTGACGAGGAAAATAATTCACATTTCCGTGCATCGTGAAAGCAGGATTCTTCGGTGCTCAATGGCGCGAAAAGTGATGGAGCCGTTAGCACGGGCAGGCAGGCATGATGTCCGCCCACCTTCGCTGTCCGAGAACAGGCGACACTAGATCGCTTTTAAAACCTCCTCGAAGACCGAAAGCGTATCGTCCAAGTCCGCCTCGGTGTGAGCCAGCGAGATGAATCCTGTCTCATACGGTGATGGCGCGAGGTAGATTCCCTTATCGAGACAGCCCCAGAAAAATTTCCTAAAGAACTCCAAATCCTGCTTCATCACATCGCTGACGTTGACGATTTCTCGGTCGGTAAAAAACAGGCAGAACATCGAACCGACGCGATTGAATCGATACGGCACGCCTTTCTCTGCCAGCAGTTGACGCAGACCATTTTCAAAATGAGCACCCAACATTTCCAGTCGGGCGAACCCTGAGCGACCATCGAGTTCGCGAAGCTGCGCGAGTCCCGCAGCCATCGCGAGCGGATTCCCACTGAGCGTTCCGGCCTGATAGACGGGGCCGATCGGCGCAAGCATATCCATCACCGCCGCACGACCACCGAAGGCTCCAACTGGCAATCCACCGCCGATGACTTTGCCAAAACAACTGAGATCAGGCGTGAGATTCTCGATCCCCTGCACGCCTGCCTTGCCGAGACGGAAGCCAGTCATCACTTCGTCAAAGATGAGCAAAGCCCCATGCTTTTTCGTAATCGAGGAAAGCAGTTCGAGGTATCCAGATTTCGGAAAAACCAGTCCTGCATTCGCCGGATAGGACTCGACGATGATGGCGGCGATTTCCTCACCCCGCGTCGCGAAAAGTGCTTCGAGTGCGGCGGGATCGTTGTAAGGAAGCACGATGGTTTTCTCCGCAAATGCTCTCGGCACCCCGGCAGAATCTGGCTCGCCATGAGTGAGTGCGCCGGAGCCAGCGGCAACTAACAGCGAGTCACTGTGACCGTGATAGCAGCCGTCGAATTTCACGATGTAGTCTCGCTTCGTGAACCCACGCGCAAGCCGGATGGCAGACATCGTCGCCTCCGTGCCAGAGCTGCACATGCGGACTTTCTCCACCGATGGCACCCAGTCACAGATGGTTCGCGCCATTTCCACCTCGAACATGTTAGGAATACCGAAAGAGATCCCGCTCTTCGCCACCTCGTGAATGGTGTTCGTGATGACGACTGGCGCGTGGCCGAGAATGTTAGGCCCCCATGAGCCGATGTAGTCGATGTAGTGCTTGCCGTCGATGTCCTCAATCCGGCTTCCCGCCGCGCGACGCACGAAAAATGGTTCACCGCCTACGTTACGAAAAGCCCGCACCGGCGAGTTCACCCCACCGGGAATGTATTGTTGGGCGACGGCAAAAATTTTCTGAGACAACGGACCTTGGGAAATCATGGGCGGACGATGAATGAGGATCGGTAAAGGGCCAACTGCGAAGATGAGTCACGGGTTGAACGAATCACTCCCGCGCAAGCCCAAACCTCCACAGCCACAGACAACTCAGCATCACCGCCGCCAGCCCCACATGCAGCACCTGCACCCACGAGTAAATATGCACCTGCGCCATCACCACCCCCAGCACCATCTGGCAAAGCACGATCCCGAAAACCGTCCCTTCCACCCAGCTCGCGCCCCCCTGCCGATGCAGCTTCGCCATCATCCACGCTGCGAATGCCAGCACTAACACCACCCATGAAAAACTCCGGTGAAACAGATAGATCCACGATTCCTCCAGCTCCGCCGTCCAGCTCTCCCGCGCCACGCCCACATGCACCTTCGCCAGCTCATCCGTCATTTCCCGCACCTGCGAGCCGAGGATTCCCTCCGCCACCGTCACCACTAACAAAGCCGTCACCACCATCCTCAGCCATGCCAATTTCCCCGCCTCCATCCTCACCCGCCACGGCGTATCCGTCCCCCGCCACGCGCAATAAACCAGCATCCCCAGCAGACTCATCGCCAACGCCAAATGCACCGTAATCACCCCCGGTGCCAGCCCGCTGTAAACGATCTGCGCCCCCATCCACGCATTTACTAGCACCGTCACCCATGCCGCAAATGCCATCCAGAAAACCCATGGCCGTTTCTCCCGCTGCCAGAACGCCGCGATAAACGTCGCCAATGTCAAAAATCCCACCGGCAAGCTCGTTAGCCGATTTAAAAACTCCGTCCACACATGCCGGGGATTAAACTCCGCCCGCAACGACGCCTCCGAAATCGTCGCCGGATCACGCCCCATCCGCTCCGCCTTGCGCTGGAATTTCTCAATTGGCAGCTTCGCGAAATCCACATCCTCAATCTTCGTCGGCGGGATCAAGCAGCCCCAGCACGTCGGCCAATCCGGGCAACCCATCCCCGCCCCCGTCACCCGCACCACCGCCCCCACAAACATCAGCACCAACACCGACCCCAGCGCCCACGTCGCCAGCTTCTGAAATCCCGTCATCCCCATGCCCGGACCATGCTCACGCGCCGCCTGATTTCCAGAGAAAATCCTGTCCCCTTTCGGATTGCGTGCGACATGTCAGAGTCACTTGGACCTGCACTCGCAAGCTCATCGTGGCGGCGGATTGCATCCGCCACGCCCATCATCCTAGAAAGGAAGATGGCCAACCACGGAACACGCCGAATACACGGAAAAAGAAAGAGTTGTGAAATTTTTTTACTCACCTTGGGAGCGTTTCCATTGAGATCTCTAATACCGACAGGACTTAGGTTTTTGACAACCTGCCTCAAGCGAAACGCGGAGAACGCCGAGTTCGCAGAGGGAGAAGCGGAGGAAATCAGTCGTTTTACCTACTCTGCGTCTTCCTCCGCGAACTTTGCGTCCTTTGCGTCCTTTGCGTCCTTTGCGTTTCGCTTCATGGTTTCCGAATGAAATCCAATTGCGATTCACAGCACAGAGCGGGTTAGTCCAATTTCAAAGGCACGTTGGTATAAGTATCTTATTTTCCGTGTGTTCCGAGTATTCCGTGGTTCCTATTTCTAAATTTAGGATCATTACAGAAATTGTCGCGTTTGCGGGTTCCATTGGTTTTTGCGCGCTTGGGCATGGCGGATGCAATCCGCCGCCACGATCCCACCCCGGACACTTACAAGTGATTCGGGAGGTTCACCCGTGGAGGTAAATGGCGGTGCTTACGCGGGGAAACATCACGCTCTTAGCTGAGAAATGGGAGCGCAGCGGACATGGAAGGCCTGACTGTTTCCAAACCCACCCTCAAACCTTACAGGAGCGATCCGGCCAGAAATCAGCAGACCACGACTCGCTACACATGGCGACGCGCAGCCGCAAAGGCTACTGGCGGATGAGTCAGAATGAAATGGTGCGATACGCGCTCAACAACCGTTGGTGAGAAGAACAAGGAGTTCCCGATCTGCGAGCCATCTGGATCGTGCTTCACCACGGGCCAAAAGCCCGAGTCTAATTGGAACCGCCCTGTACGGAGCCGTACGCAGGGTGGTGTGGGACCGGGGAGCTAATCACTCCCCGGGACCCGATTCGAATTCTTTGTTGCATGACGAAAGCTAGTAGTTGCGCTTCCACCACACATCACCTTCTTCGCTGATGAACTCCATTCCTAGCATCCAAGTCCACATTTTGGTTCCAGGGCTAGTTCCCGGATCCTCATCCATATAAATGTAGCATGGCTGGAGCATTGTCTTTGATATGGCAATTCCTCCTGTTGATGAGAGTGACTTCTCTTTCTGGGGATGTAAGTAGGCGATTGGTTTTGGTGCTTTGAAGTAAAAATATCCTGTCCCAGTTGCTACATGCTTGTAAGTGCCAGAAGGCAAGTGAGCGGAGATTCCTGATGGATGAGGCCGAATGATCTTTTGATGGAGTGTGATCGTCTTGCCAGATTCGTCTTTTGAAACCTTCACATTTTTGCTCATTCTAGGATCTGGTGCTGGCGCTAGTCCGCATCCAATGAACATCGGGAGCAAAATTATTAGCAGTATAGTCTTCATATTTTTTCGAACGTTAAATGTGCGCCCACCGGCGCGATTGAAGGGATCTTGAAATGAAACTGAAAAGCTTTTGGCCGGTTGGTGCGACACGCCTTGTTGGGCTTCTTCATTCTCCTGCTCGTCCTCTGGAAAATCGAAGTCATCTGGTGTCGAGCGGAGGTTGTCGTCTGAGCGCTTCAGAAACCCAATCCCTCGTAAGATGCCGGTTTCCGGATGAACAAGTGGGCCAAATTTGGTTCCTCTGAATTCAATACAAGCCCACTTAAGATTTTCGTCTTCTAGAATGGAATTGGGCGGGGACACCCCTGGAACATACACAACTCTTCCTTGATGCTTCACAAGCCAAAGCTCCGGCCACGTCCGAAATTCGACGTGATCGCCTACCATGACCGGTTCACCTGTCTTGTAAATTGCACCTGGGTAACTCATCGATTTTTTAGCCCAACGTCTAGCTCATCCACGGCGGGGAGGGAAGCCCGAATTCAAAGAAGGACGTTGCCCGCCGTTGGATGGAGCGTCTTGTTAGGCATTCTTCGTAAGCTGATTGATAATCGAACGCAACAGCAAGCCATACGCGACAAGCGTAAACACAACCTTGATCCAGAAGAAAAATAAACTAGGCCAGTTAACCTTGTCCGAAACTTTGACCTCCTTGTCGTTATTCTTGTGTCTCCGCCAATGATGCGTATTGAGAAATCCCCAAATCACACTGCCGTAAACATACTGGAGGAGATCCGAACCAAGGGCGGCCACGAAGAATCCCAATGGAAGCAGTAATTCACTTGTGTAACGAACACCACCCGCATCGTCGCCTCCGATACGAAATATCCAGATGACTGCGATGCCAGCGAGAGAAAACTGCCTTACTAGTTCACTGACCTTGCCACTGGCTAGATAATAGGCATCGCGAATCTCTAGGATCTTCATTTGGCTTTCTTCGGACCCGTTGAATTTGTGTTATCAGAGGCGCGCTTCTCTGTTCCAAAGTTCACCTGCACCGGCTTGGCGGCGGCAGCCTTTTCTATTGGTCTGGCTGCTGGCTTTTGTGCGGGCTTCTGAGGTTGCGGACGGGGTTGTGGTTTGTCGCTCATGTTTTTGTTGGTGTGTTGATTGATCTTAATTTCTTGCCTAACAGTGTATTAGTTCAGTGCTGGATATTAGAAAAAAGGTTAGCACCCGCAAGAGCGAAAAATCAGCGATGCCAAGTCATTGTTATCTAATGGGTTGCAAGCATGATTCGGGGTAATTTATTTTTTGGATCGCTTGGCATTCCCAACACCCAAGGCGACTTGTTATCGTTGGTGTGGGATAGTGACTTTTTGGATGGGCTGGCTTGGTATAAGAGCAGGAGATTGCAGCAGGGCTTGGAATCTCGGGCGGGCGGCGGCGGCGGCATGGCGCGGTGGCTGGAAATAGCTCATGCAAAGGGGCTGGATACGCGGAGACGAGTCCTGCCATTCCGATGATCTCAGTAGCCAGTAAAGTGGATTTTGACGGATGAAGCTGGGATGGAGGGTTAAGGCACCACGAATCTTGCGAATCTGACGAATCATTCAGAACCAAGGAGAGCAATCATGCAGACACGGCATAGGTCTTATACCGACAGGACTTAGGTTTTTGACAACCCGCCTCAAGCGAAAC
>JANOQR010000291.1:0-30153 GCA_031414935.1 Luteolibacter sp.
CTGAACACAAGTCCCGCCGACGTCACATCATAGAAACTCCATTGATGAAAAATAATTTGGCATTTTTTGAAGGTCCGACTTGGCCAGCAGGAGTGGTTCGAACTTCCAAGAATAGATGGGATTGCAAATGGCATGAAAAAATAGTCAATGGTATGGAATTACAAAATATATCACGCGTATTTGCTCTCGTAAAATTCCGAAAAGTTGTCGGACATTTCCCGCAAGATCAAGCTACCGTGGACAAGCTACGTCCCGGACCGGAAGGTGTTTTTTATAAGGCGTGGCACGTTCACGCGAAACAAAAAGGAATCGTTGATGATGGTTCGAGAGAATTCCGTTTAAGTGGAAGTGCCGCATGGTTCGCTTATGATCTTGTAATGAAAGGACAGTTCACCGATGAAGACACTTTGTCTATGGCAATGGCAAAAGCAAGAGATGCAGTGAAATAGAAAAACGAATCTATGACTTCCCGATTACCTGAAATTTCCAATATCGAGGCTCTCTGAATGGCCGACATGTCGTGTCATGCAAACATGGGAAATATTCCAGTTTTTCGAATAGAACAAAGCACGCAAATCCGTCTATCCCCGATCATTCGTTTCTCATTCTCATAGACAGCCCGGAGGGCCATCCCTGTCTTCCTATTCCTCTTGGATCTAACTTTCTGCCAGCCAAGCGTCCATGCCGCCCGTGACGTTTTTCACTCGGGTGAAACCATGATCTAGCATGAGTTGAACTGCCTTCGCAGAGCGACCACCCGCTTTGCAATGGACGAGGATCTCGCAATCTTTGGGCAGGCTGTCGAGGTGTTCAGTGAGAGTTTTCAGCGGAATGAGCCGTGAGCCTTGGATGTTGGCAGCTTCGTATTCATCGGGTTCACGGACGTCGATGAGCAGGCCGTCGTAATTTCCCTGAAGCAGGGCGCGGAGTTCGGAGGTGGTGATGGATTCCATGTGTTCGGGAGTGGTGGAGCAAGTGGCGGGCGCAGTGGTTTCTGCGTTAGAAACATCGAAAATTTCAGGTGAATCACCACAGAGACGGCATTGTGGGTCGCGGTGTAGCTTGATGCTACGGAAGGTGCTGGCGAGAGCGTCGTAGCAAGTGAGTTTCCCTAACGGCACTGTGCCGATGCTGAGAACGAGCTTGATGGCCTCCATCGCTTGCAACGAGCCGATGATGCCGGGCAGCACGCCTAACACTCCAGCTTCTTGGCAAGAGGGAACACTGCCGGGCGGCGGCATTTGAGGAAGCAAGCAACGATAACATGGCCCGCCGAGGTGAGGGGCGAAGACGGATGCTTGGCCCTCGAAACGATGAATCGCCCCATAAACGAGGGGTTTTCTTAGAAAAAATGCTGTGTCGTTCGTGAGAAAGCGGGTGGGGAAATTATCAGATCCATCGATGATGACATCGTACGAAACCGCGATTGCCATCGCGTTTTCCGGGGTGAATCGGACGGAATGCTGCACGACATTCACCAATGGATTGATCTCACGCAGTCGGGCGGCGGCACTTTCCAGCTTGGGTTTTCCGATCCATGATTCGCCGTGAAGAATTTGGCGCTGGAGGTTAGAAGCATCCACCACATCGGCATCAACGAGGCCGAGTTTCCCGATACCTGCGGCAGTTAAATAGAGAGCTGCAGGCGAACCGAGAGCACCCGTACCGACGAGCAGGATGGAAGCATTTTTTAAACGCATTTGCCCAGACTCACCGACGGTGGGGATGAGTAGATGGCGTGAGTAGCGAAGCCGTTCCGCAGGGGTGAGACCGTTCAGCATGACGGCATGAGCTTGCAGCGGATGGACCGTGGGGCAAAGCCGGAAAACTATTTTGCGCCACCGAGTTTTGTGATAGTTTGTCGGTATGTCTGAAACTCTGTCATCTTTTCAAATGAGTCCCGGCGATGCAGCTCCTGATTTCAGTTTGCCGGATGCGTCTGGGCAAATCGTCAGCCGTGAGTCGATCACTGGAGCGGGCGGGCTGCTCGTGGTGTTTGCCTGTAACCATTGCCCGTTCGTGGTGCATCTGGCCGACTCACTCGGCGCGGTGGCCAAAGAAATCGCGAGTGAAGGAGTCACCACCGTGGCGATCAATTCCAACGACCTCGCGAGATACCCGCAGGATGGCCCGGAGCCGATGAAGGAATTCGCGCTGGCTCACGGCTGGAACTTTCCTTACTTGCTAGATGAATCACAAGAAGTCGCCCAGGCTTACGGCGCGGTGTGTACGCCGGATTTTTTCTTGTTCGACCACGCAGGCAGGCTTTTTTACAGCGGCCAATTCGATGACTCACGACCACGCAGCGGGCATGAGGCTCACGGCGGTGATTTGCTGGAGGCGGTGCGACGAATGCTCGATGGCGAGACCTCGCTCGCGAGGCCGTATCCGAGCAGCGGTTGCAATATTAAGTGGAAACCGGGCAACGAGCCGAACTGTTAAACACGGAACGCAGTTCTGGCAGAGATCAAAGAATTTAGGCACCACGAATCTAGCGAATCTGACGAATGATTCAGAATCAAAAGAGCCAAATTTCCAGTCGCTGCATGGATTTTTTCAAGATTCATTAAATTCGCTAGATTCGTGGTGTCTGAATTCTTTATCCCAGCTTCGTTCGTCAAAATCCAATTTGCTGGCTGCTAGACTCAATTCGGATGTGGGCTTGTTCCCGCCATTTCCTGCACCTAGCCTGATGCAATGTTTCGTCCTGACTTTGAGTTCAATACTTGGCTGGGTCTTACTGCGTTGTTGGTATTTTATCTCGTAGGAATCGCGCATGTGCTTCACGCGCTCATGAATGTGAGGACTTCGCAAGGCACCATCGCGTGGGTGATTTCATTGACGACGGTGCCGTTCATCGCACTGCCACTTTACTGGTTGCTCGGGCGGACCCGATTCACGCGGCACGTCGGCGGCAGGCGTGAGGCGGATGGACGCTTGCAAAAGTTAGCGGAGTCGATGCACCGACGGCTGCGTCATTTCGAGGTGGAATTACCGGATGACGATGCCTTCGAGAAGGCGGCACAGATTCTCGGCGGGTTGCCATTTACCCGGGGAAATGACTTGGAGTTACTCATCGATGGCGAGCGGACTTTTGAACGGATTTTCGAGGTGATCGAGAAAGCGGAGCATTACTTGTGTGTGAATTTTTTCATCGTCAAGAATGATCGGTTAGGCACTCGTTTCCAACAGGCTCTCATCGGGCGGGCGAAGGCGGGCGTGAAGGTCTATTTCCTGTTCGACGAGATCGGTTCGCACAAGCTGCCGAGGCGTTATCTGAAAGCGATGGAAGCCGCTGGCATCGAGTGCCGATCCTTCGGCATCAATCGTCACTGGTGGTCGCGCTTGCAGTTGAATTTTCGGAATCACCGCAAGATCGTCATTGCAGACGGCAAGACCGCATTCATCGGCGGGCTGAATGTGGGCGACGAATACATGGGCCACGACAAACGCTTCGGCAGGTGGCGAGATACGCATTTAAAAATGCGCGGCCCGGTGGTGCAGGCGGTGCAACTGGTGTTCTTAGAAGATTGGTTTTGGGCGGCGGATGAGATTCCCAAGCTGGAGTGGGACACCCGCGCGGAGGCGGCGGATCAGATCGCGGCGATCATCCCGACTGGCCCGGCGGATCTCGCAGACTCGTGGCAGCTCATCGTCGCCGAGGCGGCGAATTCTTCCCGCCGGAAGTTGTGGATCGCATCGCCTTACTTCGTGCCTGATGAAGGCGTGCTGACGGCGCTGCAAACTGCCGCCTTGCGCGGAGTGGACGTCCGCATCCTGATCCCCGCCCGCGCGGATCAACTGTTAGTTTGGTTGTCGTCATTTTCCTACTACGAGCAAGCGATTCCTTACGGGGTGAAATTATTTCAATACCACCGCGGATTTCTCCATCAGAAGGTGATGTTGATCGACCACCGACTGGCGGCTGTGGGAACGGCCAATCTCGATAACCGCTCGTTCCGGCTGAATTTTGAAATTTCAGGTTTCTCCTCAGATCAAAAATTCGTCGCTGAGGTGGAGGCGATGCTGAGTGAGGATTTCAAGCACGCGGACGAGGCCACGGTGGAGCAGTTCACGGAGAAATCATTCTGGTTTCGCGCGGCCTGCCGCGCCGCACGACTGCTCGCTCCGATCCAGTAACGCAAAAAAAGACCCGAACGAGCGACTCGTCCGGGTCTTGGAAAAAATTTCTACCGCCTCAGTTCTGCGCGACGTTGGCGAGGTCTGGCCGCTGGCGCAGAATGTTCGCCAGCATTTTCCGGCAATGATCGTGGCCCGTGCGCTTGCTGAGTAGCTCGGCACTGCGAGTCATGGACCCCCACTGGACGACGGTCATTTCCACCGTGCGGGTCGCCCACAGGTTCATGATTTCCTTGTTCGGCTTGTAAATATCCACCGTGCCCGTGCCCAGCAAAGCCGAGCCGTAGTCGTCCACCACGTAAAGATAAGGCAGGCCCTTGATCCGAAATGTGGTCCCAACTGGATAGAACGACCAATCCGCTGCCGCACTGCGCACGCGGTCATTGTAGCGAAGCGGAGTCCCGGTGGCATTCTTGCTGCCGTAAATGAGGTGGTCGTCTTCGCTGCAAGTGTAGGCCGTGGTGCGGACGACGCGGGTGCGATCACTGAAGGCGTAAACCGGCATCTTGTGCTTGTCCCGAGGCTTTCCCGCAGCAGCGGCGACAGCTTGCGAAGACGCAGGTGGCAGTGGGAAATTCTCCCGTTTCACATACTGGGTAGAGCCAGACTGGATCGAGGATTTCGAGATGACGGGAGGACCAGAATTTCCACAACTGGTGAAAAGTGCCGCCACCAAGGCAAGCGCGGATAGAAAAAGAGAACGGTTGATCATGCGGTCTTGGGGAAGAAGGAATCTTACAGCTTGGCGAAGCAAATCGCGGACTACTTAGGGATCATCCCCTCCCACGGCAACTCGAAAAAGTCGATGTTAGGGAATTTACTATGTATGCGGATTGGTTTTCAGTGAGTTGTGGGGAGCAGAGGCAAATATGAGCGATCCATACTCACCTCTCGTAATTTGCTCTCGTCGTCCAATGTCAAACGCCCGCCGCTGGGAAAAACCGAAACATCAGTCCTAACCAAACGGCGAGTCGGGCAAGATTACTTCCGCGATGTGGTGCTCAACAACTACAGTGACTGTTGCGGCGTCACTGGCCTAGCGGTCCGAGAGTTGATCGTCACATCTTGCCGTGGAGTGAACGCACTGCGGAGCGACTCAATGTAAGTAACGGAATCAGTCTCAATCGCCTCCATGATTCAGCGTTCGATCAAAATCTCGTCAGCTTTGATGACCTCACTTTGCCTGATCCTTTCGCCCAAGCTAAAATCCCTCCTGCCTGCCGAATCTGCGGTTTATCATTTCGAGTTCTATGGAAGAAAAACCCTTTGCTTGCCTCACGACAGAATCCCCCTGACTTGTCGTTTCTTTCGACTCATCGCAAGAAGCTGTCGCTGAAGTAAGATCCTTGAAACAACCCCAGAGTGAGCCACTCGAAATGCGAACGAAATATGCAACCACCATTTGAAAGCCATGCTTTTAGGATTCAAAAATGAGCATCTGAACTAATTGTTATGCAGAATGGATTCGTGGTCTAACCACGGAACGGCGGACTCCGATTCGCCCCTTAGGTTTTAAATCTTTAAAGGCGTTGGTATCAATTCCGCACTCCAGTTCATCAATCAATGATCCGCCGCATCGGGATCATGTTGGAGTATTCAAAGCCCCGCTTTTTGAAAAATTCTTGGGACTCGGCACTGATCCTGTCGGTGAGAAGCGTGATGCGCTTGAACTGCTTTTTCTTCGCGAACTCCGTGACGTAATCTAGCAGCATCGTGCCGTAGCCTTGGCCACGGTGGTCTGGGTGAATGACCACGTCCTCCATCAAAATCACAAAACCACCGCGCGCTGTGGAAATGGTGAAAAGCAGATTCACCATCCCGAAAATGTGATCTTCATTGCGGACGATGAAAATTCTACCCCGGCTCGGCTGTTCGAGAATGAGCTGCAAACCGCGCTCCTGAAGCACGCGATCCGGCGTAAAGTCACCCGACACATCCATCAGATTCATCACCAGCTCCGTCAGCGCGGGTAAATCCTCGATCGTCGCCGGCTCGACCCGTGGGTGATCCTCACCGATTTTCCTCTTCGCAGATTCACGCACCGTATTCACGCGCTCATCTTTGGCAGGAATTTCAAATCACGGAATGAAATTTTTCCTCGCCCGAAAATTATTCGGCAAGTCCGTCGTGATCGAGCAATTCTGGACGATTCGCCCGCGTCCTTGCCAACGCTTGAGCTGCTTTCCACGCAGTAATTTTCCCGTGATGCCCGGAAACAAGCACTTCTGGAACCACCATCCCACGAAAATCGACGGGCCTCGTGTAGGCCGGTGCTTCGAGTAAATGTGGCTCAGAAAACGACTCGTCCACCGCAGATCGCTCATCACCCAAGGCTCCGGGAATTAAACGAATCACCGCATCACACAGCACCGCCGCCGCCAACGCGCCATTGGTTAAAACGTAGTCGCCGATGGAAATTTCCTCATCCACCAACGCCTCCACCACGCGATGATCCACGCCCTCATAATGCCCGCAGAGGATCAGTAAATGGCTTTCTAGTGCGAGTTCTCTAACTTTTTCTTGCTTCAGCGGCTTGCCCTGCGGCGTCATGAAAATTACCCGCGTTTCTGGTCCACGCAGTGCCTCCACGGCAGCAAATAGCGGTCCCGGCTGAAGCAACATCCCCTGTCCGCCGCCGCATGGAGTGTCGTCCACCCGACGATGTTTGTCCTCTGACCAATCCCTAAGCTGATGCCCTAACACCTCGACCAATCCCGCCGCGCGAGCACGCTGGATCACTGAGTCACTCAATGGACCCAGCGCCACTTCGGGAAACAACGTCACGATATCAATCCGCATAGACCGTTCCTATTCGCCACTGCTAGCGAACTCAATCTTGCAAATTCATCACTCCTCCAGTGTCACAACCACCCGCCCGAAGCGTCGCGTTTGACCCGCGCCCGCAGGATCAGAAACTGTCACCCGCTCCCAACCGCCGCCCAGCGACTCGATCATTTCCGTGACTAACGTGTCCGAAAAATCAGCCGGGCTTGAGCCAAACTGCGCCCGGCAATTCAAGCCAGCAATCCCTGTCCGCCTCACAAACTGAAGCGTCAACCCCGGCGTCTGCATCATGCGCGGTAATCCGCCCGCCATGCTCGCAGCAGGATCATAACTCCTAACATCTGGATTCCCGGGATGAAGATTAAACGCGTATTCCAGCAATTTCCCAACTCCATCGCCGTCCTCATCTGCCATCATGGCAGCGTCCGAACCATCCACCTCGTGTGCGAAAGCCCATTGGCGATAGGCATTTCGATAAATGACCGGCAGCACTCCAGAGGCGCGACTGCCCAGAGCCGCATTATTCGCCACATCACTCGGCACCGTGATCGAAACTGTTTCCGCCATCGGAACCACCGTTGCCACGTAGTAATAGCCTTTTCCTCGCAGCTCACTAACAACCCCACCCGTGATCGAAAAATCTGACGCCGTGAAATCCGCGACATCCATATCGAACACCGCCGTCACGTCGAATGGCCCAGTCACTGCACTGACTGGCCCGGCGATCTGGCAGCGCGCCTTGCGTGTCGGGATCAAGCCGTCGTAACGCTTTTCCGTAGCGTCGTCAGCCCAGACGCCGCTGGTGACGGGAAACCAAGTGGAACCATCCGCGCTGCGATCCACCTGATAGGATGCGATTCTGCCGTTTGACATGCCTTGCCTCGGCGTTTGCGAGAATCCACCGATGGGCCGTATCTTGCCCAGATCTAGGGTGAGGAAATGAGGTGGCGGCGGTTGAGGATTTCCCCACTCACTGTGCCAGAAAGTAGATGTGTCGCCGTCGATGGCGTAAGCGGCTGGCGCGAACTCATCCACGATTTCCTCGCTGTCCACCGCGTGAACCGCGAGTGCCGATGGCGGCAATGCAAACCCGCTCTCATCCAGCACGGAAAGCTCCGAAACAGAAGTGATCGAATTTCCATTCACCTCTGATAGAGCCGTCAGTCGGACGTAGCGTGCCGTCGCCGCCGGAGTGGTTTCGAAATCCCCAGGCGCGAGACCCGTAAGATAGTTTTCTAACAAATTCACCGCCGCCTGATCGACACGGTTCCTCCCCAGCGGCGGCATCGCGGCACCCGTCGCGGCACTCGCCATGCGGACATGAATCGCGGACGCCGCCAGATCCGCAGGCTTGAGATAGCGGCCATCCGGCCCGAGGTTGAAGTGGCCGCGCAGCACTCCTCCCACGATGCCTTGCTTGAACAATGGAGTGCCAAGGCGGGCGTCAAAGTAGTCCACCGTCGCTCCCGGTTGGTGACAGTAAGCGCAGTTTGAATCCAGATAGGATCTCACCCGATGCTCAACAGGTGCCGTCACGTCATCAATGCCACGCGCCTCGATGAAATCGCCAATTTCAACCGCTGACAGAGTCCGATCAAACATGCCCAACGAATTGAAGGTGACGAGCTGATTGGCGGTGCGCCCCGTTGTGCTGTAGTGGAAATTCATGTTGAGCTGCGCCGTCCTAACACCCAACGCTTGTCCCGACGCCGAGTTGTGGCAAAGCATACAATCCCCACGTGAAGGAAAATCCCAGCGGCGTGGCTCACTGCCCCCACCCGCCGGAGTGAAGGTGAAATCTTCATGCGTGCCCGCCGTCAATAGAGTGGCTTCCGTGCCTGCGTGATTCCACCGATACGTGATGCCGTATTTCCCACCGTCTGCGGTGCAAACCAGAAAACGAGTTTCCAGCCGTTTCATCGTCGCAGGAATCGCCTCGTCCGTCGCGATTTCAAAATGCTTCACGATGACTGTTCCAGCAGGAAACTCCCAATTTCCCTCCTCACTGAAGGTAATTTTTTCCTGCGCTGTATCGTGAAAGCCGTTGTTAGGAAGGATCAACCATCGTCGCTTTTCCGCCCCGTCAGACCACAAGGGCGAGGCAACATTGTAGGGAATCACACCGGATGCCACCGCCAATGTCGATAGATTCGTGAACACTCCCGTCTGCGACAAAAGCAGCGGCGGTTCAGGATTGATCCCTGCCGCGACGAGCTTGCGAATGGTGCCGCCCGCTTGATTGGTGCCATTCAAGTTCATCAGATAAATTTCCCCTGCATCGTCCGTGCAGAAATTTCCCAAGCCCACCTTTTGGCCCGTGGGAAATCCCTCAACTAGGAGTTGTGAAACCGGAGATCCACCCGGTGTCGCCGCCCAGATTCGACCGAGGATGTGGTCGCCGTAAAGCACTTTGCCTCCTAACAAATTATTCCATCTCGCTCCACGATAGCGCATCCCGCCGATGATGCAGCTTCCCACCGACCTGTCATAGTCGAGCAACGGCGGCAGCTCGACTCCGATCGGTGGCACCGCGGCAGTCCCCGGTGAAAGCGCAAATCCTTCCCGATAACCCCACTGAGCGTTGCTGCTTTTCACCACGCGAGTCAGCTCTTCACGCTGCGCTCCGCCGACATCACCCACCCAGATGTCGCCAGTCACTCGATCATAATGACCGGTATGAGGACTGCGTAAACCCAGCGCGAAATACTCTTCTAACACTGAGCCGCTCGGATCGAGCCACGGGTTGTCGTTAGGGATGCCGTAGCCCTGAGTGAAGCTGGCAGGCCAGCTCGGCGGCTTCGCGGCGGGACTCTGCGGTTGGCGAATGATCGGGTGCGATTTCGCCGGATCGTTATCCACGTCGATCCGTAAAACGCCGCTGAACAACCCGAAATCAAGTCGCTGAGTGCGGCTCAAAGAAGCATCCGGCCCATCCCGCCCACCGCCACCGGGAC
This sequence comes from Luteolibacter sp., assembly GCA_031414935.1. GTDB lineage: Bacteria > Verrucomicrobiota > Verrucomicrobiia > Verrucomicrobiales > Akkermansiaceae > Luteolibacter. Next base: position 9,879 of record JANOQR010000291.1, read on the forward strand.
TGTCACCGCCATCGCCGCAGACGATGTTGAGAAACCCGTCATTATCAAAAAACATCGGCCCACCGTTGTGCCATTGGCAGCGGTCATATTGGTTCATCAAAACAAACTCGCTACTCGGATCCAGCGTGCCCGTCGCCGTCTGCCAAGTGAAACGTGAGACACGCCAATACGAGCGATTCGGCTCCGCATCTTGAAGGTTCGGCTGATGGCTGTAACAGACGTAAGCAAAGTTTGCATTCGGCGAATTCACTTCACCAAACTCAGGATGAAACACGATGCTGTAAAATCCCTGATCCTCCGCCGCCTGAGTTTTAGAAACCCACTCCAGCACTTTCACCACCTGAGCAGGCGTCGCCGCTGGATTGTTAGGAAACCGCCAGAGCTGGCCGTTTTTCCCGACTAACAACAACTCTGTCGTGCCTGGAATCGGCGTGAGCCACAGCGGATCGACAAAGGTGAGCGCGGGAAAAGCATTCTCCGTCGTCCATCCCGTGACCTCGCCGGGCGGGCTAGTTGGAAAAACACCGTTGAAATACGCGCCGACAGCCTGCGGAGCGTCGAGTCCTCCCGTTTGCGCTTTTACCTCCCACAGCCCAGCCCACAAGAACGCCATCAAGCATCCATGAACTTTTTTCGCAAGCCGGGGGGAACATTGCATTACCCGCTCCGCATAGCCCTGTATTTGCGTGCGGGCAAGGCCATTTCTGGGTCTGTGATTGACCGCGCGAGCTGCCGTTTGGCCCGGAAAACTTCCGGGTTGTGAGGCGAACTCAGCGTCTTAAACTCACTCTCATGCTGAGTCGTGTCGTCGTCCCTGAAATCTTAGATCATCTTGCCGCAGATGATCCAGAGGCCATACGAAGCCGTCGGGATTTGCGGCGAATCAACTTTTTCATGGGAAATGAGCGCTGGTTTTGCCGAGAAATTCAGCGGTTCACAGAACAAGCCAGCCGAGGAATCACCGAGATCGGTGCCGGAGATGGAGCACTTTGTTGTCAGCTAGCAGAAATTTTCCCCAAGGCTCCCATCGTCGCCTATGACCTTGCCCCAAAGCCGAAAACATTGGGATCGCGAGTGCTTTGGAACGAGGGAAACTTGCTAGAAATGCCCGCGCCCAACGGCGGTATCTTGATCGCAAATCTGCTGGTGCATCATTTCCAAGGCGAAGAACTGGCAGCACTCGGGAAATGGATTCAAGGCTCCGAAGTCATTCTACTCAACGAACCCGACCGCTCTCATTTTCCGCATCTGCTGGGGCGGCTCGCGCATCCCTTCATCAATCGAGTCACGCGGCATGACATGCTCGTGAGTATTCGCGCAGGATTCCGTGAGGAAGAAATGGCCACGCTTCTCGGCCTAGATGACGGCGGCTGGCAGCTCCGCGAAACTTCCTCATGGCGCGGTGCAAGACGCATGATAGCGTGGCGGACTTGAACCGGGAAATCACCATCACAGGCGGCGGCCTAGCAGGACTATCTCTCGCCTCGGCATTGCGGCTTCAGGATGTTCCCGTTCGTGTCGCTGAAGCTGGAGACTACCCACGGCATCGGGTCTGCGGAGAGTTCATTTCCGGGGTGAGTGCGGCGACACTCGATGCGTTAGGGATTGCGCGACTTTTCGATGATGCACGGCGTCATCAGACGCTCGCATGGTTTGAAAACGGCAGGAAAATCTACAGGGATCGCTTGCCTGAGCCAGCTTTGGGGATTTCCCGTTATCTGTTGGACGAGCGGTTAAGGCTGCATGTCGAGTCTCTCGGCGGGATCATTCAGACAGGAATCAGAAAAAGCCCGCGACCAGCCGAGGGCGAAGTCTGGGCCGTCGGTCGGAAAACAACGGGCGGCCCATGGCTAGGACTCAAGGCGCATGTCCGTGGCCTCACCCTAGCCGCAGACTTGGAAATGCACTCTGGCGCGAACGGCTATGTCGGACTTGCCGGAATCGAGGACGGCTGGACGAATGTCTGCGGGCTATTTCGGACCGACCGCACCATCAAGAGTTCACCAGCTCAAATCCTCACAACCTACCTCGCCGCAGGCGGAAATTCCGCGCTCGCTGCTCTGCTGCGCGGCTGCGAGTGGCGTGAAAAATCTATCTGCGCGGTCGCTGGCTTCAGTTTAGGAAATCAGCAAGCGACTCCGGGTTTGGTGGCGATAGGCGATGCAGAAAGCATGATCCCACCCTTCACGGGCAATGGAATGTCGATGGCATTCCAAGCGGCTGAACTCGCAGCACTGCCTCTGACGGAATGGTCCCGAGGCGAGAAATCATGGCAGAGCGCGGCCAACGAAATCCGGGCCGGACTGAGACGGAAATTCAGGCGTCGGCTGGCAGTCGGAATTTCTCTGCACTCGATCCTGCTAGAACAAAGCGGTAGAAACCTGATTCACGGATTGGCCACCGCCGGACTGCTGCCGTTTCGTCCCATGCTCGCGACACTTCGTTAGAACTCACTCATGTTTCTCCGCTCCATCGCCACGGCTGTTCCTCCTCGCTCGTTCACTCAGAAATCTTGCTGGAAGACCATGCAGGACGCGGGCTTGCAGGCACGGCTCAAGCCAAGGTCTGCATTTCTGCTGGAAAAAATTCTGACGAACGGCACCTCGGGAATCGAGAGCCGGAACCTCGCGCTAGATTCCATCGACGTCGCATTCACCCGCAATGCAGAGTCGCTCAACCACAGCTTTGAAAAAGAAGCCCCGCATCTCGCCGCCAAAGCACTGAAGGCCACACTTGAAAAATCCGGGCGACATCCGGCAGAGCTGGATGCGCTATTTGTCAGCACCTGCACCGGCTATCTCTGTCCCGGCGTCAGCAGCCATCTCGCGGAACGCGCTGGATTACGCGATGATGCCTACCTAGCAGATCTCGTGGGCCTCGGCTGCGGTGCGGCGATCCCGATGATGCGGGCGGCAGAGGGATTTCTCGCAGCCAATCCCGGCGCGGTGGTCGCCACGGTGGCGGTGGAGATTTGTTCAGCCGCTTTTTTCGCAGACGATGATCCGGGCGTTCTCATCAGCCTTTGTCTGTTTGGCGATGGCGCAGCAGCCGCGATCTGGACGAATGAGGGCGAGGCTGGCGACTGGCAGGCAGGCCATTTCACCACCACCCATCGACCAAAAGAGCGGGAGAAAATCCGCTTCATCAACTCTGCCGGAATGCTGAAAAACCAGCTCCACCGCGCAGTGCCAGAACTTGCCCGAGACGCCGTGGCGGATCTCTACGCGAGGCGCTCCGCAGAACCCGATCAAGTGCTCGCACACTCAGGCGGGCGCGATGTGCTGGATGCTTTGGAAAGCGTGCTGCCATTCCGGCTAACCGAAAGCCGCGAAATTCTCAAGAGTCATGGAAACATGAGCAGCCCGTCGGTGATGTTCGCGTTGGAGCGCAGACTCACGGAAAATCATCCGGCGGACCGACGTTTGTGGCTCACCGCATTCGGTGCCGGGTTTGCGGCACACGCCTGCGAGCTGTGGCGATAATTTAGGACATTCCAGCGTGCCTATTCCAGAGAGCCTTACGCGCTAAACTCTGCCATGAATCACAAAAAGCCCTCTGCATCAGTGATGGGCGATTGTCGGCAAGCAACGCAAATTCCAGATTCTGAACAGCGATGCGGTGAGAAAAGCAGAGTCCGCCCCGACACGGAGACGCGCCGTTTTGGACTGCGCGGGACATGTCCTGCCCGTTACCCACAAATATGGAAGAATCTCAGACTTTCGATGAGCCAGAAAACGCCTGAATCTTCAGCCCCGTAGGGGCGCAAGACGATAGCCTAGAGCATCGCCCTAGGTCTAATTTTGAAGCTGTGTCAAAAGAGCGGACACTGGGATCGAATCCCTGCAAAATGCAGATGGCATCGCACAGTCGCAAAGACTACGGGCGGATGAGTCAGAATGAAATCGCGCGATACGCGCTCAACAATTTTCTATTAGAAAACAAGTAGTTCCCGATCTGCGAGCCATCTGGATCGTGCTTCACCACGGGCCAAAAGCCCGAGTTTGATTGGAACCGCCCTATACGGAGCCTTACGCAGGGTGGTGCGGGACCGGGGAGCTAATCACTCCCCGGGACCCGATGCGCCTTCTTGGCTCTCCTCATCGCTATATCGATATGCCGTGAACCACCAATAGAGAAGCAGCGGGAGTGATTGGTAGATGGCGAATTCCCTCATGACTGTTCCTGCTGATCGTAGTTGGGAGGTCGTCGCCGCAACCATGTAAAAACAATCGAATTGGTAGGATAGGAAAGCAGCGGAAGCGCAAACGAATGGTGTCGCTGCGAAAAGGGCGACAAGCGGACGCTGTCGAGCAAACCCAAAACAGGCGAAACAAAGGGAAAAGAACGATCCGATGAAAGATGAAGGAGCGAAGATGCCGACTCCAAAGACCAGCCCATACACAACCGCCATGACACCACCGATCAGATATCGCCCCTGATCCGCTTGTGCGATTGCCCTGTGGCCCATGTAAGTCCGGACGTAAATAATCGTCCAAAGGGCCAGAGCAACCACCACGCAGGCTCCAATCGCCAACAAGTGTCGATACAGAATGGATCTTTGGTGCATCGTCTTAAATTTCTGGGCCAACGTCAAAGAGCACCTACCGCCGCGCAGTGGCTCGAAAAACAAACAGGACGTTTCCGGCGGTTAGGTGTCTCGTCTTGTTCTCCGGTCTTAATTTTCTTCTTTTGTATTAAATAGTGATATGTATTCTCAAGAGTTCATTGATAGCCTGTTGGATTGTCCGGTGTGGGACAAGTATGACGAAAAGTATGGTGGTCTGGATGGAATGATAAAAAATCTAGAATCTCAAAAATGCCCAAACGACTGCCATCACTGTGGCAAAACCTTGGACTGGAGAAAACGTCTTGCAAAATCAAGTGTGGGATGTCCCGGTGGTTATTGGTTCTGGTTTTGTGGTGAACCCTGTATGAGATTATCCACAAATACAAAGTCACACCATAACTTATCCCATTCCGAATGCGCGAAGGTGTGAGTAATCGCAATCTCACGATTGTCTGGCATGAGAGTCCAGTCTTCCTCTAAATGCTGCCCATCTATAATTCCTTCAATCGCAAAGGTTGACGCCGACCTCTCCCCAATATCATATGATTTTGGGGATCTGTTGGGCTTGTCTGTAATGATACGGTTGACTCGCATATTGACTTTCTAAAACGTGGATTAAATATGGATATGGATACGAAAAATGAATTTCTTGGAGAACAGTGTATTAGTTCCGCTCCGGATATTAATAAAAAGGTTAGCTCCGGCAAGGAGGAAGAAGGCTCATTTTTAAAACATTTAGGCTGAGTCGCTTACAGAGTTTGTTTGATTTGGTTGGTTTCTCGGATGGGAAAGAAGTTTGGAAATGACACCTAACTCATATCGAGCTAAGGATTGGCTGACTTTTTGGAACACGAAGCGGCTTGGGAAACAAGGCGGGAAGATTCGAGGCCCGTCATGCTGTCATGAGCGGGTGGAATGAGTTCCAATGCCGTTGAGGATTGAGCACCCAAGGAGGAGCGGACTCCGATCCGCTCCAGCCGATGAAAAGCCAGAGAATCGAGGATCAGCGCGCGCGTTTGACTTTTCATGGGCATTGGCGATTTGAGGTGAGCTAGATTTCTGGACCATCCACCGTTACCACCAAGCACCCGATAAACCAGACAACACGCAAGCGATAGACCCCCGAGTTCAGAGCTACTCGCCCTCGGCAGCCCCGTCGCCGCACACGGCGAAGAACTTTGTATCAGGCCCAATCTCCTCCACTCGTGGAAAAGCAGTTCGCAGGGCGCGCGGGTCGGCAGCGAAGGCGGGCGAAATCCATGCCAGTAAGCTGGCTACTGCGGTCCAAGAATCACTAAATCCCCGCCAACGGTTCTTGGGCTGTCTCGCAAATCAAAATTTCAAAAAACCATCCTGCCTCAGCCCGCACATTGGGGCTTGGAAAACTCTCCATCACCACAAAAACTCCGCCCATGTTCCTTGGCCTTGATTCCTCCACCCAGTCACTCACCGCCGTTCTGATCGATCCAGAATTGCATGAAATCCGCGCTCAGATTTCCGTCAATTTCGGCAACGATCTCCCGCAATACCAGTCTCCCAGCGGCTTCATCCCCGGCGGAAAAGATGGCGAGGTCCACGCGAATCCCGAGATGTGGTTAGAAGCCCTCGATTTACTTTTTTCCAAACTCGCCGTCGCTACCGATCTCAGCCAAGTCAAATGCATCGCAGGCTCCGGCCAGCAACACGGCTCCGTCTATCTCGACGATAGCTTCGACGCCCGGCTCGCAGGTCTAAACGTTACCGGAAATCTCGTCAGCCAGCTTTCCCCGGCTTTCACGCGCAAAACCTCGCCCATCTGGATGGACACCTCCACCAGCACCGAATGCGCCGAAATCACCGCCGCACTCGGCGACGCAGCAGAAGTGTGCCGCCGCAGCGGCTCCATCGCCATCGAGCGCTTCACGGGTCCGCAAATCCGCCGTTTTTACAAAATTTCTCCTGAAGACTATCAGCGCACCCACCGCATCCATCTCGTCAGCTCCTTCATCGCCTCCGTCATGGCTGGCAAATCCGTCCCTATCGACTTCGGCGACGGCGCAGGGATGAATCTCCTGAATTTATCCAAACTCGGCTGGGACACCGACCTGATGGCAGCTACCGCTCCGAACCTCGCGGAAAAACTTCTCCCGCCCGCCGCCGCCACCTCCATCCAAGGCTGTATTTCATCTTATTTCTCGGAAAAATACGGCCTCTCCAAAGATTGCCGCATGGCCCTTTTCACCGGCGACAATCCCGCATCCCTCGTCGGCATGGGAGCCACCACTCCCGGAAATGTCGTCATTTCCCTCGGCACCAGCGACACCTTCTTCGCCGCCATGCCCGGCCCGACGACTGACCCGAACGACTTCGGCCACGTCTTCGGAAATCCCGCAGGCGGCTTCATGTCGCTGATTTGTTTCCGCAACGGCTCGCTCGCCCGCGAAGCACTCCGCGACAAGTTAGGACTCGATTGGTCTGCCTTCGACTCCCCGGCCATGGCCGAAACCGCCCCTGCCGCCGGAAAAAACCTCATGCTGCCCTTCTTTGGCCCGGAAATCACGCCCCGTCACGATTTCACCGCGCCCATCCTCAAAGGCTCACCTGATTTCGAATCCGGCTCCATTCCCGGCCTCCAGGTGCGCGCCCTCCTCGAAGGCCAATTCCTCAACATGCGCCTGCACTCCGAGTGGATGGGCGTAAAAACCGAGCGCATCCGTCTCACCGGCGGTGCCTCCAAAAATGACGGCATCGCCCAACTCGTGGCCGATGTTTTCCAAACTCCCGTCGAAAGGCTCGACGTTTCTAACTCCGCCGCCCTCGGTGCGGCTCTCATCGCCGCCGCTGCCGATGGAAAAAATCTAGAAAACCTCCAAGCCACCTTTTGCGAAGCCGCACCCGGCTCTACACTTCGGCCAAACCACTCACTCGCCGCAGTCTATGACGCCGCGCTTCTCGATTTCAAAACTCTGCTAGATGCAAGCCGCTGATTTTAAATAGGAAGAAACCACGAAAAACACTAAGACCCACGAAAGAAGAAAGAGTGATGAATAAGCTCACCCTCACCGCTTGGGTGATTGGTTGAAATCTCTCAAACGATTCAAAATTCGTGCACTCTTGGTGCCCTTCGTGGTTTCTTCTTCCTCTTCAAGCCATCCCCATTTCAAAAACTAACTTCCACACTCACCACGCCATGATTGAGAATTTCGCCAACCGTTTCATCTGTGATCTCGTCGCCTACGAACCCGGAAAACCCATCGACGAAACCGCCCGCGAACTCGGACTCGATCCCTCACAGATCGTCAAAGTCGCCTCGAACGAAAACCCTCTCGGCCCCTCGCCTCTGGCCAAAGAAGCCATGCGGCTGGCCATCGAAGACGCCCACATCTATCCCGACGGCGGCGGCTACCGTCTGCGCTCCGCCATCGCGGATTCCTTCGGCATGGAGCTGTCTAACGTCGTTCTCGGCAATGGCTCTAACGAAATCATCGAACTCCTCTGTCACACCTTTCTCAATCGCGAGGCCGAGCTCATCGCCGCCGAGCACGCCTTCGTCGTCTATAAACTCATGGCCACGCTCTTCGGTGCCAAATACGTCGAGGTTCCCGATCCCGGATTCATCCACGACCTCGACGCGATGGCCGCCGCCATCAATCCTAACACCCGGTTAGTTTTCATCGCCAATCCGAACAACCCCACCGGCACCATGGTGGACCAAGCCGCCATCGACCGCTTCATGGCCAAGGTGCCCGAGCACGTCATCGTCGTATTCGACGAAGCCTACTACGAGTTTCCCGAAAACCCGCCGGACACGCTCAAATACATCCGCGAGGGTCGTAACGTCTGTGTTTTACGGACTTTCTCGAAAATCCACGGCCTCGCCGCCCTGCGCGTCGGCTATGGACTCGCCTCCAAATCTGTCGCGACTCTCCTCCAGAAAGCCCGCCAACCTTTCAACGTCAACTCCCTCGCCCAAGTCGCCGCCCTCGCCGCTCTAGCGGATGCCGACCACATCGCGGAAACCCGCGCCGTCAACCGCCACGGCATGGCATTTTACGAAAAAGAACTCGCCGCCCGTGGCCTCGAATTCGTCCCGAGTTACGCGAATTTCCTGCTAGTCAAAACTGGCGACGGCGACCGACTTTTCCGGGAAATGCTCAAGCAAGGCGTCATCATCCGCGCCATGAGCAGCTACAAGCTCCCCGACTGGGTCCGCATCTCCATCGGCACCGAAGCCCAGAACCACCGCTGCCTCGAAGTCCTCGACTCCGTTCTTGCTGCCGCGATTAGATGAAGTTTCCGCCACCAGATTTGACAGATCACTTTTGGCTTCTTAACCTTTCGCTGGTCACGAGGTTTAACCATGGCAGAATTTGAGATTCCATCCGGTCAGCGCGAATTCCGTTGCAGCTATTGCGACGGGAAAATTCTGATCCCGAAAGAACTGCCGCCGACCACCGGTCCTTGCCCGCATTGCACGGCCACCATCACCTCGCCGCCGCTCGAAGTCCCCGTCGCGGAGTTCAAAATCACGCTGCCGCCGCCCGCTCCACGTGCTGCCGTCGAGTCGCCAATCCTACCGCCGCCTCCGATTCCCGAGCCTCCAGCAGTCGTCGCTGCAATCCCGGCACCTGCCCCGCCGGCCATCCCCGAGAAAACGCCCATTTCTGAGCCGATCCCCGAGCCACCTGTGGCCGTGGTGAATCCCAAACCAGACCTCGACAAGCCGCTCAAATCCAGCAAGCCGGAGAAAATCAAACCGCCCAAGCCCGCCAAATCTCACAGCAGCGGGATCATTTCCACCATGCTCATCATCCTCGCTCTGGGCGTCGCAGGTGGTGGTATCGTCTATTACGCCTCGCAGGAAATGGGCAACAACGTCCCTCCTCCCGAGGTCAAAGTGACCGCCGGAGATCCCGCCATCGCCGAGGCAAATTACATTCGTATCGGCTGGCAAAAAGACGCCTATCAGCTCCTCAAAGACTACCTAGCCGCCACCACAGTCGCCGGGAAAGTTCCCTTCATTCTCAATGGCGAGCAGCTTGCCCCACGGCTGGAAACTTTCTTCGGCGGCGGAGTCATCAACGACACCGACACCCCGGTGGAAGACTTTTCGATCTACGAACTCTCAGAAGATGACCGCAAACGCGGACTTTTCGGCATGAACTACGATTTGCCTCCTCAGTTCGAAATGAAGGAATTTTTCCGCCCCCTCGCCACCCTTGAAGTCCAACACGGCATCGACGAGGCAGACCTCCTCCTCGGCACCATCGCCCGCGCCAGCAACTTCGACATGGAGCCACTCCGCGTGCTCGCCTTTTTCAAGCGAACCAGTGCGGGACTCAAACTCGACTGGGAGCTGTTCGCTCAGACCAAGTACCGCACTTTTCAAAACTTCGTCGAAATCCCCGAAATCGGCCAAACGGGCGTCTTCCGGGTTCTCATTGTCGAAGATGTCCCTGAGAAAGGCCGTGCCGTCACGGGTACCCGCACTTACCTCCTCGGCGATCCAGCCAACGACACCGACACCGCCCGCATCAACGTCAAAATCGACTCAGAAACAGGCCGCGCACTTTCCCTCATCAACTGGCGCGGCATCAAGGAAAGCCGCCGCACTACCAAAACCGCCACCGTCGAACTTAAATGGATCGGCGAACCCGATTCCCCGGAACTCACCATCGACAAGTTCATCTGTTGGGAATTTCTCGGCCTCGGCGGGCAGGAAACACCCGCCACGGCATCGACTCAGTGACCGCCCAGATCAACGCGCTGCCGGACCTGCACCGCACCACCATCGCGGCAGTCGCCACCCCCACAGGCGTCGGCGGCGTTTCCCTCATCCGGCTCTCAGGGCCAGACGCACTCGCCATTGCCGACCTCGCCACGGGTGGAAAAATTTTCTCTCTCCTGCCGCGCACCGCCCGCTACTGCCAAGTCACCGACGCGGATAGCCACGTGATCGACGACGGCCTACTCACCTATTTCCGCGCCCCAGCCAGCTACACCGGCGAGGACACCATCGAGTTCACTGGCCACGGCGGCATCCTCGTAACACGCGAAGTGCTCGCCAGATTTCTCGCCTGTGGAGCCATCCACGCCAGCCCCGGCGAGTTCACCCGCCGTGCATTTCTCAACGGCAAGCTCGACCTCACCCAGGCAGAGGGCGTCATGGACCTCATTTCCGCCCAGACTCGCCTCTCCCTGCGTGCCGCCCGCAGCCAGCTCGAAGGCACACTCGGCAAACGCACCACCGAGGCCCGCGATAGCCTGCTAGAAACTCTCGCCCACCTCGAAGCATGGATTGATTTCCCCTAAGAAGACATCGACCCACAAACTGGCGCCCTACTTGCCAACCGCGTCACCGCCGTGCTTCGCGTCGTCGATTCACTGCTCGCCACCGCCGACCAAGGCCGCATCTTGCGCGAAGGTGTGCGGACCGTCATCTTCGGCGAGCCAAACGTCGGGAAATCCAGCCTGCTCAACCGCTTGTTAGGATTCGAGCGCGCCATCGTCAGCGACATCGCCGGCACCACTCGCGACACCATCGAGGAAATCGTCAATCTCCACGGCATCCCGCTGCGCCTCGTCGATACCGCTGGCGTCCGCGAAGCCGCAGATCGCATCGAGGCAGAAGGTATCCAGCGCACCGTCCGCCAAATCGAAGCCGCCGACCTCCTCCTCGAAATCTCCGACGCCAGCCAACCTCGTCCCACCGACGCCGTCCTCCCCGCCACCGATGCGAAACACCTGCGAGTCCTCAACAAGCTCGATCTCGGCGAGCACCCGAGCTGGAAAGAAATCCCCGCCGTACGCCTTTCCTGCACCGACGGCAGCGGATTTGAAACGCTCTCCGCCACCATCCGCGACACCCTCCATTTCAGCGAAGCAGACTGGGGCGAGCACGCCGTCGCCATCAACGCCCGCCACCAAGCCAGCCTCGCACTCGCCCGCACCTCGCTCCTTGCCGCGTTAGATCTCCTCAACGACCGCAGCACCGATCCCGAGCTCGCCGCCATCGACCTCCGCGAAGCCCTCGACGCCCTCGGCGAAATCCCCGGCCGCGTCGATACCGAAGACCTGCTAGGCGTGATTTTTAGCAGCTTTTGTATTGGGAAGTGAGAGCTGCTGTTCGCGATGCGACTTGAACACGCAAGAACGGATACCATCAGCAATTTCTCGACAAGACAGTTTGGCTTTCTCTAAATCTCCTTAACTTAATTTTTAAGCATGAAAAAAAGTCGTCTATTTCTTGGTCTTATTATCGGATTAATTCTGTTAGCCGGATTGATCTTTTTGTTAACCAAACACTTTTTTGGCAGCCTACGCGAAGCAGGTGCAGCGGTCGTAGCTCACGAAGTAGTCACTGAAATCGTTCATGAAAAAATTTTAACGAAGGAAGCTTTGAGTAATCCCAAGTCGTTACGTGAAAACAGTTTGAAGTTTTATGCCGTCCTCATGGACGCGGTACGACAAGACAAGGATTTGCCTGACGATTATCGAGAGCAGTTGATTCGTTTAGCGAAGAGTTCGGAACGCATTCACGTCTCTACGAGTTCTCTTCCATCGGACGGATCTGAACGCTTACTCTATGGATTCACCGCTTGGCTTGTTGAGGTGGGTGAAAGCAGCCAAAAACGACAGGAACTTGATTCTAAAGTCTTCGGCCCTACCATTCAATCATTGGCAGATTTCAAGACTGAGTTTGAAAAACTCGACACCATCGCCAGTAAATACACAAAGGATGGCAAGAAGGCTAAAAAGCTCGCTAGTGGCTTGAGAGATGTAGCTGACGGCATTAGCACCGACTGACCAATTTAGAATTATTTCCCCTGTCTCGCCGTCGCCTTGAGGCGAAGAGCGTTGAGGGCGATGAAGCCGGTGGCGTCGTCTTGGTTGTAAGCCTCTTCTTGGCCGCCTTCCATGGTGGCGACGGCTTCGGAATACATACTGAATGGGCTGCGGCGGCCAGCTTGCATCACGTTGCCTTTGTAGAGCTTCATGCGGACTTCACCAGTCACCGTCTTTTGCGTTTCGGTGACGAGGGCTTGGATCGCGAGGCGCTCAGGGGCGAACCAGAATCCGTTATAGACGAGCTGCGCGTATTTCGGAATCAAGCTATCGCGGATGTGCATGGACTCGCGATCAACGACGAGGGTTTCTAGGTCGCGATGCGCGGCTAGCAGGATGGTGCCGCCGGGGGTTTCGTAAATGCCGCGCGATTTCATGCCGACGAATCGGTTTTCCACGATGTCCACGCGCCCGATGCCGTTGCGTCCACCCAGCAGGTTGAGGACGCGCATCACGCCATAGGGTGTGAGGAGTGCGTAACCGTCTTGCTGGCCAGTGGATTTCACGTCGCCGAGTTCGGTGAGGATGGCGGCGAGGTTGTCGTGCTTGAGGCCGATGGCGTTGCCTTTTTCAAAGAGGATCTCGATGTATTCCGCTTTGTCAGGTGCGTCTTCTGGTGAAACGGATAGAACATACATGTCGGTGTCCGCAGGTGTGGTGGCGTCGTACCACGGATCTTCCATCGCTCCGGCCTCGAAGGAAATGTGGAGGAGGTTCCGATCCATCGAGTAAGGTTTTTTCATGGATGCCTTGATCGGGATGTTGTTCGCATCCGCATAAGCGATCATCTCAGCACGGCCCGGAAATTCTTTGCGGAACGATGCATCACGCCACGGGGCGATGCACTTTACGTTAGGCGCGAGGGCGGCGGCAGAAAGCTCGAAGCGGACTTGATCGTTGCCTTTTCCGGTGGCTCCGTGGGCGATGGCGTCGGCTCCTTCGGCGAGGGCGATTTTGATCATGTCGTGCGTGATGCAAGGGCGAGCAATGGATGTTCCTAGCAAATACCGGCCTTCATAGATTGCACCCGCTTGGATCATCGGGAAAATGTAGTTAGCCGCGAAGTCTTCCTTGAGATCGCCGATGAAACACTTGGACGCACCGGTGGAGAGCGCCTTGGCTTCGAGTCCGTCGAGTTCGTCGCCTTGGCCGACATCCGCGCAGTAGGCGATGATTTCTGCGTTGTATTTAGCCTTGAGCCAGAGAAGGAGGACGGAGGTATCAAGACCACCCGAGTATGCGACGACGATTTTCATGAGGGGCGGAGGCAAACATGAAGCGGCGGATAGGTAAAAGCTGAAATACGGAAAATCACTCACCCGTTAGGGGGGGGCACGACCATCTCCCACACTCGCGAAACATTCAGTGTCGTTTTCGTGGTTGCCGCCCCGGACTTTATTTCCCAACTTCTGGCACTCCGAAATCATGGAAGAACGTTACGAAATCCGCGGAAAAATCGGCCAAGGCGGCCTTGGGGCGGTCTATCGAGGTTACGACACCCGAATGAACCGCGAGGTCGCCATCAAGCGGATCTCAGTTTCAAACGAAGATCCCACCCTCCAAGAAGAATCCACCCGCCAACTCATCAAAGAAGCCGGTGCGCTCGCCTCACTCCAGCACCCGCACATCGTCACGGTGTATGATGTCGGCTCCGACGAAGACGGCCCCTACGTGGTGATGGAACTCATCAGCGGAAAAACTCTCGATGAACTCATCGAACGCGCTCCCCTAACATGGAACGACTTTCGCGAACTCGCGCTGCAAACCCAAGAAGCTCTCATCGCCGCGCAGGAACTCGATTTAATCCACAGCGACATCAAGCCATCTAACTTGATGCTCACTTGGCTGCCTTCAGGAAAATTTCAGGTAAAAATTGTGGACTTCGGCCTCGCCACGCTCACGCAGTCTCAGAGCAAAGAAGAGCTTGAAGAACTCGAAGCTGTGTTCGGCTCGATCTTCTTCATGGCACCGGAGCAGTTCGAGCGCGTTCCTATCGATGCGAGGACGGACGTTTACGCCATGGGCTGCGTTTACTATCAAGCCCTTGCAGGAAAATATCCATTCAACGGCGAGACCGGCCATGAAGTCATGACTTCGCACCTCCATCACAAGGTCACGCCCCTGCAAGAAGTCCGCGCAGACATCCCTGTCTGGGTGTGCGATTGGATCATGTGGCAGCTCAACCGCCAGCCTGCGGATCGGCCTGAATCATCGCGGCAGGCACTCCAAGTTTTCCTCCAGAACGACAAAAATCCCAATCCCACCATGAGCCTTGGCCGTGCGGCTGCGCCGAAAGCCGGACCACCGCGCTCACGCCCACCCGGCGGTGGTGGCCCTGCTGCTCCCACCCGCAAAGTCACAGATCCACGGATGGCACCGCCTGGGCATGTGCCGCAGCCCCCCCCTACCGAGTCGTTAGTCGCTCAGGCCGCATCGACTCCCACCGCGCCCCAGCCTTTATTGCCTCCAGAAGGCTCCAAACCCAGCGTCCATACCGGGCCAAACCTCATCCCGGATGCCGCACCCACTGCCACCGCAGTGCCAACATCTCCGGTCAACCGAACCGCCCGCGCCCAAGCATCGCCCACCGTGCGCGGAACAAAGAGCAAGAAGCCTGTTAGTAAAATCAAAGTCATCGTCGCGCTGGCGATGGTCGTCGTCATCGCCGTGCTTGGATTCATGCTCTTTGAAAAAATCAAAAAGAGCCAAGCCAGCCAGCGCTACAACAACATCCTCGCCCTAGCAGCTAAAACGGATACCACCGAGATCCCGATGACTGGCCCAGAACTCAACCAGCTTCTGGAAATCGCGAACAATTCGAGCGTCGATGAAAAATCAGAGAACGCGATCAAAGCTCTTGCCCTAGCAAAATCCACCGACGGCGCAAACTTCGACAGCATCCTCACTGAATTTTTCACCAAGGCCGTAGATATTTTACCTGAAGATCGCGCTGCGATGATCCGCAACGTCCTCGGCAAGCGAATGAACGCAGCCATGGTCGCACCGCTGATAGAATTCGCCCGTAGCACCAACGACGCTGACTCCGCCGTCGCCGCATACGAAGTCATCCGCCCGGTCGCAAGTGACAGCGATTTCGAGACGATCCTGTCCGTGGCGCAATTTACGAAAACTCCAGCAATCCGCACCGCCGCAGAAGAAGTCGCCGCCGCCATCCTTAAAATGAGCAAAAAACGTCCTGAATTGATGGACCAACTGAGCAAAGCCATCGCGGGTGCCTCGAACCCTGAGGAGAAAAAATTACTCCAACGGATCAAAGGCGGTAAGTGAACGAGCTTCGACCGCCCTAACTACTCAATTCACGGCGAATAAATCACCACAGGCCCGACCCCCGCACCTTGCACGCGACGGAGTTTCTCTACCGCTTTGATGGCTGCTGCCGCTGCCTGCGTCGCCTCAGCCATCGTATTCATTCGTGAAAAACTAAAGCGCAAGCTGCTCTTCGCGCGTTCCTCCGGGATGCCCATGGCGAGCTGCACATGCGATGGCCGTTGCTTACCCGTCATGCAGGCCGAGCCTGCGGAGCAAGCAAGTCCGGCTTCATCTAGCAAGATCAACAAACCCGCCGCGTCGCAAAGATCGAAGGAAAGGTGACTGGTGTTAGGAAGCCGATGATCCGTGTCACCGTTGATCGTCACGCCAGCGACTCCTGCCATTACCGCTGTTTCAAACGCATCACGCATCGCTGCCAGCGAGTCATCCGCGTTCCGCATCATCCATTCCGCCGCCGCTCCCATGCCGACGATCCCCGCCGTATTCTCCGTGCCGCTGCGCCGTCCAGCTTCTTGGCCACCACCGCGCAGCAGCGGTTCAAATTTCAAGCCCTCACGGATAAACAACGCCCCCACCCCTTTCGGACCATGAAATTTATGAGCCGATAGAGAAAGCAGGTCCACCCCCAGATCCCGCACGTTTAAAGAAATTTTCCCAGCCGCCTGAATCGCGTCCGTATGCACTGGCACGCCTCGTCCGTGCGCTAACTCCACCACTTCGCGCAACGGTTGAATCACGCCCGTCTCGTTATTCGCCGCCATGATGGAGACAAACGCCGCATCTTCTAAAAGCCCATTTAAAGCACTAAGCTCAAGTCTCCCACCAGCATCCACCGTCGCCAACGATACGCCTCGCGAAAAACCATCCACGCACCTTAAAACCGCGCTGTGCTCAATCGCAGAAACCACCGCGCTCTCCTGCCCCGCCAGACGATCCAGCGAATGCAACGCCGTGTTCACACTCTCCGTGCCACCGCCTGTGAAGATGATTTCCGCAGCAGTCGCACCGATCAATTCCGCCACTTGCTCGCGTGCGTGTTCGATGGCCTTACGCGCCAGTTTCGCTCCCGCATACGAACCCGATGGATTCGAAAATCCTTCGCGCAGCCACGGTAACATCGCATCTAGCACTTCCGGCAACAGCGGCGTCGTTGCATTGGCATCCAGATAAATCACAACCGCAGCTTCCGTCCGCGACTCTCCGAGATCAACCCGGAAAAACCGCGTCTCACAGCAACGCCCGCTCGCGCAAATTCATCACCGCGCTATTCACACCACGCACCAACGCATCACCCCACGTTGCCGCAAATCTTAACCACTCCGCCGCAAAATCCCGCAAACTCTCCCACGGCGAATGCCCCGCCACACACAGCAAACCCACCAAGACTAACAAATTCGCCAAATAAATAATCACCAGCGAAAGAAACGTCCCGTTTTCCTTCAAGTCCGGCTGATCGCGCGGAATCATCCACAGCGTCCAGACCATGTGAAAAGTCCACGTCACGCCCATCAATCCGTATAGCAGATGATCCCACTCCTCAGAAATTTCCCCAAAATACCGCACCGCCGCATACGCCCCAGCGCTCAAGATCGCCCAAAACGGAACAAAGTAAGGCGACAGCGCGATCACCAGATTCGTCTTATTCGTCGTGATGTAGCCACCATCCGCGCTCACATGGAAATCCGTCACTTTCCCCCGATACAGCACGACGAACACCGCATGAGTCAGTTCGTGCCCCAGCACATACAGATAGAGAAAAAACGTCTGCAATAGCCCCGACCAAAACCACCCCACCATCACCAGCGCCCCAGTCGCAAAATACCAAAACTCCGCCGTCCGCCAGAAATCCTGATTCACCGCCGCATGAGAAAATCTCGCTAGAAACGTCCAAGTCGTCACCCAGCACAACGGCAAAAGCAACAGTGCCAGACTCCATCGCGCAAACCGCCTCAACCACTCGCCCGACTCTTCTGCCTCCAAGTGATCCTCGCACTCCGCAGCTCCGATCACCGACCACACGAACTTCTTCTCCCGCCGTCCACCCCGGCGATTCGCCTGCTCATGAGCGCGACGATTCGCGGAACTCAACAGCTCTGCCAAAGACGCCGATTCACGCCGTTGATTCTTCAACGGGCGTTTTTTGACGGACTTGGATTTTTTCGCCATGAAATGAGCTGCATTGACTTTATTAAGGCATCTTAACAAATCAAGCCGGATTCCGTCATGCCTCCAGTCGCCCGAATGCCTAGCAGTGCAGGAGTGAAACCGTCCTTGCCTCAGCAAGTGGCTTTATCGAATCTTCGCCCGTGGAAATTGAAATCGACCCACTCACGCCCGCCGCACACACCAACGACGGGTTTTTTAAAGCGGTCTTCTCACAACCAGAACACGCCACCGCATTTTTCAAGAGCCACCTGCCGCCTGCCGTCTCAGAGAAAATCGACTGGCCCTCGCTGGCCGTTCTTCCCGGTTCGTTCGTGAAATCCAGCCTGCAACAGGTGCATTCTGACCTGCTTTTTTCAGTCCGCATCGGCGAGTGCGAAACTCTGCTCTATCTTCTTTTCGAGCATCAAAGCACCCCGGACCCAGCCATGCCGCTGCGGCTGCTAGGCTACATGGCAGAGATTTTCACCCGACATCACAAGGCACACGGCTTCCCACTACCGCCCATTTTGCCGATGATTCTCCATCAAGGCCCGGATGCCTGGAATATTTCCACTGCTTTTGAGGATCTCTTCGCTCTTCCCCAAGAACTCACCAGCGACCTGCTGCCCTTCCTGCCGAAGTTCCATCACGCGCTGCTCGATCTCACCCGCTTCGATCCTGACATCAGTGAGAACGACACCCGCCTGCGCGTCGTGCTGCAACTCATGAAACTCGCCCGGCAAAGGGAATTGCTGCGGTTCTTTGAATGGCTGGCCGATTTTTCTGCACCCGAACTTCCCGATACTTTGTTAGGACTAATGGTGCTCTACGCCCTCCACTCCGACAGCGACCTTGACGCGGAAAAAATTTATCATAGCCTCTCAAGCAATCCCGAACTCGAAAAAAACACCATGTCTGTCGCAGAAAAATTAATCGCTCAGGGCCGTGTCGAGGGCCGTGTCGAGGGCCTGTGGATTGGGAAAATTCAAGCGTTCGAAGAATTCCTCGAGAAAAGCCAAACCTCGCGCGAGATTCTCGAATCCATGCCCCCCGCCAAACTCGAAGCGCTCCACCAAGAGCTGCACCGAGAGTATGAAGCCCGGTTTAAACGCCTCTAAATCGGGCTTCGTGAGGATGAAAGACCTCCGGATTTGCTAGATTTGACGTGCAGGCTTTCACCAGCCGCTCTGATTTCCCGCGATTCGCAAACTCCGCACTCGCTACTCTCCCCGGACCTCGCTTGTATCCGCGCCGCCTATGGCTTCCTCGTTTTCGTTCGACTCCCTCAACCAAGCCCAACGCGAAGCCGTGGGCGCACTCGACGGCCCGGTGATGCTACTCGCAGGTGCTGGCACCGGTAAAACCCGCACCGTTACCTGTCGGATCGCGCACATGTTAGAAAAACGGATCGCGCCCTCCGAGATCCTCGCCGTCACCTTCACGAACAAGGCCGCCAGCGAAATGCGCGAGCGGATCAGCGGCATGGTTTCTAAAAAAGCCGCAGAGGAAATGACCGTCTGCACCTTCCACTCACTCTGCGTCCGCATCCTGCGTGGCGGCATCGAGAAACTCGGCTACAAGAAAAATTTCTCCATCTGCTCGCACTCTGATCAAGTCGGCATGATGAAACAACTCCTCGTCCGCAAAGGCGGGGCCGAGCTCAAGGTCAAGCCAGACGAAGTCCTCTCTGCCATCTCGAAAGCGAAAAACAAAGGCACCGATCCGAACGACCTAGAAGACGACTTCTTCGCCACCCTCGCCGTCGCCTATCAGAATGAACTCCGCGCACAGAACGCAGTGGATTTCGATGACCTCTTGCTCCTAGGCGAGAAAATCCTCCGCGAACATAGCGACGTGAGAGATTACTTCCGCGCACGCTACACCCGCGTCACCGTGGACGAATTCCAAGACACCAACGCGCTGCAAATGCAGCTTCTCCAGCAGCTCGTTGGCCCACCTTATCACGTCTGCGTCGTCGGCGATGACGACCAATCCATCTACGGCTGGCGCGGCGCAGAGGTCGCAAACATCCTCCAGTTTGAGAAGTTTTTCCCCGATCCAAAAATCATCCGTTTAGAGGAAAACTACCGCTCCACCCACGCCGTCCTCCACACTGCGAATAGCCTCATCATTCACAACCGCGGTCGTCGCGAAAAAGTCCTCCGCCCCACCCGCAAAGGTGGCGATCCCGTCCGCATCGTCGCGATGCCGGGCGACGATCAAGAAGCGGAATTCATCGCCGAGGAAATCATGTCTGAAAAGGGCGCAATCGGTCGCGAGTGGGAAGACTTCGCCATCCTCTTCCGAACCAATGGTCAAAGCCGCAAACTCGAACTCGCCTTCCGTGAGCGGAAAATCCCTTACCGCATGGTCGGCGCACAGAGTTTCTATGACCGCCGCGAAGTCCGAGACGTGTTAGCTTACGCACAACTTTTGGCCGCACCGGAT
>JANOQR010000292.1:0-68354 GCA_031414935.1 Luteolibacter sp.
GACTTCCGACTTCCGACTTCCGACTTCCGACTTCCGACTTCCGACTTCCGACTTCCGACTTCCGACTTCCGACTTCCGACTTCCGACTTCCGACTTCCGACTTCCATCTTCCGCCCCGAGAGGGGCGAAATGAGAAAGCCCAAGGCATCGCCTTGGGTCGGATGAGTCATCATCTTCCAGTCCTGAAGGGACGGAACTGGGGAGACGCACTTCAATCCCAAACATACCGTTCATCAAACGCGATGCCATACCGGGATAACAAACGCCGATATTCCTCTTGAAACGTGACCTTACGGTGATGCTCCTCCTGTCTCCCAATGTATGTTTCCAAAACGGCACGATGGGACGGACTGATAGAAAAAATTCCATAGCCACCCTGCCAATGGAAATTTGCGTACCTGGTCCCTTTTGTTTTCAACCATTTTGATGATCCTGTTTTGATATCTTGGACCAATTCGGAAGGTGCCGTCGTCCGTGGATGTGCGATCAAGAGATGAATGTGGTCGCCGACAGAACCCGATTTGAGCAAAGTGCCTTTGTGATTCTCCACGATGCCGCCGATGTAGGCGTGAAGTTCGTCGCGGATATCGTCAGCGAGCCAAGACTCACGGTTTTTCGTGGAGAAAACTAGGTGAACGAGAATTTGAGCGAGTGACTGCGGCATCGGATTTCGCCCTTTCAGGGCTTGGAAATTCTTGGGACCAATTTCCCAAGGCGTTGCCTTGGGCTATCACATATTGCCCCGTTGGGGCAAGGACCGAGTGACCGAGTGACCGAGCACGGCGATCAAGCTAGGGAGCAACCACGGAGATTCGATGTGATTTTAACCGCGGATCGACACCAATGGACGCGAATTCTGAGAACCGCATTTCCCAGAATCAGGAATTTCATTCAAAAACTCTTCATTCGCGTTCCTTCGCGTCCATTCGCGGTTGAAAAATCCCTAGTTTGATCGCCCTGAGTGACCGAGTGACAAATTAGAGAATCGAACCCGGTCCGTAGGCAGCAGCTGCGGGATTCGCAGTTTCCAGTTTCCTGACCTCAGCGGCGAAGGCGGCGATCTGGGATTTCGCGGCACCGGATTCGCGATCACCTTTCGCGAGGATGGCGTCTAGGGCATCGCGGGAAAGTCCGAGGCGGGAATCTTCTGCGAGGCGTTCGACGAGGTTGTTTCTGTCGATGTTTCCGGCACGCAGATCGTTCACGGTGGCGACGGCGTGTTCTTTGATCGCCTTGTGCGCGGTCTCGCGACCGACGCCGGATTTCACGGCTTCCATCATGATGGTGGTGGTCATCAGGAAGGGTAAATAGTGCGCGGTCTCGGCGTCGATGACGGCTTGGTAAGCGTCCATTTGATCGAGGACAGTTAGGAAAGTTTCAAACATCCCGTCGATCGTGTAGAAAGAGTCCGGCAGCATGATGCGGCGGACGACGGAGCAGGAAACATCGCCTTCGTTCCATTGGTCGCCAGCGAGTCCGGCAGCCATCGCGAGGTAGCCTTTGAGGATGACGTGAAAGCCATTCACCCGCTCACAGGAGCGCGAGTTCATCTTGTGCGGCATGGCACTAGAACCAGTCTGGCCGGGGGCGAATCCTTCGCTAGCAGTCTCGTTCCCCGCCATCAAACGCAGGGTTTTGCAGAACGAGGACGGCCCCGAGCAAAGATCGGTCAGCGCGGCGACCACGCGGAAATCCAACGAGCGCGGATAGACTTGGCCGACGTTTTTCCAAACGGCAGGCATCCCGAGGTGAGCGACGACGCGCGTTTCTAACTCCGCCACTTTTCCTGCATCTCCCTCGAACAACGAGAGCTGATCCATCTGCGTGCCGACTGCGCCTTTGAGACCGCGCACGGAGTAAGTGGCAATGACGGAATCGAGTGCTTGCAGGCTGCTGAGTAGCTCCTCGCCAAACATCGCGATGCGCTTGCCAAGCGTGGTCGGCTGGGCGGCGACGTTGTGAGTGCGGGCGGTTAAAATGAGTTCGCTCCACTGCTCGGATCGCTCGCGAAAACGGCGTAAGGTGGCCACGGTCTTATCGCGGATGATGAGCAGCGAGCGATAAACTTGAAGCTGCTCGACGTTTTCCGTGAGGTCGCGCGAGGTCATGCCTTTGTGAACTTGCTCGTGGCCTGCGAGTTCGTTGAATTCCTCGATACGTGCCTTCACATCGTGGCGAGTAATTTTTTCCCGCGCCATGATGGACGCAGGATCAACGTTGTTTTTTACCGACTCGTAAGCGGTGATCGCTTCAGCCGGAATTTCCAAGCCGAGATCGCGCTGGGCCTTCATCACGGCGATCCAGAATTCGCGCTCTAACACGATCCGCCCTTCGGCGGACCAGATGGCTTGGAGGGCGGGCGAGGCGTAGCGTTCTGCGAGGACATTAGGAATCACACGCGGAGCTTGGGAGGCGGCGCAACGAAGTTTCAAGAGGCAATTCCCGAAAACTTAACGTCCTAATCGGAGCGGGAGTTGGTGCACTGAAGCCGACGCAAATCATTTAAAATGAAGTGGTCGGGGCGGCCAGATTCGAACTGACGACATCCGCGTCCCAAACGCGGCGCTCTACCAGGCTGAGCTACGCCCCGGTGCACGGGCGGACCCTTGGGAATTCCCTCGGACGAATCAAGAACTTCTTTAACTTAAATTCCGCAAGCACCCGAATCATGCGAGGAATGAGTGGCATTCGCGAAAGCCGCTGTTTTCACCCGAATGGTGGCTTGTCAACCGGGGCTGGATTCCTAAGTTTGCGCCGCTCCGCCCCTACTAACTTTGCGGAAATTATTTCATGAATACGACCCTGCTTGCACAAGCTGCTAATGAAGCCCGTGGCCTCGCCATGGATGCCGTCCACGCCTGTAACTCCGGCCACCTTGGTCTTCCGCTAGGCTGCGCCGAAATCGGTGCTGCTTTGTTCGGCGAGTCCATGCGCTACTACCCGGACGCGCCGAAGTGGCTGAACCGCGACCGTTTCGTGCTGTCTGCGGGTCACGGCTCGATGTTCATTTACGGCTGGCTGCATCTCGCGGGTTACGCCGTCTCCCGCGATGAGGTGAAAAATTTCCGCGCGCTCCGTTCGATCACGCCGGGCCATCCAGAATTTCACGAAACTCCCGGTGTCGAGGCGACCACTGGCCCACTCGGCCAAGGCGTGGGAAATGCCGTGGGCTATGCTCTATCAGGCAAACGCGCGGCGGCTCGTTTCAACACCGCAGAGCACACGATTTTCGATCACCACGTCATCGCGATCCACGGCGACGGCTGTCTCCAAGAAGGAGTCGCCAAGGAAGCCATCGCCTTCGCGGGGCACAATGGTCTCGATAATCTGATCCTCATTTATGATTCTAACGACGTGACGCTCGACGCCATGGCGGACCTCACTCAAGGCGAAGATGCGGAAAAGTATTTCACCTCTCAGCGTTGGGATGCGGTCACCATCGACGGCCATGATCTCACGGCCATCGCCGCCGCGCTGGAGCACGCTAAGTCTAACGACAACGGTCGCCCCAAGGTCATCATCGCGAAAACATTGATCGCAAAAGGCATCCCTGAAGTCGCCGGAACCGCGAAGGGTCACGGCGAAGGCGGCGCGAAATTCATCGAAGCAGCCCGCGCCGGACTTGGGCTTCCTACCGATGAACACTTCTTCGTTTCCTCAGAAACTCAGGCATTTTTCGCGGAGAAGAAAGCGGCATCCAAGCTCGTCTTCGAATCATGGCAGACGACTTACGACGCCTGGGCGACGGTAAATCCTGCACTCGCCGCCGAATTAACGGCTGGTGTCGCGAACACGGTACCACTCGATCTCACGACGAAGATTCCCGCCTTCGCCGCCGATTACAAAGACGCGACTCGCTCTGCGGGTGCCACCGTCATCAACGCAGTGGCGAAAGAAATCCCGCAATTTCTCACCGGCAGTGCTGACCTTTTCGGCTCGACGAAGAACTACCTCAAAGACGGCGGCGACTACTCTGCTGCGAATCCGTTAGGCCGCAATATCTGGTTCGGCATCCGCGAGCACGCGATGGGCGCGATCTGCAACGGCATCGCTTACGACGGCATTTTCCGCGCGAGCGGGGCGACCTTCCTCGTCTTCGCCGACTACCTGCGCGGCGCGATCCGGCTTGCTGCGTTGTCGCATCTTCCCGTGACTTACATTTTCACTCACGACTCAGTGGGCGTCGGTGAAGATGGCCCGACTCACCAGCCAGTGGAAACGGTGAGCGGTCTGCGCGTGATTCCAAATCTCGACGTGATTCGTCCCGGTGACGCGGAGGAAACGGCGGGCGCATTCGTCGCTGCGATGAGCCGCACCGATGGCCCGACTGCATTGATTCTAACTCGTCAGGCGATTCCTTTGATGAATGACTTGTCCGTGGAATTCCGCCGCGATGGTGTGCTGCGCGGTGGCTACATCGCCCGCAAGGAAACTGGCACCCTAACGACCATCCTGCTTGCCAGTGGTTCGGAACTTCAACACGCGATGGCAGCGGCGTTAGAACTCGGCGACGGCGTGCGTGTCGTCTCCATACCGTGCTTTGAGCGCTTCGAGCGGCAGAGTCCCGAGTATCGCGAAAGCGTTTTACCGAAGTCTTGCACCAAGCGCGTTTCCATCGAAGCAGGCGTCACCGATCTGTGGTGGAAATACGTCGGCACCGATGGCAAGGCACTCGGCATCGACCGCTTCGGCATCAGTGCTCCCGGTGATGTGGTGATGAAGGAACTCGGCATGACTAAAGATCACGTCGTAGCTGCGGCGAGATAAGATTCGCTAGAGTTCTTACCCACGCTTGAGCATCACCCCGATTTCCCTCGCCAGCTCGGCTAGCCGAGTTTGCGCGGCATCTGCGGGAGCTGCGGGATCGAAACGAACTCGCTGATGGAGTTCCACGGCTTCTTCCAGCAGCTTGGCATCCGGCAGCGCGGGTCCGAGATCCGAGATCCACCGGGCGAAGGGTTTCCCTAACGGACGCGGACCGAGTTTTTTCTCCGCCTGCTTTTCCAGCGCGTTGAGCGGTGTGCGCTGGACTGGGCCATCGTAGCCGTTGAGCGATTTCACTTCCTCTAACCGCCGTTGGGTTTTCCAGAGTCGCCGCAGGACAAACACGGCCACACTGAGCGCGATGGTGGCCATGAGGAGAGTGACTCCGAGGCGGTTCGTTGGTTGATTTCTCCAGAGAAAGAAGTCTTCGCGAAGTCGCTTGAGCGTGTCGTTGAATCTCTGCATCGGAGAATTCAGGTTCGCCACGGTGAGTTCCCAGCTCGGCGGCGTGGTGTCGAAGTCGATCCACTGGCGTTTTTGTTCATTCCAGACTCGGCACCAAGCATGGCCGTGAGTGCCACGGATGACATACTCTTGGCGTTTCGTGTCGCGCTCTAACACGGAATAGCCCGTGGCGTAGCGGGTGGGGATTCCTGCCTCGCGGAGTAGCAAGGCGGCGGCGGCGGCGAAGTATTCGCAGTGCCCTGCGCGCGCGGTTGTGAGGAATTGATTCATCGCGGTGGGCGTGGAGAAACCTTGGGTCCAGCTACGGATGGAGAGATCGCGGGTGTAGCGGAAATTTTTCAGAAACCAATTCTGGATGACGGTCAGCTTGCTCTGAAGTTCGGTTTCATCTTCCAGCCGCAGCTCCTTGAGGACTTCCTTGAGCATTGCACGTTCGAGGTGGGGCACGATGAGGTCTTCCTTGGTTGCGGGGGTCTCAGGATTGGTCTCTGCATGCCAGAAAACGCTGCCTTCGATGACGGACTGTTTTGGGAAAACACGGACCGTCCCCAGCGAGTTCTGCTCGATACCATCTAGCTCGAATCCTAACAAACTGGCAGCATTTCCCGGCAGAGATAGTGGCGTCTCAGGCGTCGCCGCCCCGCGTATCTGGTAGGTTTTCAAACCCGCGCGGACGGCCCCGAGAGGACTGACGCTATCGCTCTGAGGGCCGAGGATGTAGTAGTCTTTTCCTTGGTGCGCGAAGACATCGAGGTCTCGAAAAATGGTGGCGATTGGTGGGTCAATGACCCATGAGCTGGGGCGGTAGGCGTTATAGCTCGCGGTACGCAAGAGCTTGGGAATCGCTGCGCCTGTGGTGGTGCTGAGTCGCCAGATGATGTCTGAGGATTGTTGAATTTTTCCGGCTCTGCCGATCATGGTGGAGACGGAGTTTGGATCGAATGACGAGCGTCCTCCTTCGCTGTTTCCAAGTCGATTTTCGAGTTCTTCGAGGCCGTATTGGCCCGCGATGGCGAGCCCGCCGGCGATGGTGAGAGCGATGATAAGTGAAGTCGGGCGGCTACGGGTGGCGGAGAGCAGCATCCATCCCGTTAGAATGATGATTCCGGGAAGAAACCAGAGGTTAGATGATTGCTTGCCGAGGGTCGCGGCGAGGAGGATGGCCACGAAATAGATGTTGCCGAAATTGACGTGGGTCACGGATTCGCTGAGACCCAGCCGGAGGTTGCGCTGGCGGCGGTGCTTCGCGAGAAAGGAGAAGGTGATGAGCGGCATCGAGTGGTTCAGGCCGAAGCTCTGGACGAACTGCATGGGCAGAAATAGCAGCGGAAGCCACGTCAGTAAAATGGGCAACGCATGGTAGGGATTGCCGTCCAGATAGATCAGCACGCCGGTTAGAAGGATGGCGACGAGGGTGAGCTTCCACGCCGTCGAGTAAGCGCCTTCATCGAAATCCCAGCGAATTTTCACCCAATGAAAGGCCTCCACAAAGAGAGCGAGCAAGCCACCGATGAAAGGTCGCCCGGTCATCGCACCCCAGAAGAGAAGGGCCGAGCCAATGATGAAGCGAGGTGGTGGTAGGATCTTGTGAATGGCTAAAATTGGTTAGGAGGCGACGATGAGCTTGGTGGGTAAGCGCATGAGATCGCGGGCGATTTGCCCGGACTCAAGCCAATGTCCCGGCATTCCAGCGGGTGCGAAACCCCTACCGATGACAATGGGCACGCAGACGACTCCACCGCGTGTGAGGGAGTTGAGGAAATCAGCACGCACTTGGTCCCAGCCATTGAAAATGACGAGGCTGGATGTGAGATCGTCGCGGTGAAGGAGGACGAGCTTGGCAAGGGCGTGGAAATTTTCCCGCCGCTCCGGTGCGACACCCGCGAGGACTTCTAGCAATTTATCTGCACGCTCGATCCCCCGCCCTGCTGTCACCTTGTGGGCCTCGTTGCGGATGAACATCAAATCTAGCAGGGATTCACTGGTATCCAGCGACGCTGCGAACGAAGCCGCCACAGAGATGACCTCCTCAAACTGATGATCCGTCCGGTCGCAAGACAAAGTA
The DNA here is from genome assembly GCA_031414935.1 of Luteolibacter sp. Classification (GTDB taxonomy): domain Bacteria; phylum Verrucomicrobiota; class Verrucomicrobiia; order Verrucomicrobiales; family Akkermansiaceae; genus Luteolibacter. Next base: position 7,295 of record JANOQR010000292.1, read on the forward strand.
TCCACGATGAGTCCGTAGCGCGGATAGAACGTGTCTTCGAGTTCTTTGACGATGGGCCGTCCGGTTTTCGCCCAGCTTTTCCAGTGAATCTGCCGGAGCGGGTCGCCAGGACGATAATCGCGCAGGCCGACGAACTCGCCGGAATTACCGATGGAGTTGGTGTTTGCCTCGCCGGAAATTTTAAACGCAGCACCACCCGGCATCTCGATGGAAGGCAGGGCAAAACGACGCGGCAAGACCGTGAGCGTGGAGGCAGGCGCGCTGACTTTACGACACCTTTGAAACAAGCCGAACGGGTCTGGGAGCAGAACTCGCAGGTCATCTAGCCGAATCACCCCGCGCCGCAAAGGCGTCATTTCAAGGACGACACGGCCTTCTTGTCCGCCCCTGAGATCGAGTTCCTCATCCGCAAGGCCACCACTGAATAAACGGTTGCCTGTTAGCAGCCATTTCCAGCGGAAATAGGCGAGACAGCGATCGTAGGCATTGCGCTCCTCCTCGCCGGGTTCGCGCATCACGGTGAAATCTTCGACGCTGGGCCGAGGATCAGGCTCCGTGTCCGAGATCCAAGCGCGACTTAATTTCCGATGGCCGCAGTTCCGAACCCACACGCTGTAGCGCAGCGTTTCGCCCGCAGTTCCGAATCGTGGCAGCTCGCGCTTTGCCTCGACGGATGCACGGCGAGCCATCGTCCACGGCACACCGATCAGGATCATTCCGAGACTGAGTGACAGCAACTGATAGACAGGTGCTTTGTTCTGACCGACGCCTAAAAATGAGGCGATGATGAATACCATCCCGAGGGCGATTCCGGCAGGTCTCACCCGCCGACGAAAAAAATAATTGATACCCGCGCCGCGAAAATAGGTTCTGTGAAGCCAATAGTCTAGCTGCCGCCGTCGCCCGACCAATGGCTCGGCAGGGAGAGGTAGTGGCCGGGTGTTCATGGCTCTTGAAAACTAGACGGGCACCGGAGTTTTTTCAATCAGATCGGCAACAATCTGACGTGCGTTTCCACCTGAGTATTTTGACTCCGGGGAAAGCACCATACGGTGCGCGATCACGTCCGCCGCGACGGATTGGATGATTTCCGGCGAGACAAAATCGTAACCCTGAAACATCGCCAGTGCCTGTGAAACTTTCATCAATGCCAGCGATGCACGCGGGCTCGCGGCGAGCTGCACCGCTGGATTTCCTCGGGTGGCTCCAACTAGCGCAACGACGTAGTGGCGGAGTTCTGCACTGAACCGCACCCTGCGCGCGGCATTCATCAGATCGAGCACTTCTTCGCGGGTGACTGCGGGCAGCAGCAGATCGACAGGATGTGTTTCGGCTTGATCTGCTAGAATCGCAGCCTCCTCAGCCGCGCTCACGTAGCCGAGTGTACACTGCATCGCGAAGCGGTCCATCTGCGCTTCGGGTAGTGGATAGGTGCCGCGAAATTCCACCGGGTTCTGGGTGGCGATGACGAAAAACAAGCCGTCGAGGTCGTAGCGTGTGCCCTCGATGGTCGCCTGCCTTTCGCCCATGGCTTCTAGCAGCGCACTCTGAGTTCGCGGAGATGCGCGGTTGATTTCATCCGCTAACAAAATGTCTGTGAACACCGGACCGGGATGGAATTTGAACTCCTGCGAGCGTGGATCGAGGATGGAAACTCCGAGAATATCGGACGGGAGAAGATCCGGCGTGAACTGCACGCGCTTAAACATCGCACCGCCGATGGCTTTGGCGACGGCCTTCGCGAGAGTTGTTTTTCCAGTGCCGGGAAAGTCTTCTAGCAGCACATGGCCTCCAGAAATCATGCAGGCGAGGATTCGTCGCACCACTTCCGGCTGACCACGGACGACTGAACAAACGGCAGCTTCGAGGCGGGTGGCGGTAGCGTGAATGCTCATGGGTGACTGGTAGAGTTCAATGTGCGGACGATCATGCGTCGAGGTATTCTCTGAAAATTTCTAGCCATTTTCCCGGCTTCATAATTCACGCACCAGTTTCCTAACTAAGGCTGGTCCCTGATAAACAAACGATGTGTAAATCTGGACGAGAGACGCGCCAGCCCGGAGTTTCGCTTGGGCGTCCTCGACTGAGGAAACTCCGCCAACGCCGATGATGGGAATGCGGGCGCCAAGGTGACTGGCGAACATTTCCAAGACCGCCGTGCTTTTTTCAAGCACGGGTCTGCCGGATAATCCGCCTGCCTCGGCAGCTCGTGGATGACTGGCGACCCGATCTCGATCCAAGGTGGTATTCGTCGCGATGAGGCCGTCCAAACCACCGTCAAGAAACACGCCGGAAAGGTCGCGAATCTGAGTTTCATCTAGGTCCGGCGCGATTTTAAAAAGGAGCGGCACTTGCTTACCGTGCTCCGTTGCGAGCCTTTGTTGTTCGCGTTTGAGAACTTCTAGCAACCGGGCACTCGCCTCTGCTCCCTGCAAGTCTCGCAAGCCCGGTGTGTTTGGCGAAGAAAGATTCACCGCCACGTAATCAGCGACAGGAAACGCCTCGCGCAGACATTCCAAGTAATCATCCGCTGAGTTTTCGTTCGGCGTGTCCTTGTTCTTGCCGATGTTGAATCCCACGATCCCCGAAAATAATTTCGCCGAGCGAACATTGGCTACCCCAGCGGCGATTCCCGGATTGTTGAAGCCCATCCGGTTGATGATCGCCTCGTGATCGACGAGTCGAAACAGGCGCGGTTTCGGATTCCCGGCCTGCGGGCGCGGGGTGATGGTGCCGATTTCTACAAACCCGAATCCCAAGCGTCCCAGCGCGTCGATGGTGTTGCCTTCTTTATCCAATCCAGCGGCTAATCCCACGCGGTTCGGGAAATTTAATCCCATCACTTCGACAGGTGAGACGCAGGCATCGGCAGGCGAAAAAACCCCCAATAAGCCCGTTTTTTCCGCCATTCGCAGTGCAGCAAGACTCAGATGGTGAGCGACTTCTGCATCGAGTCGAAAAAGACATCTGCGAGCGATGGGATAAAGAACGTCGATCACCGAGTGAAACTGAGCAGCCGAATCGCGCTTGTCCAATCTCTCGTGTGCCAAACTGGCACTCGCCGCGCATTTTTTGCGAGAACCGTGCAAATTGTCACGCCTCCGAAAAATGGCTCCATTGAAAAACAGTGACTTGTGATCCAAAAGCGGCGGGTACGCGTATTGCTATTGGAACATTGCTTAATCTCACGAAAGAGAATTTCTAAAATTGTATCGACTTTGTGATTACAATGAATACATTTAAGAAAAAAGGGAATAAAAGCTCTTCCGTGACGTTTAACTCATAACAACCCCACAAAAATATGGCCTACGAATCCGACAGCAGCCTGAAACTCTACTTGAGGGAAATCTCAAAAACTCCTCTTCTCACCGCTGAAGAGGAAGTCTCCCTCGCAGAGCGCATCAAAAACGGTGATCCAGAGGCCCGTTCTCACATGATCCGTGCGAATCTCCGCTTAGTCGTAAAAATCGCCCAAGACTACTCGAACTACGGGATGCCCGTCACGGACCTCATTTCCGAAGGTAACATCGGACTGATGAAAGCCGTCGAGCGTTTCGATCCCGAGAAAGGCGGCAAACTCTCGACCTACGCCGCATGGTGGATCAAGCAGTCGATCAAGCGCGCCTTGGCGAACCAATCCAAGACCATCCGCCTGCCCGTTCACATGGTGGATAAAATCGCCAAGATGCGACGGATTGCGACGATTCTCACTGAAGCCCTCGGCCGTGAACCCACCGACGAAGAACTCGCCGATGAAGTCGGACTTCCTCATCGTAAGCTCGCTATGCTGCGTCAGGCGTCCTATCGCCCGACCTCGCTCGACGCGCCGATCAACGAAGGTGAAGCCACCGAATATGGCGAAGTCATCAGCGACGAACGTGCGGTCAATCCGCTCGACATGCTGTCCGACAAGAACCTCCACGGCGAACTCGATGGCTTGCTCTCGGTTCTCGACGAACGCGAACGGCGCATCATCGACGAGCGTTTCGGACTTGGTGGTCGTCAGGCACTGACTCTGGAAGAAGTAGGGCGCGAATTCGGGGTAACCCGCGAACGCATCCGCCAACTTCAGAACTCAGCCCTCGGCAAAATGCGACGCGCCCTTCGCAAGAAGGAGAAGCCGCTTCCTAAACCGATTATCGGCGATTTCTGCCAAGCGTGATTTCCTGTGTTTATTTTGGTTTTCAACCGCAGTGGGTTTTCCTGCTGCGGTTGTCTTTTGGTAGGAAATGCAGGGGATCAGCTTGGGACAAAGCTGCGGATCAACATTTGGGATTTTTCAATGTAGCACAGCCGTCTCGGCTGTGTCGTCGCATGGGCGTCTCGCCTGTTCTGTCAGGTTAAGAATTTCCAACCGCAGATGAAGAGCACAGATAAAGACTGAAATATCCCTTTCTTAATCTGCGTTCATCCTGTTCATCTGCGGTTAAATTCTCTGTCTTTTTTACATCTCCTTTGTCGTCGGCAAGAGCATTTCCCTAACTCAGGATACGCGTGAAGTTAGCTCATTTTTCTCCTCGAATGCGCCTGTCGCCATTCCTGCCACTAGCCCGGAGCCGAAGCCGAAAACGTGGCCCATCACATCCGTATTCGTCCCATTGCCGCTACCTAGCCAGCTCAGGAGAACCACACCTGCTAAAATCGGCGCCGTGATCCGCGCCCATGGCAGACGTGCGCGGTCCCGGATCGTTTCAGAAACTCCAAGGCCTGACAGAATACCCAGCGCGGCGAAAACTGCCGTGGATGCACCGATGGAAAGAAACGAGTTCGGATAGTTGATCCAAGACGTGAGGAAATTTCCAGAAGCCCCGCAAAGCAAGATCATCGTCCACGCTCTCAGCGGACCGAGTGATTTGGAAACCAATGCCGCGAAGATCGTCCCGCCCACCAGATTTCCGACGAGGTGAGGTAAATCCGCATGAAGGAAAAGTGCCGTGAACGCCCGCCACCACTCGCCATTTCCGAAAATCCCGATACTCGATGAAGCCGCACGTCCGACGAGTGACGCATCTCGGTCTTGCAAATAAAATACTGCCAGCAACACCAGCACCCACATTCCACAAAATTCCCACCCCGCTGGATAGCGCGACCACTCGCGGCCATCAGCCACTTTCCTAACTGGAATCACCATTTCCCGGCCATAAGCATCCAGCTCCACGGCGACTCTCGCCGCAGGAACCAGCTCCGCCTGCAATTCGAACTCACCCGGTGCCGCCGTAGCCTCCACCCGGCACGCCTCACCCATCGCGAGAATCACAAGACCATGGTCATACGCCTGTTCCAGCGATGAAAAATGCCCCACCCGCACCCACTCATCCGCCGTTTCGCTTTGCTCCGTGTTGTTCATGAAATGGTATATTCAGCCGCTTTGCTGGCTGCGGAAATACCATTCACTCGCATTCGAGTCCGTCAATCGGACCTTCTGGAACTAACTTGAGCACCAAACGGTGATGATGTGCAAATTTTCCAAGTATTGAAAAAGGATCCTAGCCCTGAGCAGCGGCCCGTCGGAGAGGAATTGATTGGGCTGCTGAAAGAGAGGCTCCTCAGTAATATGTCATTCCAGAATCTGCGCTAAGACGTAGGGGAGGATGCCACCGGCGCGGTAGTAGTCTTTTTCTACTGGGGTATCGATGCGGACGATGACGGGGATCTCGAAACTTGCGCCGCTGGCAGGGTGGACCTTAAGAGTCGCTTGCTGCATGGGCTTGAGGTCGTTTGAAATGCCGACGAGGTCGAAGGTGGTGTCGGCGAGGTCTTTGACTTTCTCGTAGTCGTCTTTGTTGACGAAGTTGCAGGGGAGGACGCCCATGCCGACGAGGTTGGAGCGGTGAATGCGCTCGAAGGACTTGGTGATGACGGCTTTCACACCTAGCAGGTTGGTGCCTTTGGCGGCCCAGTCGCGGCTACTGCCCATGCCGTAGTCCTCGCCACCGATGATGATGGTGGGAGTGTCGGTGGACTGATAGACGGCGGCTGCGTCGTAGATGTCTTTGGTTTCTCCGGCGATGCTGGTGACTCCACCTTCGGTGCCGGGGACCATGAGGTTCTTGATGCGGACGTTGGCGAAGGTGCCGCGGGTCATGATGCGGTCGTTGCCACGGCGCGAGCCGTAGGAGTTGTAGTCGGCGAAATCGACGCCTTTTTCATCGAGGAAACGACCTGCGGGGCTGGCTTTCTTGATGGCTCCGGCGGGCGAGATGTGGTCGGTGGTGACGGAGTCGCCGAAGATGCCGAGGGGCTTGGCACCTTTGATTTCCTCGATGTCGCGCGGGGTGGGAGTGAAGCCGTCGAAGAAGGGTGGCTCTTGGATGTAGGTGGAGGCGCGGTCCCATTCGTAAACGTTGCCATTGGAGGATTTGATTTCGTTCCACTTGGGGTTCTGGTCGGAGAAGCCGGTGTAGAGTTTTTGGAAGACATCGGGCTTGAGGGAGGCGTTCATGGCGGCCTCGATCTCGGCGGAGGTGGGCCAGATGTCGGCGAGGAAAACGGGTTGGCCGTCGGTGCCGTGGCCGAGTGGCTCGGTTTCCATGTCGATATCGACGGTGCCTGCGATGGCGAAGGCGACGACGAGCGGCGGGGACATGAGGAAATTTGCCTTGATGGACTGGTGGACGCGGGCCTCGAAGTTGCGGTTACCTGATAGAACGGAGGCGGCGATGATGTCCTCGGATTTCACCACGTCTTCGATGCCGGGATCGAGCGGGCCGGAGTTTCCGATGCAGGTGGTGCAGCCGTAGCCGACGGTTTGGAAGCCGAGTTTGTCGAGTTCGGCTTGGAGGCCAGTCTTATTGAGGTAGTCGGTGACGACGCGGGAGCCGGGTCCGAGCGAGGTCTTGATGGACGGCTTGATGGTGAGTCCGGCGGCGTTGGCTTTTTGGGCGAGGAGTCCGGCAGCGAGCATGACGCTGGGGTTGGACGTATTCGTGCAACTGGTGATGGCGGCGATGAGGACGGAGCCATGGGTGATGGTGTCGGTGATGCCGCCTTTGCTATCGACGGTGACTTCGTAAAGCGGGTAGCTCGGGGTGTCGCTGGATTCGGTGACGATACCGACGGATGCGCCAAATCCGGGTTCGGCGTCGGGGATGGAGTCGAGGGTGTCGGGGAGATCGAGCGGTTCGCCGGAGCCGGTAGACGGTTGTTTGTTGTAGCCATCTGGGGCGGGCGCGGTGAGGAGGGCGGCCCATTTGGATTTCAGGGACTCGATCTCGATGCGGTCTTGTGGACGCTTGGGTCCGGCGATGCCGGGTTTGACGGTGGAGAGGTCCAGATCGACGACTTGGGAAAATTCTAACGCATCGCGCTTGGTGGGGATGCCCCAGAGGTCTTGGGCTTTGTAGTAGTTCTCGACGGTGGTGCAGAGTTCTGCGGGGCGACCGGTGCCTGATAGGTAGCCGATGGTGATTTCATCGATGCCGAAGAAGCCCATGGTGGCTCCGTATTCGGGAGCCATGTTCGCGATGGTGGCGCGGTCGGGAAGGCTGAGGGCTTTGGCACCGGGTCCGTAGAATTCGACGAATTTCCCGACGACTTTGGTTTTGCGTAAAACTTCGGTGACGAGCAGGACGAGGTCGGTTGCGGTGACGCCGGTGTTGAGTTCGCCGGTGAGATAGACGCCGACGACTTCCGGGACGAGGAAAGTGACGGGCTGGCCAAGCATCCCGGCTTCTGCCTCGATGCCGCCCACGCCCCAGCCGACCACGCCGAGGCCGTTAATCATGGTGGTGTGCGAATCGGTGCCGACGAGGGTGTCGGGATAAAATACGCCGTTTTTCTCAAGGACGCATTTCGCGAGGTATTCGAGGTTCACCTGATGGACGATGCCGATGCCGGGCGGGACGACTTTGAAAGTGTCGAAGGCTTGCTCGCCCCATTTGAGGAACTCGTAACGCTCGCGGTTGCGGTGGAATTCGAGGTCGAGGTTTTTTTCTAATGAATTTCCCGTTCCTGCGAAATCGACTTGCACGGAGTGGTCCACGACGAGATCGACGGGGACGAGTGGCTCGATCATTTTCGCATCTTTGCCCATGCCGTGGACGGCGGAGCGCATGGCGGCGAGATCGACGAGAAGCGGCACGCCGGTGAAGTCTTGGAGGACGATGCGGGCGACGACGAAGGGGATTTCATAATCACCGGGCGCCTTGGCGTTGTAGTTGGCGAGGTTGGTGATGTCTTTGTCGGAAACTTTGAGGCCGTCGTTGTTGCGGAGGAGCGACTCGAGAACGATCCTGATAGAAATCGGCAGCTTGGCGAGATTGGGGAAACCTTGTTCAGCGAGAGCGGGGAGTGAGTGGAAATTTCCTGTGGTGCCGGAGCCGGTGGTGAAGGTGCGGAGTGTGTTCATGGATGGATCGTGGAAAAAATGGAGGGAAAACGGTAATAGGTTCCCGGACCGGCGCGGAAAGTATGGATCACAGGAGATTTGTCAAAATCCAACACGGGCAGAGTGTTCCGCCTTTATCCCCCAAGTCCCCTCGCCTACCCAGCCACCTCGGGAAATTTCCGTCACTGCCCGCTGGAATCCCGGAATCCACAGACCTTCGCGGACGATTTGCTCGCCATCGCGCGGGAAACGAGCCGAATCCAAGACCGTTTCCGCGAGGTGAAAACACAGCCAAGCTCGCCACGCCCGAATCTCGGAACGCGAGCCAGACATGCGGCTGGCGAGGTGTTGAAAATGACGCACCGGATTCCCCATGAACCCGTGATCGCCAGACGCTGCCTTTTCCATGATCCAGACCAACGCGCGATACGGCGGCGGGTTTTCTCGCAGAGCCGGATGATCGCCGGGCAGGTCCGCCATCCACGCTTTATTGAGCTGGAGAATGGCCTGAGCTGGTTTTCGCGAAATCCACTGAGACTGGGCATAGCGCAAGGCGTCCAGATAGAAATCCGCCCCTTTGTCCGCGCCGTGACGCTGGGTCAGACGGTGGTCGAGGGTTCCTGAAATTTCTGGAAGCCACGGACAGGCAGAGTTGGTTGGATAAATTTCGATAAGCTGAGTGGGTAGTGAGAATTTCACGAAACTCAACCCTTCACTCGCTTCCCACCCCCGCTCTTGACAGCTTCCGCCTCGAAAAGCAGATTGCCCGGCCCGTTCTGGCTTTAGCCCCTTGCGCGACTGAAATAATCGGTAGCTTTTTGGCATGGCTCATGCGGCTTTATCCTGATTCCACCGCGATTCGCAGTCATTTACCAGCTCCTACTATCTCCTCAATCACCTCCATGTCATCCTCGCAGAAATCCCCATTTGGTTGGCCCGAACCCCAAGGCCTGTGGCATCCATCTCGTGAAAAAGACGCCTGCGGCGTCGGATTTATCGCCCACCTCAAGGGCAAGCGCTCGCATGACATCGTCCTGAAAACTCTCACGATGAACGAGCACATGGACCATCGCGGCGCGAGTGGTTCGGACCCAGCAACGGGCGATGGTGCCGGAATGCTGATCCAGATGCCGGATAAATTTCTCCGCCGCGAGATGGCGAAAAAAGGCGTCGAACTGCCGCCAGAAGGCGACTACGGCTCCGGCTGCGTGTTCTTCTCGCCAGATGCCGCCGTCCGCGAGGTGGCGATGCAAGTCTTCGAACATGTCATCCGCGAGCAGGGCCAAAAATTTCTCGGCTGGCGCACAGTGCCGGTGAAAAGCTCCATTCTCGGCAAAACCTCTGGCCGCTACGAGCCGACCATCAAGCAAGTCTTCATCGGAAAAAGCGACGACATCACGGATGCGAAGGCATTTGAAACCAAGCTCTATGTCATCCGCAAAACCGTCGGCACATGGATTCGTAACAACGAGGTTCCCAACCAATTCCGCGATGTCCACGGCAACAAAGGCAACACCTTCCCCGGCGCAGATTACCACTACGTCACCGGCCTATCCGCTCGCACGATGATCTACAAAGGGATGCTCACTCCCTGCCAGCTCTCCGAGTATTTCCCCGACTTCCTCGATCCTGATTTCGAGTCCGCGCTCGCCCTGATGCACACGCGTTTCTCGACGAATACTTTCCCAAGTTGGTCACGCGCTCACCCGAACCGTTTCATCGCTCACAACGGCGAAATCAACACGGTCATGGGCAATGCGAACTTCATGAAAGCGCGTCAGTCGCTTTGCCAATCCGACCTCTTCGGCACGGAAATTGAGAACATTTTCCCAGTCATCAACGAGGACGGTTCGGACTCCGCACGGTTCGACAACGCCCTCGAATTCATGCACTTCGGCGGCTACGACCTCGTCCACGCGATGATGATGATGATCCCAGAACCATGGGAACGTCACACGATGATGGATGAGGAAAAACGCGCTTTCTACGAGTTCCACGCCTGCATGATGGAGCCGTGGGATGGTCCTGCTTCGATCACTTTCTCAGACGGCCAACAAATCGGTGCCGTTCTCGACCGAAATGGTCTGCGTCCGAGTCGCTACTACGTCACCGACGACGACCTCGTCATCATGGCGTCGGAAGTCGGTGTCGTCCCCGATCTTGATCCGAACACCATCGTCCAGAAAGGTCGCTTGCGCCCCGGCAAGATGTTCCTCGTGGACATGAACGAAGGCCGCATCGTCCCTGACGATGAAGTGAAAAAGCGTGTCTATGGCGCGCATCCTTACGGCCAATGGCTGAAGGAAAACCGCATCACGCTCAAAGATTTACCTGCCGCCAAGTCACCGAAGACCGTGGAGGAAAGCCGCATTCTCGAACGCCAAATCGCCTTTGGTTACACCTACGAGGATCTTCGTATGCTCCTCGGGCCAACGGCTTCCTCCGGCGTCCAGCCCATTTCCTCGATGGGCAACGACACGCCGCTCGCCGTGCTTTCTAGCAAGCCGAAACATCTCTACCAGTATTTCAAGCAGATCTTCGCGCAGGTCACCAATCCCGCGCTCGACTGTATCCGCGAAGAGCTCGTCACCTCCACCGAGACCTTCCTCGGCTCGGAAGGAAACTTGCTCGCACCCGGCCCGCAGAGTTGCCGCATGATCCGTCTCGACAATCCACTCATCGACAACGAATCACTCGCCCGCCTCCGCGAAGTAAACCTCAGCGGATTCAAGGCCACCACCATCGACGCACTCTTCCCTGCCGACGCAGGTGGCGACGGACTCGAAGCCGCCTTCGATAAAATTTGCGCCCAAGCCGACGCAGCCATCGCCGCTGGCAACAACCTGTTGATTCTTTCCGACCGAAATATCGACAAGTCAAACGCCGCCATCCCCACCCTGCTGCTCATGGGTGGCATCCACCACTACCTCGTCGGTCGCGGCACGCGCACGCTGGTTAGTATCATCTTGGAAACTGGCGAGGCCCGCGAAGTTCATCACTTCTCCACCCTCATCGGCTACGGCGCGGATGCGATCAACCCCTACATGGTCTTCGAATCCATCCACAAGATGATCCAAGACGACATGCTCGCCACCGAGTTCGACAAGGCGGTTTACAACTTCCTCAAAGGCTCGATCAAAGGCGTCGTGAAAACCATGGCCAAGATGGGAATTTCCACCGTCGCATCGTATCGCGGCGCACAGATTTTTGAAACCATCGGCCTCAGCACCGGCCTCGTGAACAAGTTTTTCCACGGCACCTCCAGCCGTTGCGAAGGCTCTGACATCGACAAAATCGCCGAAGAAGCCCTCATTCGCCACCGCGAGGCATTTCCTGATCGCCACATCGAGGCCGAAGAAGCCGCGCTCGATGCGGGCGGCGTCTATCAGTGGCGCAGCGATGGTGAATTCCACCTCTTCAATCCTGAAACGATTCACCTCCTCCAGAAATCCACCCGCACTGGCAGCTATGAAATTTTCAAGCAATACGCCAAGAAGGTGAACGATCAGAGCGAGAACATTTCCACGCTGCGTGGCTTGATGAAATTCAAAGCCAACCGGAAACCCGTGCCGATTGAAGAAGTCGATTCCGTCGAAGCCATCTGCAAGCGTTTCAAAACGGGCGCGATGTCCTACGGCTCGATCTCGCAAGAAGCTCACGAGACGCTCGCCATCGCCATGAATCGCATCGGCGGCAAGTCGAACACGGGCGAGGGCGGCGAAGATCCATCCCGCTTCGTCCCGATGGAAAATGGCGACAGCAAACGCTCCGCCATCAAACAAGTCGCCTCGGGCCGATTCGGCGTCACCGGCGAATACCTCGTCAACGCGGACGAAATCCAAATCAAAATCTCCCAAGGCGCGAAGCCCGGTGAAGGCGGCGAGCTCCCCGGCTCGAAAGTCTATCCATGGATCGCGAAAGTCCGCTACTCGACTCCGGGCGTCGGCCTCGTGTCCCCGCCCCCGCACCACGACATTTACTCAATCGAGGATCTCTCGGAGCTGATTCACGATTTGAAAAACTCCAACCCACGCGCTCGCATCAATGTGAAGCTCGTCGCAGAAGTCGGAGTTGGAACCATCGCCGCCGGAGTCGCCAAAGCTCACGCCGATGTCATTCTCATCGCCGGTCACGACGGTGGAACGGGTGCCTCGCCATCCTCGTCGATCTTCAACGCCGGTGCGCCATGGGAACTCGGCCTCGCTGAAACGAACCAGATTCTCCTCCTCAACGACCTCCGCAGTCGCGTCGTTCTCGAAACCGACGGCCAGCTCAAAACGGGTCGCGATGTCGCCATCGCCACTCTGCTAGGTGCTGAAGAATACGGTTTCGCCACCGCGCCGCTCGTCACCGTCGGCTGCTTGATGATGCGCGTTTGCCAGAAAAACACCTGCCCAGTCGGCATCGCCACGCAAGATCCTGAGCTTCGCAAAAATTTCGAGGGCAAGCCGGAGCATGTCGTCAATTTCATGACCTTCATCGCCATGGAACTCCGCGAAATCATGGCTGAACTCGGTTTCCGCACGATCAACGAAATGGTCGGCAAGGTCGAATGCCTCGACACCAACGAGGCCACCGCCCACTGGAAAGCCAATGGCGTCGATCTCACCGGCATCTTCCACAAGCCAGATGTCGGCGACAACGTGGGCGGCTACAACACCATCGAGCAAGATCACGGCCTCAAAGCCGCGCTCGATAACACTCACCTGCTCACCCTTTGCAAACCCGCCATCGAGCGTGGCGAAAAAGTCAAAGCCGAGCTGCCCATCATCAACGTGAATCGCGTCGTGGGCACCATCACCGGCAGCGAAATTTCCCGCAAATACGGCAGCAAAGGACTTCCCGAAGACACCATCGACCTCAAATTCGTCGGTAGCGCGGGCCAATCACTCGGCGCGTTCACGCCACCCGGCATGACCTTCCGACTCGAAGGCGACGCAAACGACTACGTCGGCAAAGGTCTCTCAGGCGCAAAAATCATCATTTACCCGCCCAAGAACGCGCGCTTCAAGCCAGAGGAAAACATCATCCTCGGTAACGTCGCCCTCTACGGCGCGACCAGCGGTGAAGCGTATTTCAACGGCATCGCGGGTGAACGCTTCTGCGTCCGCAACTCCGGCGCATCCGCCGTCGTCGAAGGTGTGGGCGACCACGCTTGCGAATACATGACAGGCGGCGAAGTCATCGTCCTTGGTGAAACTGGGCGCAACTTCGCAGCAGGCATGTCCGGCGGCGTCGCTTATGTTTACGACGTCGATGGCCTGTTCGAAAAACGGCTCAACGCCGAGATGGTAAATCTCTATCGCCTCATCGAGTGCAGTGACACGGACATCTCACTCGTCAAAGCGAAGATCGAGAAACACGTCGAATACACTGGCTCCCCGCGCGGCAAGTTCTTGCTAGAAAACTGGGATGCCGAGTTACCGAAATTTTTCAAAGTCTTCCCGCGCGACTACGAGCGGATGCTCGAAGCCTTCAAACGCGTCGAACAACAAGGTCTCACCGGCGACGAAGCCGCCATGGCCGCCTTCGAAGAAAACCTCAAAGACCTCGCCCGCGTCGGCGGGAACTGATCGTCAGCATTTCAAATCTCAAATTTCAGATCTCAACTCACAATGGGTAAACCAACAGGATTCATGGAAGTCGATCGGGTCACCGATTCGGAAACCGCACCACTCGAGCGCGTCAAAAATTGGCGTGAGTTCAAGATTCACTCGGACGAGAAACAACAACGCGCCCAAGGCTCGCGCTGCATGGATTGTGGCACGCCCTTTTGCCACACCGGCCACATGGTTTCAGGCATGGCCAGCGGCTGCCCGGTGAACAATCTCATCCCCGAGTGGAACGACCTAATTTTCCGTGGCCGCTGGAAAGAAGCACTCCAACGCCTCCACAAAACGAACAATTTCCCGGAGTTCACCGGTCGCGTTTGCCCGGCACCTTGCGAGGGATCTTGTGTCCTCAGCGTCATTGAGCCAGCCGTTACCATCAAAAATAACGAGTGCGCTATCATCGACCGCGGTTGGGAAGAAGGCTGGGTCACGGCCCGCATCCCCGCCAAACGCACGGGTAAAAAAGTCGCTATCGTCGGCTCCGGTCCTGCCGGTCTCGCCTGCGCGGATCAGCTCAATCAAGCGGGTCACACGGTCACCGTCTTCGAGCGCGAAGACCGCATCGGCGGCTTGCTGATGTATGGCATTCCTAACATGAAGCTCGATAAAGAACTCGTCGTCCAACGCCGCGTGAACTTGCTCGCCGAGGAAGGCATCATTTTCAAAACTGGCATCTTCATCGGCAAAGACAGCGAGTGGACCGCCGAGCGACTCCGCAAGGATTTCGACTCCGTCGTCCTCTGCTGCGGCGCGACTGCCGGGCGTGATCTCCCCATCGAAAACCGTGAGGCAGTTGGCGTTCTTCTCGCGATGGAGTTCCTCACGACCAACACCCGTTACCAGCTCGACCACAAGTTCGACGGCACCAATCCAGCACTTAACGCCACGGGCAAAGACGTTGTCGTCATCGGCGGCGGCGATACCGGCACCGACTGCGTTGGCACGAGCCTCCGCCACGGCTGCAAGAGCGTCATCCAGCTCGAAATCATGCCCCAGTCGCCAGAAAAGCGCGCGGCAAACAACCCGTGGCCCGAGTGGCCCAAGATTTACAAAATGGACTATGGCCAAGAAGAAGCCGCCGCCATCCAAGGCCGCGATCCACGCCACTACCTCGTCCAAACCAAGCGTTTCATCAAAGACGACGCTGGAAATCTCACGGGCCTCGAAATCGTCGAGATCGAGTGGGCGAAGGACGACCAAGGCCGCTTCGTCCCCAAAGATGTCGAAGGCACACTCCGCACCATCCCTTGCCAGCTCGCACTTCTAGCAATGGGCTTCACCGGCCCGGAAACCGAAGTCATCGAAAAATTCGCCCTCGAAAAAGACGTCCGCTCGAACATCAAAGCCGAGCACGGCACCTTCACCACCAACGTCCCCGGTGTCTTTGCCGCAGGCGACGTCCGCCGTGGCCAGTCGCTCGTTGTCTGGGCCATCAACGAAGGCCGCGGTGCCGCCCGCGAATGCGACCGCTTCCTCATGGGCGCCACGAATCTCCCGTAATAGTGGCTGGAGCGTCTCGCTCCTCTCAACTCCGCTTTTGCCAAAAATTTAAACACGCGAGGTCTGATGCATCATCAGATCTTGCGGAACGAGCCTCGGCGAAAACGAAGTTTCCACCCCAGATTCCTACACTAGGGAAAGAAAGAATTCGAACCACGGATGGACACGGATAAACACGGATGAAAATGCAGCATTGAGCATTCGGATCGGCGTTTTGCGCCATTTTCAGCGCTCGAATTATCAGAATAAGGAGCAGCAGCTCGATTTTATCCGCGTCCATCCGCGTTCATCAGTGGTTCTCTTCCTCTTTCTGATGGGTTGTAGGGACCATGAGTTTCCACCCCAGATCGACCATTGGTCAGGAGTGTCCAATCTCCTTATTTATCCCTTCCCGGAATCGGTGGGACTTCGGCTGGCATCTTGACGGTGCCTTTCTCAAAGTCGATCGCCGCAGGTGAACAGGCGAGATTGTAGTAGGGCGAATTTTGATTTTCCATCAGATCGCTCCAGCGGATGATCTCGCCTGTGTAGGCAGAAATGCGGCCCATGATCGCGACCATCGTGACTTCCGCGATGCGCTTGGAGTGGTTCAGCGGCTTACCCGTCATCACGCCGCGAATCATATCAACGTGCTCTTGGACCATCGCGCTATCGCTGTCCAATTTGATTTCGGGAATGGAAACTTCTTTGCCCGTGAGCTTGCCGCCGCCGTAGCAGACGCCTTCTGTGCCGGTGAAAAGTTCGCCGACGCGGCCATACGTGCCGGTAATTTGGCGGCACTGACTGTGGATGTGAACGTCGTCACCGAAGTCGAAGTCCACGCTAAAGAAATCAAACATGTTTCCCGTTTGGCGACGGGCGCGGCCACCGAAGCCAACCGCCGTCACTGGCAGTTTTCCGAGGAACCAAACGGCAACGTCCAGATTGTGAACGTGTTGCTCGACGATGTGATCGCCAGAAAGCTCGTTGAAATTGAGCCAGTTACGAGCGAGATAGGAAGCGTCGGACTCGCCATTGTTGCGAGGTTTGATCCATGGCACGGTGCCATTCCATTGCACCACGCCACCTTTGATTTTTCCGATGGCACCTGCGTCGATGAGAGCCTTGTTGCGGAGGTAGCCTTCTTGGTGGCGGCGTTGAGTGCCGGTGACAACGGCCAACCCCTTAGCAGCAGCTTTCTCGCCCGTGGCGATGACCGAGCGTGCGCCGACGGGATCGACGGCCACAGGTTTTTCGATGAAACAATGTTTTCCAGCCTCAACCGCTGCCGCGAAATGCAGAGGACGAAATGCAGGCGGCGTCGCCATCAGCACGTATTGGCAGTCCGTGGCGATGACTTTCTGATAGCCGTCGAAGCCATCGAAACAACGCTCTGCGGGAAGCCCCATTTTTTTACCGGCGGCTTCTGCTTTGTCTTTGAAAGCATCCGCCGTGGCAGTGAGTTCGACCTCGAAACCTAGGATTTTGGCGGCATCCGTGAAATCTTTGAGCGCACCATTTCCACGCCCGCCGCAGCCGATGAGACCCACTTTGAGTTTCTTTTCTCCTCCAGCGGCGTTCTGGGCGAAGAGGGAGCTGGCAGCCAAACTGGCTCCGGCAAACGTGGTGGTTCCTAAAAATGAGCGGCGATTGATGGTTGGCTTCATGGTTTTTGCGGTGGGTATTTGAATTTGCAAATCGGATGCAGCCTCTACCCCAGAAGCAAGCTCGGCTTTTCAGAAAATGTGGAGTTTTGTCACTTTGCGATACGTTCGCCGCAAAAATCACGTTTCCAAACATCCACCAAGACCATGACAAAATCCGCACTCACTCTCTGCCTGCTCCTCGGCTCTCACGCTGTCATCTGGACAGCCCGTGGCGAGACTCCACCAACCGCTGTCATCGAAAAAGCAGTCACTCTGCTCGTCTATCCGACCATCGACGAAGCCATCGCCAAGGGCGACCTAGACGACGTCCAACGCCATCTCACCCACAACCCGCAGAGCGCGAATCAGGGCGGCAAAGAGAAATCCCGCCCACCGCTCGAGCAAGCCATCCAGCGCAAGAAACCGGAAATTGTCGCCCTGCTTCTGAAATCCGGTGCTGATCCGAATAGCCTCGATTCCTCCAAGCGCACGCCGCTCCACCTCGCCGTGGAACGCAACAGCCCCGCCATCGCCACCGCGCTGCTCAAAGCCGGCGCCAAGCCTAACATCCGCGACAAAGGCGGCTGGACTCGCCTACACCACGCCGCCGCCAAGAACCAACTCGAAACGGCCAAAGCCATCCTCGTTGGCGGTGCCGATCCCACCACTCTCAGCGATCTCGGTGGCACTCCGCTCCACGAAGCGGCTGCCAGCGGCGGCGAAGAAATCATCCGTCTCTTTCTCACCCACAAAGTCGATCCCGCCGTGAAGTCGAAACAAGGCGTCACCGCGTTGGACCTCGCCAAAGAATACAAAAACCAAAAGGCCATCGACGTGTTGTCGAAGCGGTGAGGGACTTGCCGTCTCAGGTTGAATGTTCGGATTTCCGACTTGCGGCTCAGGCACGGACTTGATTGATTGCGCCCGTCCTGCGAGACGCCGCTGTAGCTCAGGGGTAGAGCAATTCATTCGTAATGAATAGGTCGTCGGTTCGATTCCGACCAGCGGCTCCATGGGTTTCCAGATTCTCTGTGGAGAATTACAGCTTTGCGCTTGTTTCAAAAATCCATGATTCCGGCTGGTGACACCGTTTTCAAACATTCCGATGACTCACCAATCATGCTTCCATGTCGCCGGTATGAAAATTCGATCTCTGGCTCTCAGTTGGCTGATTGATCCGGCGTTCCTCGGAATCATCACGCTTGGATTATCCTGTTGTTCCATCGTGCCAGCGACGGTGACGAGGGCGATGCGTAGTGAAAACCCTTCCTCATCCACTGACGCCAATCTTTACCAACTCATTGCCCGGGCGACGGCCAAAACGACCTCCGCGACATCGGCAAAAGCATTGGGGGAATTTGTCGAGCGATGGAAGCAACGCGGTCTGGGGCCGAGTTATACTTTCGTTTCGCCTATTACTGGAAAATTAGATTACCGCGTGCGTTTTGCGGAAAGCGAATCGGGTTGTTATCCACTCAGCTACTTTGATGAGGTGGATTCTGCCCACGGCTTCAAAGTCGGTAAAATCCCACATCACCAACGTGCTGGAATCGGTGCTCCTCTGATCGCGCTGAGAGAAAACCGACACACCGAGGCGATTGAAAATTACTACCCGGACGAGGCTATCACCCGGCCACTCACGGCGGTGGCGAACTTAGGCGCGGTGAAATCAGGTGTGCAGGAGGTGGAGATTTCGCTGCTGTGTCCACTGGCGAATTCTGCCGTCGGTGGGCGACGCACGAAGAGTCCGCTAGCGGCGGATTTCAGCGCGCCGTGGGCCACGCTGTTGTCACGCAGCGGCGATTTGAGTCGAAGCGGGATTCTCGATTTTCTCACTGCCACCCCGAAGCGCCCACCTCAGCTCTATTTGATGGAGCCATACGATCCGAACAAAGAGCCGCTGATTATGATTCACGGACTTTTGTCCACACCGCTGGCATGGGCTGAAGTCAGTAACGATCTCTGGGCGGACGAAGCGATCCGTGAGCGATACCAGATTTGGCACTACCTCTATAACACTTCCGCGCCTGCACTTTATTCTGCACGTCTGTTGCGGAAACAGATTCGCGAGGTGAGAAAACTGCTCGATCCCAAGGGCGAAGATGCCGCGTCTCAGCACATCACACTGCTCGCTCACAGCATGGGAGGCATCATTTCTAAAGCCCTAGTCTCAGCTCCCGGTGACGCATTTTGGGATGCGGCATTCAAGGTTCCTCACGAATCACTGAAGCTCACCCCAGAAGATCGTCGCCAACTGGAGGACGCCTTCGAGTGGCAACCTGTGCCAAAGGTCCGACGCATCATTTTCGTCGCCGTGCCTCATCGCGGCAGTGACTTCGCGAACAATCCGATCGGTCGTCTCGGGCGATGGTTCACCTCGCCACCGCAGGCGTTCGGGGCGTTTTATCAACGGATTTCAGCGGCGAATCCCGGCGTTTTCACTCCTGAATATGAGGCTCTGGGGGCAGGAAAACTCGATAGTATCAGCTCGCTGTCTCCACGTCAGCCGACCTTGCGTATCCTAGCGGATTTGCCATTTGCCTATCCGTTGCAGGCACACAGCATCATCGGAGACCGGGGAAAATCTGGACCGCTCACCGAGAGCAGCGACGGCGTAGTTTCCTACTCTAGCAGTCATTTAAAAGAAGCCGCATCAGAGCTGATCGTCCCGGCGGACCACGGGGCGTATCACCACCCAGCGGCGATGGCCGAGATCAAGCGTTGCCTCAAGTTGCCGTGAATCCCCTCTTTGGCATGGCCGAGGGTTGACGGATCTTGGAATCCGCCGGAATACTCCGCCTCTCACGCACTCACAGAACCATGGAAAACGTCATCATCATCGGGACCGGCTGCGCCGGATACACAGCGGCCATTTACACCGCACGCGCCAATCTCACACCGCTTTTACTCTCAGGAACACAACCCGGCGGGCAACTGACCACCACCACCGAGGTGGAAAATTTCCCCGGCTATCCCGAGGGAATCATGGGGCCAGAACTGATGATGAAAATGCAGGCGCAGGCAGAGAAATTCGGTGCTCGTATCGCATGGGCGAGTGTCGAGTCCGTAGAAAAACGGGAAGATGGCAGCTTCCTCCTTCACGCCGGATCGGAGAAATTTGAGGCAAAGACGGTGATCGTCGCCACGGGTGCGGCACCGCGCCATTTGGGCCTGCCGGATGAGAAAAAACTCATCGGTCACGGCCTCACCTCATGCGCGACGTGTGACGGCGCTTTCTATCGGGATGTCCCGGTCTGCGTGATCGGTGGCGGCGATAGTGCGTGTGAAGAAGCGGGTTTCCTCACTCGTTTCGCCAGTAAAGTCTATTTGATCCATCGCCGTGACGAACTGCGGGCTTCTAAAATCATGGCAGACCGTGCCCTCGCGAATCCAAAAATCGAGCCGATCTGGAACTCCACCGTCAGCGAATATCTCACCGATGAAAAAGGCGAAATGCGCGCCGTCACGCTGGAAAACCTCATCACGGGAGAGAAAAGCGAACTCGCAGTCGCTTGCGTTTTCGTCGCCATCGGCCATGTGCCTAACAGCGCATTCCTCGGGGATCTCGTGGATCAGGATGAAAACGGCTACATCCTCCAGAATCCCGGACGCACCGCCACCAAGACGCCCGGCCTTTTCGCCGCGGGCGATGTCGCGGACCACTACTACCGGCAAGCAATCACGGCGGCTGGCCAAGGCTGTGCAGCGGCACTGGAAGCAGAACGGTATTTGACGGATCTGGAGTGAGTCAGGGAGAGGGATCGGATTTCAGTTAAAACGGGCTGTTATATCTAATTTTCCCTGACAACCATGGAATAATAAATAGGTCAGTGGGGATCGTTTTTTAGAACGATTCACCCACAAAACCCCATGACCCATTCAACATCCCAGGCCAACGGTGAAAGTAGCTACCCGGCTTCGACGCTAGATACCGTCAGCATCCCCGAAATCCCCGATCGCACCGAAGGCCATCGTTTCTCGGTCAACGGTATAGAACTGTATTACGAGACCTTCGGCAGTGGCGAGCCGCTCCTCTTGATTCATGGAGGAGGAGCCACGATTGAAAGCTGGTTCGCGCAAATCCCGGAGTTTTCGCAGAAATTCCGAGTGATCGTGCCTGATAGCCGAGGCCATGGCCGCACTTGTGACGCAGAGGGATCGATCAACTTCACTCTGATGGCTTCCGACTTTGAAGGCCTCCTCGACCATCTCGGAATCAATAACGTCTTGATTGTCGGCTGGAGCGACGGCGGGGTGATTGGCCTGGAAATGGCCATGCGACGCCCGGATTTGGTAAAAAAGGTGGTCGCTTTCGGAGCACATGCTAGGCCGGACGGAATGACCGAGGAGTTCACCGCCGCGGTCGAATCATTCACCCCAGAAAATTTCCCAGCGATCCTTGTGGAGGGTTACAAGGCACTTTCACCTGATGGAGCAGACCACTGGCCGGTCATTTTCGGGAAATTAAAGATCATGTGGCTGACCCAGCCGAACTATCAAGACAATGAACTCGCGAGTATTCGCTGCCCCGTGCTGTTGCTGTTGGGCGAGCATGACATCGTGCGAGAGAGCGAAAGTGAACGGATCGCTGCGTTAGTTCCCAAGGCGAGGTTGACGACGCTAGCAGGACTGACGCACTATGCACCTGTCGAGGCACCCGAGGTATTCAACCGTGAGATTATCCAGTTTCTGGAAGAAAATTGAGGGTAGAAATCCGGCACTCGTCTCGGAAATGTGATCGCGGAGCATTAAAAATACATGTCTATCAGAAAAGTGACCGGAGATGAGGCCAAGTCTTGGCAACGCGAGGACAAGTGGCGAGTCCTCTCTCCCTACCTGCAAGCGCATGGCGGTGAGGCACTCTCGTATGCCACCATCCAAGAAGGGATGGAATACTTCATCGTCGAGGGGATGGGCTACATCGCATTCACGACGATCACTCACCCCGTGTTCGCCCGGAAACCGAAGCGCATCGTGCTCTCTGATCCGATTTGTGCGCGTGACAAGCTGCGCGAGTTAGTCGGGAAATTTCTAGCAGATAATCCCAGTGCCGTGTTTGTGGTGATTTCTGAGCATTGCGCCAGCGTTTTGAGGGAAATGAAGTTCAAGGTGAACTGCATCGGCCCAGAACCCGAGTTGCCGATCCAGACCTATAACACCATGGGCAACTGGAAGGACTTGGACATGATCAAGCGCGCCCGCAACGAGGCCAAGCGAGAGGGCGTAGTCATCCGCGAGGAACGACTCGAAGAAGTCGCCGCAGAGAAGCTAGAGGCAGTTTCTTCCAGATGGCGCGGCAGCAAAATTCTCAACGACCGGGAGATCTGGATCTACGCCCGGCGACCCGTCTGGGAGTCTGAGCCGGATGTTAGGAAATTCATCGCCTACGATAACCTCGGCGAGATCATCGGCTTTGTTTTCTATGATCCCGTTTACCGAGATGGACAGGTGATCGGATACTCTGCGAACACGTCCCGTTGTGATGAATCAAAATACGGCAGACTGGCCACCGCCGTCCACATGGAGGCGGTTGACGTTTTCCGTGGCGAGGGAAAGGAGATACTCAATCTCTGCCTTGCACCGTTTGTTCGGCTGGACCTCGGAAAATACAACGATGACAAGATCACCAAACTATTTTTCGAGTTGAGCGAAAAGTATGGCAACCAAATCTATAACTTCAAAGGACTCGCCTTCCACAAGTCCAAGTATCGGGTGAAAGAAAAGCCGCTCTATTTCGCTTCAAAGAGTCTGTTCACCTCCAATGATATCTACCTTGCCTATCTGACGTCAGACATCACCCAAGGCTATTTCTCGACGGTATTCTTGCTCGTCAGAGGAATTCTGGGTGGGCTCCTCAAGCCTTCTACGAAGAAGCCTAATTCAACTCCACAAGTCAAAGATGAGAAGTAATACTAGCTCCAAAATGATAATCGGGGTGCTTTCCCTGATCCTGCCGATGATGGCAGACCACGGTATCGCGGGAGAGCCGATTACCGCGCCGAAGCAGAAATCGCCACTCATGTCATGGTTGGAGGGAGACTACCTGTTGGGCGACTGGAATGGAGTGAGGACAGATCTCGCCAAACGCGGCATCGACTTCGAGTTCTTTTACTTCGGCTCCGTCCCGAGCAATCTCGACGGTGGCATCAAAACGGGATCAGTCTATCAGGGAGCTTTGCTTGCCACGCTGGGACTGAGATCGGAAGAACTCCTTGGCTACGAAGGGGGCGATTTTTTCGTAAGCACGACTTGGTTGAATGGAATTGAGAATTTCTCTGACAGCTACATTGGCGATCTCAACAAAGTCAACTTAACCGATTTCTCGAACGATTTTCGACTTTGGGAACTTTGGTATTCCCAAGAGTTTTTGGATAAAAAGCTCAAACTCAAAGCAGGAATGATGAGCGTGGACAGAGACTTCATCGTTCCCGAATACTATAACTCCATCGGCTCCATCAATTTCCTCAACCAAACGTTTTTCTATCCGACACTGGCCTTCAATCTTTACGAAATACCCGGCTTTCCCGTCGGCGACCACTCGTTGCCATCGACTCCCTTCGGGGCTTTGGGGCTATTCGCACGCTACGAACCCGTCAAAAACTTGTATGTCCAAGCCGCCGTTTACGACGGGAATCCAGACAACACGAATCATGGCATTGAACTCGAATTGAGCGGCGACGAAGGCGCTTTGATTTATTACGAAGCCGGTTACGGCTGGAATCCCGTTTCATCCCCCGACGGTCTGCCAGGGAGTCTCAAAATCGGCGGCTACTACCACACCGACGCCTACTCCGATGTGAGCCAAGGCACTGCGTATGCCGTGGCTAATGCGTTTGCAGCACCGTCCACCTTGCCTTCCGAGCATGATGGAAATTACGGAGCTTACCTTCTCACCGAGCAGTATCTTTGGCTGGAAAGCGGCAAATCAGACCCTGCCATGCAAGGCGCATTGGCGTTTTTCCGCCTGTCAGCCGCACCCGGTGATCGCAACCTCACCACCTTAGGCATCGACGGCGGGTTCGTCTTCAAGGGACTCATTCCCAGCCGAGATTGGGACACCATCGGCCTCGGTATTTCCTACCTAGAAATCAGTGACGACATCAGTGACGCCGTTCGCACTGTGAATGCGACCTACGCGACGAGTTTCAAAATTCCCGACTATGAGGGAGCTATCGAACTCTCCTACAAAGCGCAGATGACAGCATGGTGGACGGTCCAGCCGAGTCTGCAATGGGTGCGTCATCCCGCCGGATACACCAATCTTGCCCATCAAAATGACGAAGCTCTCGCGTTCATTCTCCAGTCAACTCTCCGGTTCTGAGGCGTCGCGGCTCACTTTCACCCGACTACGGCTAAAATACGCGAATACTCTTTCCGCTGAAAATCGGTGGGTTTGACGCCGTAGAAAATTTGGAAGTCTCTGGAGAACATCTTCGAGGTCGTAAAACCAAGATCAATTGCCACTTCCTTGATGGGCGACCCCTCCCGCAGCAATGACCGCGCTGCGACCATCCGTTCTTGGCGTAGCCAGTCTTTGGGTGAAATGCCAATTCCTTCCTCAAAAACCCGCCGTAGATGCCGCTCGGAAATTCCGATCCTTTCGCTCAGGCTCGACATTTTATAGTCACCTTCGCGGGCGATTTGGGTAAGCGATAACGGCAGTGGTTCCCTAGCCAGTAAAACTAGGAACCTGCCATCTTTTTGGATGATTTCTACGTCGCGTCGTTTCACGGGATTTAGGTGGCTAAAGTAAGCCGGGGTGAGAAAACTTCAAAATATAAAGAATGTCAAAACTTTTAAAATATCAGGAGGAGCTAAAGTCATTTTTTTAAATTTATTCGCCTTCACATGATTGAATTTGCCCAGCGTCGCCGGATGAGCAACTCAATTTCGAAATAGGATTGTCGGGAAGCAGATGAGTGGCGAAGTTTGCCGGGAACTTATGCCTATGATTCGTATTTTATTTCTCGGAGATGTGGTCGGTGAACCGGGACGGAAAGCCGTGATTGAGCAGCTTCCGCACCTCAAACAGTCGGAGAAACTCGATTTTTGCATCGTCAATGGCGAAAACTCAGCGGGCGGAAAAGGCATCACCCCGAAGATTTCCATCGACCTCCTGCGGGCGGGAGCAGCGGTCATCACCACGGGCGATCACGTCTGGGATCAGCAGGAAATTGTCGATTATTTCCCGACAGAGCCAAGATTGTTGCGGCCTATCAACTACCCGGACGGTACTCCCGGAAACGGCAGTGTGGTTCTTGAAACGGCACTGGGCAAAGTCGCCGTGATCCAGGCACAGGGCCGTTCTTTTATTCAGCCGCCGCTGGAAAACCCATATTTGGCAGTAGAAAAAGAGGTGGAACGCCTGCGGAATGATGGCGTGCGGGTCATCATGCTGGATTTCCATGCTGAGACGACCAGTGAGAAAATCGCGATGGGGCGAATGCTGGACGGGAAGGTCTCGCTCGTAGTAGGCACGCATACCCATGTCCAAACCGCAGATGAGCGGATTTTCCCTGGTGGCACGGGCTACTTGACGGACGCAGGAATGTGCGGACCAGACGATTCCGTCCTCGGCAGAAGTATCGAGTCGGTCGTCTGGCGATTTAGGTCCGGGATGCCCACCCGCTTTCCCATCGCCACGGGACCAGTCCGTCTTTGCGGGGTGATCGTCGATGTGGATGTGGAATCAGGTGCCTGCCTAGAAATCCGCCGACTGTCTTGGCTGATCGGAGATCCACCTCAGTGATCTAACGTGATCGCGTGGAAATTTGAACTTTAAATTCGTTCAATATTTGCAGAATATCAGGCGGAAATTTTTCGAATTTCCTCCTTACGAACTGACAAAGAGTGCCAAAAACCTCCAAAAACCAAGTCAGCATTTTAGTTTTTTGATAGATTAAGTTGCGCTGAATCCTTTATGAAATAAGGAAAAAATAGCGAGACAACAGATTTCAGATTGTGTTCAAAAAACATTGAAGATTTTTCTTGTTAAGATTCATTAAAATTTTAGTATTTCGCCATGGTTAAGCCATCAAGAGGTTCAACCTAGCCGCTCTAAAACGACATGAAAACCAAGTGGATCACCACCGGATTTGTCAGCATCGCCCTGGTTGGGACGGCGGCGGGTTCTCGGTTGTCTGACCGACTTGTGAGAGTTCATGAAGATTTTTTAGAAAATCGGCGTCAGGCGTTACCCGCGCTCAGTGATCCATTCGGCGTTCCTGCGGCGGCACGGGTGGTATCCGAGCTGCCTCGCGGTAAATTCCATGGCCGCGAGGAATGGAAACGGAACGTCGTAGCCACCGTTTTTTGGGTGGGTGAGTTGCCAACCGAAAACAATCCGACTCCCAACGTGATGAGCGCGTGGGATCAGAATTGGCAGGAAAACTTCGGCGGTTATGACGAGCCAGACCGCCGCTCTGGTTATCTTCCCGCAAATTTCACCCCAGCTCTCAATCCATTTTACATCGCCCTACCCTACAATGATGTCGCCAAAGGCGGCGTGCACCGACCAGAAGCCTCCGAAGTGATTCCTTGGTTCTGGGAAAGCTACCGTGGCGATGGGATTTCCGTCTGCAAGGGCCGCTGGGTCGCCATTCATCACGCTGGCAAGGTTTGCTTCGCCCAGTGGGAGGATGTCGGCCCCTTCGAGGTGGATCATTGGCAATATGTTTTCGGTAAAGAAGCTCCGCGCTCCAACAGAAACCAAGCCGCAGGCATCGACGTGAGTCCCGCCGTGCGTGATTTCCTGAAAATGAAGAGCGGCGCATCTGTCGAATGGCGCTTCGCCGACGAGCGCGAAGTCCCGCGCGGCCCCTGGAGAAACTGGTCCCGCGAACCCGCGCTGCCACAAAACTAATTTTCCCTGCTAGACAACTGCTGTTCCTAAACACCTAACCCGATCCAAACGACCACACCCGTCACTTGAATCAAATCACCTCTTTTCTGAGGCGCTATCAGTCCCGATAGCTCCTCAGGCGACCCGGATCGGGGTTCTGTCCCGAATCGGCAGGATTCATCGGAAAAAAATTTCCGCCGCTCCCTGCCCTTAGTCCGAACCGGGTCGCCCATCCCTCACGAGCTGTCCCGCTTTTGAGATCCCGGATGGAAGGCGTTTCCAGACATCCCACACCCTTACAACCAGCCATGAAAACCAGCCAACTGGCTGCCGTATCGGCAGCCGCCATCCTCGTGGGCACCCTTGTGCCGGCGAAAGTCCAAGCCCAGACTTCAGCTCCTCAAGTTCCTGCTCCTGCGGGACTTACAGGATCAATCTCTGCTAACCCAACCATCGTGTTGGCGGGTGAAAAAACCCGACTCACCTGGACGATCAACTACCCGTCAGTCGTGAGAAATTATGTCACGATTGTCCCACCGGGTGGAACCGGTGGCAGTGGACCGGGGACGATCACTCCGACAACAAATCTGTATGCGGACGTTAGGATCATCGGCCAAGGGGTGACCACTACGACGAACAACTCAGGATTCACCTTCGTGCCGACGGAAGCGACGATGAGCATCAATAATTCATCCACATTCACACGGATCTTCTATGGCATAAACACCGCAATCAATCCGGGGGCGATCATCAACCTGACGAGCATTTTCGGTAATACCTACGCGAACAACATCATCCAATCCGGCAAGCCAATCCGTTTCGGTGGCCGCTACTACTTCAACAATGCTTGGGGAACTCACTACAAATCAAACAGCGGCACCAATGTGCGTTTCCTCGTGAACGGCGAAACCCCGCCATCAAACGTGCCGCTCTACAATGCGCCATCGCTCGAGAGTTTCCTGCGTCCTTATCTGGACACCACCGGAAAAGTGAAAATTGGCCCGATGGACGTGATCGTCTTTATGGAGCTGACCCACACCTCCTCACAGCAGTCCGATGGTGGATATGACCTTCAGGATCTCGTGCTTTTGGTAACCTTCCGCAAACCTTGAACCCATGAAATCCCAATCCATCGTTCTATTGGCAGTGATTTCACTGATCACTGCATCCCATGGTGAAGCCCTCGGGCGACCACCTATGGGCAAGGCTCCCACGAATGAGGAGCTCATCCTCCGACTCAGACAGATCGAGAAGGAAAAAGCGGAGATGAAGGAGTCTCGGCCTCTATCCACAACGGTAGATCCCAGCGTGACCCACCAGCCGCAGGACTTCATCAGCAGTTCTCAAATCGTCTGCTACAACGGAGCTCTCACCTTCGTGCCGAAACTGGCAGTCTTACAAATTCCCCAAAATTTGGGAGATCGTCTCAAAGCGCAGCCCGGAGTCCGTATCCAGAACTGGCCGGAATTCTATGCCGCCAACCGCAGTTGGATCAACACCGTGGAAGTCAGTAAGGTGCAGGCCATGGGTAGAGAACCATTGGACAAGGATACTGCAGTGCATATCAGCAAATGCGGAAAACTCGTGGTGGCAACATTTCATGGCAATCCGATCTCCGTGAATCCCGTTCCAGCACCAAAAATACCAGTCACTGTTTCTAATAGTCCCACGACCCAAAAGCCATGAAAGCCATCTTCCAACTTATTAGTTTCCAGCTCCTGACCAGTGCCATGGTTTTTGCACAGGATGATCCGACCTATACGAATTTCATCAGACAGGTCCAGCTTTCCAATCCTGTCGTAGAAACCTACCTCAACAATGTGTCACCCTCTGGCACCCAAGACTCGCCCATGCACATCAACCCAGAAGGTGCACGGTTCGAGGTCTGGACCGTTCGCTCCGCACCCCTTAACAGCTTCCTGCTGCAAACCACCTACGTCAGTGCCTATGTTCCGGTGGCGACGGTGGTGATCGATACCGAAGATCCATGGGGCAAAGAACCCGGCAGTGTTTCTTATGCCAACCCAACCTTCGCTACGGACAGAGTGATGCCGAGAAATGTACCTGCGATGGTGAGAAGGACACGTGCGGACCGACCTTTCAAAGTTTAT
Source organism: Luteolibacter sp. (assembly GCA_031414935.1). Taxonomy (GTDB): domain Bacteria; phylum Verrucomicrobiota; class Verrucomicrobiia; order Verrucomicrobiales; family Akkermansiaceae; genus Luteolibacter. The sequence continues at coordinate 36,310 of JANOQR010000292.1, forward strand.
GCCCTCACCGATGGACTCAAAACTGCTGACCCCCTCGCTCCCGAAGTTTCAAAAAAACTCGATTTCCTCCACCATCTTCAGTCCTACGGGGCAGGTGGCACAGGCGATGGACTCGACCGCAGCCAAGCAATTCTAGCGACTCCTGCGAAACCGCAGTTCACGTCGAATGGGGTGCAAAACCCATTAGTCGTCACCCTAAGCACCATCGCCGGGGCTGACCGAACAAAATTGAGAGGCGAGGAAACCTTCTCAGTCTGGTCAGTTTTAGACAACTCCGTTCCCGGCAGGACGATTCCTCCGCATAAACTATCATCTGACTATTTGCAGGTCTGGCCGATGACTGACGGTTCGCTTTCCGGGATTAGCGATAATCAAATCATCCGATTCGCCCTCCCGAAAATGACCTTCCACTACAATGACACCTACCCCGGTGCACAGACCTTCGCCCAGGCTTACAAAGGTGAACTACGGGACAATGTGGCCGGGATGATCATTCCAGGATCTCACAAAAACAACACCTCCCATTTCCCGGAAAGTAACGTGGAAACAACTGGTTCCGAGTTTGACCGCGTATTCACCAGCGATGGCCGATGGACCATCGAAATTCTGACAGTTTCCCCCTTCGATACCCTCCGGCTTGACTATGTGAGCTTCACTGTGGACCGGACTATTGAGGTGAACAGCACAGTCACCACCATCGAATAATCTTCACGGATTTTTTAGCTCCTTCAGTAATTCACTCCTGAAATTGTCGTTCCGGTAGATGAGAGAAAACCGAGCATCCTTAGATTTACGAGTCAGATCTTCCACCTCGGTAAATGCCAACAGGAGAAACAACCCTTTTACCGGTTCCCGATGAAACGATTGAGTCCGAGTCACAAATTGATCCTCCACGCTCCGCCGCTGTTGGTTCGGCAGGAGGGAGCCGTGGTCGATGGCGACCTGCTTGCGAAGTGCCTCGAAGCGGGCCAACATCACATCGCTGGAAGCGTCCGTGTCGGAGTAATGGACCGTGAGTTCAAACAGCTTCCCACCCAAGTAGCGTCCCTCCACCGCACTTGCCTGAGTTTCAGGAAGAAAACCTTTTCTCGGAGCGATTTTAAGAACCCGCATTGCCAGTTGATCGCCGGGAAGAGTGATGATAACGTCCAGCGAATGTTTGGAAGCCCATACTATCAATTTTTCCGGAGAATCTCCCCAGCGCAAACCAAAAGGCGGTTCGAGAATGCCCTGAGCAAGGACTTGGCCTGCTGTCATGACGACGGTCACGACGCAAAACACGAATCGAAGAAACCTGCTACACATGGCCCGACAGTGCGCGGATTTCGCCCAATTCGCAAGGCGCGATCCATTCGCAGAGGTTTTGTGATGGTGGAGGCTTTGATGGGGATTTCCATCCTCACCGTGCTGGGCCTTTGCCTGCTCAAGCTCTCACTCAACATCCTCAGTCCGCGGCAATGGATTCTCCAGCAGACCGTGACTGACGCTTACCTCACCTATGAACGCGCTTACGCGGAGCGGATTCCTTTTGAAAATCTGCTAGCGTCAAACTCCCCGTGGCCCGCCTATCCGACGACCAGTTCGACGGTGATGGAAGTCGGCAGAATGCCCGGTGGAGCACCTATCACCGCCACGGTGGTGAGAACCCGAATTCCCGACTCGGAAAATTACCCCATCGACGGTGGAAGTGGAACTCTCGAAACGAATCCCGCCGGCATGAAAGTCTGGCGTGCCCAGAGTGTGATTACTTACAAAGTGGGTCCAAGAACCTACGCGAAATCCCGAACCGTCCTGCGCTCCCAATGAAACGTTTACGTCATCGCCGGGGCATGACCCTCATCGAATTATCAGTCGGCATGATGCTGGGAATGATGCTGGGTTCGATGATTCTCGCTCTGTTTAACCAACAGCTCACCTTCCTAAAAATCTTCAAAGCGCAAAATTTCCTGAGTGATGAGGCGCCGATCATCAGCACCTACGTCAGTCGCCTAGTGGGTAAGGCGGACCGATTCCGATTGCACGATTCCGTGGCAGATGCGCTCGCCGGAACGAATCCACGGCTGACGGCTTCCCCCGTCGTTGTGCTAAATTTCCGCCAACCTGACGGCACGATGCGGGCCACCATCCTCTCCTTTGAAAACCGGGGAACCGGAAATGCACTCTACTACTACGTCGTCCCCGTCTCTGGAGTGTTAAGCGAACCGCAGTGGGCAGTCACCAAATCTCCATCCAACGTCACGTTCGCCATGGTGCAGGGCGTCCTTAGAATGGTGCTGACCGGACCCAATAACGAAGAAATCACCTACTCAGGAACCATGCAGCAATGAAAACCTCATCCCACAAGCGCCGCGAACGAGGCTACATCTCATTTGTATTAGTCCTCTCCACTGCCTCGGTTCTCACCTTACTGACGGTGGCAGCCTACAAGCGGGCTATCAACGCCCAGAGTGTCCAAGGGCAAGTCCAACTGCGGGTGGACTACAGCGAAAAAGAAGAAGCCATCCTCCGCGCCATCGTTTCCATCACCCCGAACCGCGCCATCCGGGCGATGCAGCAGGATTCTAACTTAAACACGACAAAAAGTAATCCACTCCGCTGGCAGGATATTTTCACCAACGCACTGGATTTGGCCAACTCCAGAGCCTCGATTTCTGGTGACATGATTACCACTTTGAACATTCCGAATCTCAAGATGGCTAATGCCGGCGATTCCGCTCTTGGTACGCCCGATAAGATCTTTACCGCGATCCCTTTGGAAACTGGCTACGTTTCCGCAGGCATCAACCGTAGCCTAGGAGCTGGCTATCCGCCGCCGCTGACCTCAACTGACCCCGCTACTAACACTCGCGATCTCCTCTACCCGATCATCTCCTCGCGGAAAGCGTATGGCTCTCTCGCGCAAGCTGGAGTCGGACTTCCCGTCGCAACCTATCCGAATTTTAATTTGCTAAAATACCCGCAAATCAACTTCGGCTACGCCCGCCCCGGCGAGGATTTTGTCGCGAAACGCAACTGGTGGGCCTTCTCCGTTGATGTCGCAGGAAACGACAACGATCGAACTCGCCTCGCCCGCACGAAGCGTAACTTCGTTCTCTCCATTTATGAAATCCCTTCTCAGTTAGCGATTTCTGCATCCTCCTTCATGTCCCTCGGTCAATACGCTTCAGGCGATGCTTGGGCGAACGTGAACATCGACGGCGGCATGTTTGTCGGTAAAGCCGTTGTCGAAGGAACCACCGCGATCAGTTCTCTCTCTTCCCGCCGGGGAATGACGTTATCCAGCGGCACGACCATCGGCGGGCAAACATTCGCTAACAGCCCGTTCGCTCCCGGTGTGCGTGAGTCTTATCAGGTGACCCAAGGCTCGTTCTTTCCCGTTTCCCTCGCTTCAGAAAGCGGGCGAGCGGCTTTTGTTCCCATCAGTCGCGGTGCCGCGTTCTTTGATCGGTTCGGAAGCACGGCTGAAACCAACGTGCTGTCCACCACTTCGTGGAACGACTACACTATCGGAGCAACTCAATGCTCCATGCGGCTAGACGTTACGAAGACTCAAAGCTCAACGAACCTAACACCGACGATGCTGCGGTATGAGTATCTTTTAGCGAACGGAACTCGCGCGACAATGCCGATTCCGCTCGATACCAGCGTCATCACCAGTCTTCCTGCTGGTTATGTCAAAGTTTGCGATGAAAATCAAAGTCACACCTTCACTGAAGCAGTTGATGTTGCTTACGGCATCAGTGGTGGTTTCACCTTCAGACAAGGCCTTTCAGGCACGATTAACTTCAACAACTCAACTTTCGGCGACCCTAGGGTGGGAACCTTGAAGGCAGGCTACTGGCGTCCTCGCTCTCCTTTCGAGATCAGGCTTTTAACCAGCGGCCAAACTTGTATTGCAGTCTATCCGCAGCGGATGCCAGCGTTTCTCACCCGAATCGGTGCCGCTGGTCCTGCCATCAACCATTCCATCGCAGTCAATGTTGATTATTCAGTCTCTGGGTTAAACAACATCAATCGCAAGCCGCTGATTCCCTGCACACTCAATGACTACGGCTTAATCCTTCAGGAATGTGGTAATTTAACAGAATTCACCAAGGGCTTCTCACTTGTCACTAATTTGCGACTCTACATCGGCGATGATTTTAACGTGGTAGCAGCCACGCCTCCAAGCGGCTACACTCCGGCTGTGACCGCTTCTAACCCGACCGGACGTTATCTACCTCCTTGCTCACTATTTGCTCCTGAAAAGCGATATGGAGTCGAAGTCGATCCTTTCGCAGTATCCATCAGTGGCCAAATCGGCTCGCTAGCCAGCGACACGGTTTCAGCTCCCATCCGGCCTCTCGACTCCAAGAGCGTGAGCGGAACCAATATCGCCTCGGATCGGATCACCGTGAACTTGAGTCCGCTTCGCCATCCAGCCGAATTGCCACCCATCACGATGATGAACTGGCTAGTTCTCCTAGAAGAACGCCGCAGCGAATTCCACTGATTCAGTCTTCCTGATAGAGGATGCGCCCGCAGTCTTCGCACTGACTAATTTCCTTCGCCGCCTGAGTTTTCATCACGGTAGAAGCGATGAGCTTCATATGGCAGCCTTCGCATTTACCTTCGCGCATCGGTGCAACCGCAAGACCGTCTTTGGACTTCATCAACCGGACGTAGAGTGGCAGCAGAGATTCTGGAACATTGCCAAGCAGAGATTCGCGTTCGGCCAGCACTTCTTTACGATCCACTTCTATCCGCTCATGGCGTAGCTTGATGCTGGCAAGGTCTTCTTCCACCAGCTTGCGAGTATTCGCGCGCGCGGCCTCTGCGGCTTTGTGAGCTGCCCGGAACCCATCGACCTCTTCCATCGCCTCCAGCTCTTTGGTTTCAAACTCATCTAACTCTTTTTCGTAGCGAGTAATCTCATGACCCAGCGCGACAAACTCCTCGTTCTTGCGCGTTTCAAATTGCTGAAGCCTGAGCCGCTTGATCGTCGTCCGACGGGTTTCCGCATCAAGTTCGATCTTCTTCACCCGCAGTTCGCAGTCGAGTAGTGCCTGATGCGTTTTGCTCACCGCTGCTTCATCACTGGCCAGTTTCATTTTCGCCCGTGCCTTGTCTTGAGGCAGCTTTTCGAGATCTTTCGCCAGTGCCATCAAGCGGCGATCACGATCTTGGAGTATCAACAGGGCGCGAACTTCATCTTGCATGGCGTTTGGGTAAACGCCCCGGCCCGGCCCGGCAAGGTTTGCTTGCTACCAAGCTGAAACCATTTGCCAGTCAATGGACACTCCGCGATCACAAGTCGGCAGGCCAATGGCTAGAGAATCTACCCGATGGCGAAGTGAAGAACCCGTCTGTCCAAGTCTTCGCCGGAACGCCCCCGCCTCGACCCCAAAATCACCACTTAACGTGCCATGACCCTTCCGCCCGGTAAAAAGCAGGATTCCACGTTCACCCCCCTCCACATGAACTGACCGAAAGATGGCACTATGGGCAAGGAGACTTTCGAGAAAGAGCATGGAATCAAGTAACCAATGCGGCAATCGCTCGCGTCGCTTGCTCGTCCACGACTTGCATCAGAAAACTCCCAATACATTTCCTTCTCGATGGCATCACGAACCAATCGCGGCTGGCTTGAAATGAGCTTGATCGGCTGGATGGCCGAAACACACAAAACAGCAATGTATTATTGGGACGACGAGAAAACTACCCTGCGACTTTGCTTCAAGAAAACAGCGAGATGACAGGCACGCCTTGGTCGGCGATTTTGAAGGGGCGTTTGGTGGGCGACATGATGACAGTGTCGTACGGCAGACCGAGAGCGTAGGCGATGGTGGCGTTGAAATCTTGCACGGTGACGAGGCCATCTTTGACTTTTGCGCCCGATGGATCAGTGCTGCCGTGCTTCATGCCGCCTTTGATGCCGCCGCCCGCGAGGACGCAGGAAAATGCTGCCGGGTGGTGATCGCGACCGTTTTGATGCTCAGTTTTGATCTCGGGCGAACGACCAAACTCCGTGGCGACGACGACGAGGGTTTCGTCGAGTTTCCCGAGTGCGTGAAGATCGGTGATGAGGGCGGCGTAGGCTTGATCGAACTCAGCGCAACGTCCAGCGACGCCCACGAAGTTGTCGTAGTGCGTGTCCCAACCGCCGAGTTCGACTTCGACGAATTTCACGCCATTTTCCACCAAGCGCCGGGCTAACAGACAGCCTTGTGAGAAACGCCCGCTGCCGTAGAGATCACGGGTGGCCTGGGATTCTTGGGAGAGATCGAAGGCTTTGAGGTCTTTGGAATTCATCAGGGCGATCGCCTCGCGGTAAAGTTCTTCGTAGGCTTTGACATCAGCATTGGGGAACTTGCCGTGAAACTGGCGGTTCATCTTGTCGGCTAGTGTTAGGCGGCGATCAAAATCCTCCGGCGTGACTTCACTGGCGCGGTGGGAATCTTGGAGTCCTTCGTCGGGGCTGCCGATGGGGGCAGCGGCAAATTTCGCGCCAAGAAATCCGCCACCCGTATGATCTGGCGAGCTGTTGATCGCGACAAATCCTGGCAACTCGGGATGGATGCGCCCGCCGAGGCGTAGCACCCACGAGCCGAGTGACGGGTGTTTGATGGTGCCCCGCATATCGTAGCTGGTGTGCATGATGTAGGAGCCTTGCTCGTGGGCACCTTGGTTCGAGTTCATCGAGTTGATGACGCAAACTTTGTCCATCACCGCCGCAGTTTTCGTGAGGTAATGGCCTAGCATCACGTCGGTAGCCTTGGTGGGAATCGCTTCGGTTTTTCCCATAATGTCCTTCTTTTTCGGCTTGGGATCGAAGGTGTCGATGTGGCTCATGCCGCCGGACATATAGAGATAAATGACGTTTTTCGCCTTGCCGCCTTTGACGCGTTCTGTCGTTACGGCGCTGGCCAAGCTACTTCCTAACATGGGAAATAAATGGACGCCGAGATAGGCGCGGGCAGCGTTCGAAACGAACTGGCGGCGGGTGAGTTCGTCGGCTTTGAGAAATGGGTTCATGGGTTATTGGGTTATTGGAGGAATAGAAATTCTGAGGACATCACGAGGGCGGAGACGATGTTGGCGTAACCAGCAGCTCCCTGTTTTTTGACTTCATCGAGCATCCACGTCATTTCCTCAGCACTCGGTGGACGGCTGAGGATGGCGATGTAGAGACGGCGGATTTTTTCTTGGTCGGACGAGGCGTTTTCAAGCGACTGATAGAGGTGGGCGGCGGAGTTGTTGACGAGTTCGCGTTGGACGAAGCCATTCATGAGCGAGAGGACTTGGCCGACGTTTGGTTCGCGGCTTGAGGCATCCACGACCTCGCGATCCGATGCTCCAAACAGGTAGAGAAAGTGATCTCGCGGCGCGGGTGATGGCAGCTCGGAGGCACGGACTTTGGAGTTTCCGTTATAGCTGCGAACGGTGTTCATGGACATCATCGAATCACTGCCGGATGCGCTGCCGTTGGTGCTTTTAATCTCACTGACGAACTTAGAAAAATACGAGCGAACATCCTGCTCGGACTTGAGGGCTAGCACTTCCTTCGAGAGTTGGGACATGGTTTTTTTCCCGACGAGCACTGGTCTGCCGCCGACGAAAATGCGGTCGTCCAACGTTCTGGGCGCGTGTCGATCTGGGTCTCCGGCAGCGAGGGTGATGAGAGAATCCCAGATTTGCTCGGAGGACAGGCGTTCGATTTTTCGGCCATGGAAATCGTCGCCGCCTTCGATGGTGGATGGGTTCGGGTTGGTACCAAATTGGAAGGTTTTGGTGAGCAGCAGGACGTGCTGAAAGGCGCGGAGGTCGTAGTTCATCTCCGTCATGAGGCGGCTGAGAAAGGCAATGAGTTCGGGATGCGGAGATTTCTCTGCGGGGATGAATTCGTCCACCGGCTCGTAGATTCCTTTGCCCATCACGCGCTTCCACATGCGATTGGCGATGACGGTGGCGAACTGCTCGCCTGTTCTTGAGGTGATCCAATCGGCGAGTTTTTCCCGGCCATCCTCGGCAGCTTTCTTTTCCGACATGCGAACCGTTTTTCCGAACGGCGTGCGCCCCGCGACAACTTCGCCCGGCTCTGCATCGCGATACTGATAGTCGGCGGGCAGCTCGATCTGACCTGAGCCACCGCCGCCGAGCGACATGCCATAAACGCGGTCCCAGAGGACTTGGGCGATCTCATACTCCTCACTGCGAACCTTTTCCGTATTGCTGAGCTCATCCCAAAGCGGCTGCATGTGATGCTGGCCGACGGTGGTCTGGCCGTGAGTGAAGGCGGCGAGTTGATAGAAATCGTGACGCTCGGTGGTGCCGTAAGGATCGTCGTGGCATTGGGCGCATTCCATGCGAGTGCCGAGGAAGACGCGCATCGTGTTAGAGAGGTTATCGAGGGGCATCCCCCGGTCCCGCGTGTAGTAGCCGACAGCGGCGGAGTTCGCGTCCCAACCATCGCCGCTGCTGGAGATGAGGCGGGATGTGAACTCACTCCAGCGCATGTTTTGAGTCATCGCGCTACGAACCCAATGCCGGTATGGCTCGTTGTTTCCGCCGCTACCGATCTTTCGGTCAGTGATGCGAAGCAGGTCGAAAACCCAGTTCGTCATGTGACTTGAGTAACCTTTGGATTTCAAAAGATAATCCACCAGTGCCTCACGCTTTGTCGGGTCTTCGATTTCGAGAAACGATAATGCCTCCTCCGCCGTTGAAATCCTGCCCGTGGAAACTAGAAATGCCCGGCGAAGAAACGTCGCGTCATCGGTGACACTAGGAACAGTTAGTTTTTGTTTCCGGTAAAATGACGCGACGTACTGATCGATCTGAGAGGCTGACTTTTTTAGAAACGCAGGATCTTCTTGCGGCGGGCTTTGTGCAAACGCGGTGGCAAACGTCGCGATGATAAATAGAAAGACGCACTTCATGGGTTTTGAAACTCTTGTAAGCTAGCGACTGATTCTCTGAATTTCAAACAGTAATCTGACCTATCAGTTCCTTGAGAATAGGAAGATCTGCATCTGCCCAGCGCAATTCACCAAAATCCTGCGGCGCGATCCATCGCAATGCCTCATGCTCTAACGCTTGCGGTTCGCCAGCGGTGATTTTGCAGAAATAGGGCAGCAGCCGGATCGTTCGCGCTTCGTAATTCCAAATCACGGCTGCAAGCGAACGCCCGACTTCTACCTTCACTGCGAGCTCTTCGCGAAGCTCGCGAACGAGTGCGGTTTCTGGTGACTCGCCCGGATCAACTTTCCCACCGGGAAATTCCCACAAACCGCCGAGGTGTTTTCCAAGCGGACGCAGACAAGCCAGATATTGCCCTTGGGGATTTACGATCACAGCGCACACCACATCAATCATCGCCCGCGACTCTCGCCTGCCGCCGCGCTCGCCGTCAACCCGCGCGTGTCGTTTGGACTGCTTCCGACATGTCGGAACTTTCCACTGGCAGACATCTCGGCCAGTGGAAAGCGGGGACATGTCCTGCCCGTTACCCACAAGTCGAGGGCTGCATAATCAAGGAGTGGTGGACTCCGATCCGCCATGCCCATGAGAAGCCAATGAGCTGAGGAAACCCGCTTTTCATTGTCCTTCCATGGGCATGGCGATTCGGAGATCGCCACTCCTCGACCTCAGCGCGAAAGCGCCGCTAGGAATATCGGATTTGTGGGTAATGCGCAGGGCATGTCCCCGCAGTCCGAAGAAAGGGGGCACCACACACTCCTAAAACAAAAAAACCGCCGGATGCACTCCGGCGGTTTTTATCAAAACTATCTCTGTCGAAAAATTAGGCGAGTGTGCCTTCTTTTTTCTCAGCTTCGTCACCTTCTTTGTGATCGTCGCCTTCTTTTTTGTCGCCCTTCTTGCACTTGCCGCAATGGGCGAGAGTGCCTTCTTCTTCTTTGGCTTCTTCCTTGTCGCACTTGTCTTTGCACTTACCGGCAAGGGTGCCTTCTTCCTTGGCCTTTTCCTTGTCGCACTCGCCGTCTTTGCATTTGCCAGCGAGGGTGCCTTCTTCTTTGGCTTCTTCCTTATCGCACTTGTCTTTGCACTTACCGGCGAGGGTGCCTTCTTCGACTTTTTCTTTGTCGCACTTCTTATCGCACTTCTTGCCTTCTTCGGCGAATGCGGGGATGACCATGAACGATGCGCAGAGCGCGGCGAGTAGTAGTTTCATATTTTTTTGATTTGGTTGTGTAGTGGTTTGCTAAACGGTGGCGTAGCTTACCCTGCATTGAGAGCCGCGCTAGGAAAAATTATTCCCAGCATAACTCACAATTCACGAGAAACTCCTGCTCACGATAATCTAAACGTCGCCCGGATAGAATTGTTTCTACGAAGTTCAGATTTTTTTTCAGGACCGTCGCCACCGCTGTTTGAGCTTGGCCTGCTCTAAGTTCTCGCCTACCTCCCGTCGCTCTTCCGTGTCCTTCACTGTTCTTGCCACTGACCCCACGAGTGCCGCCCGCTGCGGACGCTTGGTTTTGCCGCATGGCACGGTGGAAACTCCGATTTTCATGCCCGTCGGCACTCAGGGAACGGTGAAAACGCTGCATCCCACCGAGCTGGACGAACTCGGAGCGCAGATCATTTTAGGAAACACCTATCACCTCTGGCTGCGACCCGGTCACGAACTCATCCGCGACCTCGGCGGCCTCCACGGATTCAGCACTTGGGAAAAACCGATGCTCACCGACTCCGGCGGCTTTCAAGTCTGGTCACTCGCGAAGTTACGGAAAATCACCGAAGAGGGCGTGCGTTTTCAGAACCACCTCGACGGCTCGAAAATGCTGCTCACTCCCGAACTCAGCATGGAAATCCAAGCCTCGCTCGGCTCCGACATCGCCATGCTTTTCGACGAATGCCCGCCCTACCCGTGCGATGAAGCCTACGCCGCGACATCGCTCGCACTCACCAGCCGCTGGGCGAGACGCTGCAAAGACTGGGTCTCCGAAAATAATCCCCGCTCCGGCAGCGGACGTCAGCAACATTTCGGCATCGTCCAAGGCTCGATCTACGCCGATCTCCGCGAGCAATCCGCCCGCGAACTCGTCGCTCTCGGCTTCGACGGTTACGCCATCGGCGGCGTCTCCGTCGGCGAGCCAGAGCATGAAATGTTTCGCGCCATCGAAAACGCCGTCCCATTTCTCCCAGCGGACAAACCGCGCTACGCCATGGGCCTCGGTACGCCGCCGCAGATCTTAGAAATGATCGCTCGCGGCGTGGACATGTTCGATTGCGTCATGCCCACCCGCATCGCCCGCCACGGCATGGCCATGACGCTCGATGGTCCCATCAATATCAAAAACCTCATCCACGCCAAAGATCCGCGCCCACTTTGCGAGAGCGCGCATCCTCACGTCGCTGGATTTTCCCGTGCCTATCTCCGCCACCTTTTCCGGGCAGGTGAAATCCTAGGTTTGCGGTTGCTTTCCTTCCACAATTTGCATTTCTACCTCCGCCTCGTCGCCGGGGCACGGGAAGCCATCGCCGCAGGAAACTACGCCGACTACCACGCCTCCTTCATCCGGCGATACTCTCGCACCGACTCAACATGACATCACACCACGCCTTTATCTCCATTCTCGCTGAAACCCCAGCCGCTCCCAAAGGGCCAGAAAGTGTCTTAGGAAATCAGTTGATCCCGCTGCTTGTCATGGTGGTGGTTTTCTACCTGCTGCTCATCCGCCCACAGCAAAAGCAACGCAAGGAACAAGCCGCCCGCATCGCCGCACTTCAGTCGGGAGATAAAATCGTCACCACCGCTGGCATCCACGGCATCGTCCACAACGTGAAAGATCACACCGTCGTCATCAAAGTCGCGGAAGGCACCATGATCGAGTTCGACAAACTCGCCGTCTCCGTCGTCCACAAAAAAGACACTGCCTCGAAATAAGCACCTGCCCATTTCTTCCCCGCCTCTGGAGCACAAAAAAATCTCTTCACCATGCTTGCATTCACCTTCTTCTACAACGACCCGCTAGCCCTCTTTGCCATCGGCCTGACCTTGCTGATCCTGTTCTTCTGGTATTTCGCCTCCGATGTGGATCGGCGCAAACGCAACGTCGGAACTGCCCTGCTCATCGGCGTCACCGCGTTCTGCATCATGGCCACCATTCCTTTCAAGGATCGGCTAAAAGGCGGCATCGACATCGTCGGCGGTTCATCTTTCAACCTCCGCCTCCAACCTCGACTCGACGACAAAGGCGATCCACTTCCCATCACCTCCTCGCAAGTCGATGAAGCCATCGAAGTCATCGAAAAACGCCTCAATCCCGGCGGTAACGTTGACCTCCTCATCGCCCGCCAAGGCACAGACGGCATCCTCGTCCAGATGCCCGGCATCGAAGACGCAGAGTCCGAGAAAGTCCGCGAGATACTCCAAAAAGTTGCCAAACTCGGACTTCACGAGGTCCATCCACGCAGCGGAGCACCCGACGACACGGGTAAAACCCTCGCCGAGCGTGTGGATCAAAAAATCGAGATCGTTCCCGGTTACCGCGCCTTCCAAGAAAAACGCAAAGATGCAGACGGCAAAGAAACCTCAACCACGATTCTACTGAGCCGCAGTCCCGCAGTCTCAGGAGCCAATGTCCGAAACGCCTTCCCGTCACCCAGCGAGCAAGATGCCGTCGGCGTAACCTTGGATTCCGAAGGAGCTGAAAAAATGCTCGCACTCACCGAGAAAATGCAGCTCGGCGTGGACCGCATCGCCATCGTCCTCGACGGTGAAGTCATCAGTGCTCCCACTGTCCAAGCCAAGCTCAGTAAAAATTTCTCCATCTCTGGTCTCCGCGAACCCGGCGAAGTCCAGAACCTCGCGAACTCGCTGATGAACCCACTCGAGAACCCGCTCAAGGTGGCGGAAATGCGGAAAGTCTCCCCCACTCTCGGTGCCGCCGTCGTGACGCAGGGTCTCATCGCAGGCGGTCTTTCGCTGCTCTTCACCTTCGTTTTTGTCCTCCTCTACTACCGCTTCTCCGGCTTCATCGCCATCATCGGACTCATCATCAACACGATCATGCTGTTCGGCATCATGGCGATGTTTAGCTTCACCTTTTCCCTGCCCGGCATCGCGGGGATGATCCTCACCGTCGGCATGGCGGTGGATGCGAACGTCCTCATCTACGAACGTCTCCGCGAAGAAATCCGCGCGGGCAAGTCGCTGAAGACCGCCATCGAAGCCTCCTACGACAAAGCCTTCTCTGCCATCTTCGACTCCCACGTCACCTCACTGCTCACCGCCGCCATCCTCTTCTGGCTCGGCGGTGCCGCGATCAAAGGCTTCGCCGTCACGCTCCTCATCGGGGTGACCGCCTCGCTTTTCTCCGCCATCCTCGTCACCCGCGTCATCTTCCGCTGGTGCTTGGACTACAACATTTTCAAAAAGCTCACCTTCCTCGATCTCATCAAATCGACGAACTACGACTTCATGGGCAAACGCAAAATTTGCATCACCCTCGCCCTCATCACCCTCGTCGTCTCCGTGGCAGCATTCGGCATCCGTGGCGAGCGTTCACTGGGCGTGGACTTCACCGGCGGCACCCTCATCACCTTCCAGCTCGGTAAAGAAACCAAAGTCCCGCTCGATGACGCGAAGAAAGTCGTCGAAGGCATGACACTTTCCAAAGCCGCCTATCCGCAACAGGAAAATAACCTTTCCACTGGCACCATGCTCACCGTCCGTTGCGCCAGCGCGGATGCCGCCGCCATCACCGCCAAGCTCCGCGAAAACATCCCCGCATTGGCAGAAAAGAAGCCGAACTCTGACGACCACGTCATCGGCGTCAGCCAAGACGAAGTTTCCGCCTACATCGGAGACGCGGCCATGTGGCAATCCCTCATCGCCATCGCACTCGGCTTGCTAGGCATCATGGTTTACATGACCTACCGCTTCGAGTTTTCCTTCGCCCTCGCTGGTTTCGTCGCCATTTTCCACGACATTATCATCTGCGTCGGTCTTGTCGTCCTCTTCGGTGGCGAGCTCTCACTGATCCACGTCGGCGCGGTCCTCACCATCGCAGGTTATTCGATCAGTGACACCATCATCGTCTTCGACCGCGTCCGTGAATTGCTGCTCTACCGCACCGACTCCGAGGAAAAAATCCTCAACGAGGCCGTGAATGCCACCCTCTCCCGGACTTTGCTCACCTCCACCGCCACGCTCATGAGTGTCGCCATCCTCGCCATCGTCGGTGGCTCCGCGCTGCGTGACTTCGGCATCATCATCTTCATCGGCATCATCGTCGGCACCTTCTCCTCCATCTTCATCGCCTCGCCCATCGTCCTCTGGTGGAGCAACCGCAGAGGTGGAAACATCCGCGAAGCCGTCCTCGCCACCACCGCCAAGGAAGAAGCAAGATCTGCCGCTCCCTGAGCGCAAAATTAAGGAGAGTGGACACGCCTTGGTGTCCATTCGCTGATGCGTTGAGCCTACTCCTCCATCTTCGGCCCAGACGAAACACTTGGCCGCTCGCCGCTAGAAATTTTGTGATCGCCGTTTGAATCGAGTTTCTGGAAACGGTCTTCTTGCTCATCTTCACTGAGGTCTCTTACTTCAGGTCCGACGCGGAATTCCTCGAAGGACAAGCTGCCGTCGCCATCGGTATCGAGCTTCTGATGCTTCTTTTCGTGGTGTGGCGAGTCCTCACCTTTGCGCTGTTTCTCGTCAGGACGCTTCGACGGCATCTCCGGGCGATCCTTCGGCGTGATGAAGCCATCACTATCCGTGTCTAAACGATTGAACATCTTCGACACTTTCTCGGGATCCAGTTTCTTGACAAACGGGCCTTGCTTAAATTCTTCAAAGCTCACTCCGCCGCTCTTATCAGCGTCTAATTCCCACAGCCGCTTGGCTGGCTCGCCATCGTGAGCGCGACCAAATTTCATCAGTTCATCGCGACTCAGCTTACCGTCACCATCTTTATCGAGACGGGAAAAAATGCTCGTCCGCTTTTCTTCTGGCAGGTTCTTCACTCGCGGCATCTCCATGAATTCGTCCCGAGAAATGAAGCCGTCTCGGTCGGCATCCACCTTTTTCCAGGCTTCGACAAAAGGCCGATGAGGTTCACCTTTGGGACGTTTTTTTTCAGATGTCGGATCTGGCACTTGGGCGAGGCAAATTGCTGGCAGGAGCATTCCGGCGACAAGAAAGGAAACAGGGATTGTTTTCATGGGCAATAGAGGTTTTTTTAGCCGCGTTCTGCGGTATCAACTGCCAAAGAAACTCCAACTCACCAGAATAGTTTCGTGGTTAGATCCAAGAAACCCATCGCCCCAACAAGCCTTCACCCCACATGCACATTCGCGACATTCTCAGCACGCAGACGCCGTCTCTTTCCTTCGAGTTCTTTCCACCGCGAACGACTCTAGCGTGGGAAGACCTCTATCAGACCATCCGCGAACTGGAGCCCCTGCACCCCACTTTCGTCTCCGTGACTTACGGAGCCGGTGGCGGCACCCGCGAGCTGACCCATGACCTCGTCGTGCGGATCGGGCAAACCACGTCGATACCGCCCGTGCCGCATCTCACCTGCGTGGGTCATACCGAAAAGGAAGTCATGGAAATTCTCGAACGCTACGCGATGGCCGGGGTGAGCAACATCCTCGCGCTGCGTGGCGATCCACCGAAGGATCAACCGAACTATGACTGGTCCGAAAGCGGATTCCGACACGCTGCGGACTTGGTGAAATTCATCAAAAAGTTCAACGATTCTGGAGTCCATCCCGACCCGCGCGGCTTTGGAATCGGCGTGGCAGGATTCCCCGAGGGCCATCCTGCGACTCCTAACCGGGTGGACGAACTCGATTTCCTCAAGGCGAAAGTGGACGCAGGAGCGGACTACATCTGCACCCAGTTGTTTTTCGACAATCACGACTTTTTTGATTTCCGCGACCGCTGCGCCCTATCAGGAATCAATGTCCCGATCATCGCCGGAGTGATGCCCGTGACTTCCACCCAAGGCATGAAACGCATGGCGGAGCTAGCAGCGGGAGCGAGATATCCGGCGAAGCTCCTCAAAGCTCTCGAACGCGCCAAATCCAACCCCGAAGCCGTCGAGCGCGTGGGCATTCACTACGCCGCAGAACAATGCGCCGGACTTCTGGATGGCAGCGTGGACGGCATCCATTTCTACACGCTCAACAAAAGCCACGCGACTCGGGAAATCTACAACAGCCTCGGCTTAACCGCAGGACGTTAGACTTCACGGACGCGCCTGCTGGTAGAGATCCTCAGCCTGCTTGAGCGTGATTTCGTAAAGGCTGCCCTCGATGGGGATCATCAGCGGGATTCTGCCAGATTGCAGATCCACGGGCAAACTCGCAGCCAGCTTTGGCGCCCGATCAAACGCATCCGGCGGGAGAGTAATTCTGAACAGACCTTTGTAGAGCAGCGTTCTAGCCAGACGATCCGAGGTCATGGCTTCCATCCGGCGCTTTTGGAGTTCGAGATCCAGACGGCTAAACAAAGAACCGCTAGAATCTGCGTCACCCGCCTTTTGATCCTTCGTCATCTTCACGGCATCTTTCAGCGTAATTTCAGCATCGTTTTGCACTTCTAGCGCGTCAGCATCAACGTCATCGCCACTGAAAATGGTCGGACTACCCGTTGTCGCATCCTTTTCGAGAGCCGCTCTGGTCTCTTCAAATGTAGGCAGCCTGACGCTCAACTCGCCCTCCAGGGTCGTGAGATCGTCGGACTTTAAAGCAACTTTCTTCAGCTCAAAACTCCCACTGCGAGTTTTGATCTGAAACGAACCCTCACGGAAATCAATCCGGTGGTAGTTCCGCGAGAAGTCGATATGCGATAGAGCTTTCAGCAAATGAAGTCTGCCCCGCAGTGAAACCGTATCGCGAGAATCGAGAACCACTCCGCCCTCAAAGCCGATCCCTTCGGATGAATTGGTAGAGCCAGTGACTCGAAAATCTCCAGACACCGAGCCTTCAATAAAATTCCTAACTGGCACCGGCACGATACCCGCCAGTGCCAAGTTCCTCACCTTCACCATGCCATCAATCAATGGCCGCGCACCGCCCACCACCTTCAGTCCTGTGAAATCCACGGTTCCCTGAAGCTTCCGAAACTCGGCCTTTTCAAAGACCATCCCATCCCGATTACAGACGATGACCAGATCGACAATAGTGAGATCTTGTAGCCAGTTTTGGGTAAATTCTCCGCCTTTGAAATTGAAGCGGAGTTCGTTTTCCGTCCGCACCACTTTCAGAAAACTGTTTTTGATAGATCCACGCGTGTGGTCGAACTCATATTGGGGAGTGCCCGCATTACCGATGCCTGTCATGCTTGCAGGCGTGATCGCCCGACTATAACCCCAACGGAAAGTCGCATCGGTCACCTCAAAGTTTTTCAGCTCCACATTGCCGAATTTTTTAAAGAGCGAGTCACCGATCAATTTAGCGGCTTCATCATCATCCGCGCCCGCACGTATTTCCATATCCAGCCGCGAAATCGTCACCGTTCCCGGATTCCACTGGCGCGTGATCCCGTCCAGAAAGCCCATCTTGCAGCGGATGTTTCTCGCATCCAGCGATGTGAAAAATGTCTTCGCGTCACCTTTGCTCGCGATGCCGCTAATCCCAAATTGCCCCTGAACCAGCGACACCCCGCGCAGCTCAATCTCAGAAGCGCCGAGTCCAGATTCGACAGCACCCCGGATTCCTTCATAGAAACCCACCGTCGTAGATCGCTTCACGAGGTAGTAACCGACGCCTGCCGCCACCAGCAGCAGGAAAATAGACACCCGAAAAGCCATCCGCAGAAATTGAAACGTGAAAGCTCCCTTGCTCCCGCTTCCCGCCATCGAATAGCGGACCTGAAACCAAAATCCTTGGTTCGCCACCCACTGGCTCATGCGTTCATTGAAATTATGCGCTTTCTCGGATTCCATAAGTTAGTCAGCTCTGCAACGGCAGCAGTAAAACGATCCCCGCCGCATGAGGCGAGGGAAATTTACCCTCGCGCAGGTGTCGATACTGCCATACGACCGCGCCCGTGGAAGCCACTGATTACAAAGTCCGACTCGAAATCTTCGAAGGCCCGCTGGACCTCCTCCTCTACCTCATTAAAAAGGACGAGGTGGACATCCACAGCATTTCCATCGAGCGAATCACCCGCCAATACTTGGACTACATCAACACCTTCAAGCTGCTCAACATCGACCTCGCCTCCGAGTTCATCGTCATGGCCGCGAACTTGATGTATTTAAAAAGCCGCACACTACTTCCCAAGATAGATCAACCACCCGAGGAAGACGCCGAAGACGACGATCCACGCTGGGAACTCATCCGCCAGCTCATCGAGTATAAAAAATTTAAAGACGCCGCCGGATTTCTCAGCATCCGCGAGCAAGAGCAAGAAGGCCGCTTTGCCCACCAGCCGGATGCTTCAGAGCTTCCCCCAGAAGAGCCACCCGCTCTCGCTGAAGTCTCGATTTTCGACCTCATCCGCGCCTTCCAAAACGTCCTCAAACGCTTCGAGGAATCTCACGATTTCGGGGACATCATCGACGACCGCTTCACCGTCTCTGATAAAATCGACCTCCTCCTCCACCACTTCGCACCTGGCGAATCACGGCGATTTGAAGAACTTTTCCAAACCGCCACCACCAAGGCGGAAGTCATCGTCACCTTCCTCGCCCTGCTCGAACTGATGAAACTAAATCAGTTCGTCGTCCGTCAGAACGATTTGCTGGGAGACATCGTCATCGAGCGCCGCGACAACCAATCCATCGCCGCCCTCGAAGCCGCCGAGCTAGAGGCAGAATACGCTTAAAAAAACGTAACATCGCCATCTCGGCTGTGTCGTCGAACAGAGTGAAAACAGATAAAAAGACTAATAATTCAGTCTCTATCTGCGGTTGAAAATTCTTAAACCGACAGGACTGAGCGTCCCGCCTGTTCTTAAAATCTCCAGCCTCAGCCCAAGCGGAAAACAATCCGTGCCTTCGTGAGATCGTATGGCGACATCTCCATCTTCACCTTGTCGCCCACCACCAGCCGGATGAAACGCTTACGCATTTTCCCGGAAATGTGAGCCAGTACTTCATGGCCGCTTTCTAACTTCACCCGGAACATCGTCCCAGCCAGAACGGAGGAAATTTCGCCATCCACCTCCACTGCTTTTTCTTCTTCGTCCTTCGTGGAACGCTTCGGTGGACCATAACGGTTGCGGTTACTGCTACGGCCGGATTTTCTTGGACGAGGAGGCATAGTGACTTGTAGATGAACGAAAAAGCGGAATGAAAAACCCGCTGCGCCGTTTCGGTACCCCATCCATTTCAGTCCAGCAATCCCAAAAAACAACGCCCACTGGCATTCACACACTTTTCTTCATCACCCCATGCTTGCCAACCCTCCGCCCACGCTTCAGTTTCTCGCCCGACACGCAAACGCGTGGCTTTTTTAAAAAACCGCACCTATCTCATCGTCATGCCCGAGATCACCGAAAAGGAACTCCCATCAAACTTAAAGCCACTCTGGCTCAAAGCACTCAGCGCCGTCCAAACCTCCAATCTAACTTACGGCATCAGTCTGCTCCAAGCCGTCCTCAAAGATAGTCCCGGATTCCTCGAAGGCCGTAAAATGCTCCGCAAATGCGAACTCCAACTCGCCGGTAACACGAAGAAAAAAGGTGGCCTCTTCGGCCTCCAAACCGGCGGCATGGGAGTCATGAAACTCGCAAACCAAGCAAAAAAAGATCCCTTAGCCACGCTGCCCTTAGTCGAAAAAGAACTCGAAAAAGATCCCGCTAACGATCAAGCAAACGACCTCTTGTTCGACATCTGCCTCAAGCTCGAACTCTTTGAAACCGCTGCCTTCGCTCTGGAAACCGTCCGCAAACACAGCCCGGAAAACGCCAAACTCCTCCACAAGCTCGCCGAGTTTTACATCTCCCGTGAACAGCCTCTAATCGCCTCGGAGGTTTACAACGACATCATCAAGCACCATCCCACCGACGGCACCGCCATCAAAGGCTCCAAAGACGCCTCCGCCCGTGCCTCCATGCAAAAACAAAAGTGGGACGAAAACGCAGACATGCGCTCGCTGATGAAAAACACCGCCGAGTTCGAGGAACTCGAAAAAGCATCACGCACCGGACTCACCCGCGAACAACTCGAAGAACGCCGCGATAAAGTCATCGAGAAATACAACCTCGATCCCAACCACCTCGCCACCGTCAAAGACCTCGCTGGTCTCTACGAGCAACTCGAAAATTGGCACGATTCCCACACCTTCTACGCCTGGGCACACTCACTGAGCAACGGCGACGTCGCCCTCGCCACCAAGGCCGCCGCCATGAAGGACAAAGCCCTCGAGACCGACCTGAAAAACCTCGAGACCGCCGCCGCCGCCGATCCTAACAACGAAGAACTCCAAGCCGCTCTCGACGCCCGCAAAGCCGACCGCATCACCGAACAAGTCCAAGAAGCCCAAAAACGGGTCGATCAAAACCCGACCGATCCCCAACTCCGCTTCGAACTCGGCAACGCGCTCTACAAAGCTGGCGACCACAGCGCCGCCATTCCCCACCTCCAGCAGGCGACCCGCAACCCGCACATCCGCACCAAAGTCCTACTCACCCTCGCTCGCTGTTTCAGAGCGAAAAACATGTTCGACCTCTCCATCAAAACCCTCTCCGACGCCCTCGCCGACCTCATCGCCATGGACAACACCAAGAAAGAAATCCTCTACGAAAAAGGCCTCATCCACACCGAAATCGGCGACAAAGAATCTGCCCTCGACTGCTTCAAACAAATCTACGAAGTGGACTACGGCTACCGCGATGTCGCCAACCGCGTCGAGGCGTCCTACTCCTGACCCGAGCACGTTTCGTAAAAAATAACGTATCACAGCCGTCTCGGCTGTGGTCACTCAGGTCCGGCATCCCCCGCACCACCGTCACCGAGATTTCAAATGCCAAAGTTGACACGCCTCGCCGGGTCTGCGAATCACAGCTATGAAGCCACACCTGCTATGCCTGTTGCTCGCTTTCTCCTTGGTAGTCAACGCCGCACAACATGAATCCTTCGATGCTGCGTGGAAATTTACCCGCTTCGGCGCGATGCCAGATGGCAGTGAAAAACCGGAACCTGCCGAGGTAGAAAAATCAGTAGCCACGAAAGGCTTCGACGACTCCAACTGGCGCACTGTGGACCTCCCGCACGACTGGGGCATCGAAGGCCCCTTCCGTGCCGACTTACCTAACCGCACAGGAAAACTGCCGTGGGTCGGCATCGGTTGGTATCGCAAAACACTCGATCTCCTCGCCGCAGATCAGGGGAAAATGATTTATCTGGATTTCGATGGCGCGATGGCCCAGCCAAAAATTTTCGTCAACGGCCAGTTCGCCGGTGAATGGGCATACGGCTACAACTCGTTCCGAATCGACATCACACCACATGTGAAATTTGGCGCTGCGAACACCATCGCTGTCCGCTTGGACAACCCCGGCGATTCGTCGCGTTGGTATCCCGGTGGCGGCATCTATCGCCACGTCCGCTTGGTGAAAGCCAATCCCGTCCACATCCCCTACAACGGCATTTTCGCATGGTCGGAAAACATCACGACGGACTCTGCTGAAGTCGTCGTCACCACCGAGATCCAAGGCAAAGCCGAAGGCACGGCGATCCAATACACTTTGTTAGACAGCAACAACAAAACCGTCGCCACCGCCCGCGCCGGACACGCCGCCACCCGCCTAAAGTTGAAATCCCCCGCCATCTGGAGCACCGAAAAACCTCACCTCTACACGCTCCGCACCACACTCATTCGCGGTGATGAAAAGCTCGATAGCGAGGACACCAAGATCGGCATCCGCCACGCCGAGTGGAAATCAGACGGCTTCTATCTGAACGGCAGCCGGGTCCAGCTCAAGGGCGTTTGCAATCACCACGATCTCGGTGCCATCGGCGGTGCCTTCAACACCCGCGCCGCCGAGCGCCAACTCGAATTGCTCCTCGCCATGGGCTGCAACTCGATCCGCACCGCGCACAATCCGCCTGCACCGCAATTGCTCGATCTCTGCGACCGCATGGGCATCCTCGTTCTCGATGAGCTTTTTGATTCCTGGAAACTCAGCAAAAACAAAAACGACTATCACCTTTTCTACGAAAAATGGCACCAGCGCGATGTCGCCAATTTCGTCCGCCGAGATCGCAATCACCCATCCGTCATCGCATGGAGCACCGGCAACGAAGTCCCCGAACAGAAGAGTCAGGAAAACTGGTCGGTTTCAGAAAACCTGACGAAGCTCTTCCGCAGCCACGATCCCACCCGCCAGATCACCGTCGGCATCAACCACCTCGCCAGCGCGGCATCCGGCTTCGCCGACACCGTGGACATCACCGGTCTCAACTACCCAGTGAAGGACAAGAACATCATCACCAAAGTCCGCGAGCGAAACAAAGACGTGCCCCTACTGACCTCGGAAAGTTCCTCCTGCGTAAGTAGCCGTGGCTGTTATTTTTTTCCTGTGAAGTGGGACAAAGGCTCGGGATTTCGTGGCTATCAAATTAGCTCCTACGAACTCTACGCACCCGGCTGGGCGAACCGCCCGGATCTCGATTTCGAGTTGCTTGAAAAATATCCATTCGTCGCGGGCGAGTATGTCTGGACTGGCTTCGACTACCTCGGCGAGCCGACGCCCTTCAACGTGGACGAGACGAATGCGCTCAATTTCGACAACGAAGAACAACGCAAAAAAGCGATGGAGCAATTCCAGAAACTCGGCGGCAAGTCCCCTTCCCGCTCGTCTTACTTTGGCATCCTCGATCTCGCAGGATTTCCGAAAGACCGCTACTTTCTCTATCAGGCACACTGGCGGCCAAATTTCGCGATGGCTCACATCTTGCCGCATTGGAACTGGCAAGATCGCATCGGCCAAGTCACGCCCGTCCACGTCTTCACCTCGGGCGACGAAGCGGAACTTTTCCTCAACGGCAAATCTCTCGGCAGAAAAAAGAAGGAGAAATTTCAATACCGTATCGTCTGGGAAGACGTGAACTATCAGCCAGGTGAGCTGAAGGTGAAAACATGGAAAAACGGCAAAGAATGGGCCACTGCCGATCGCTCGACCACGGGCGCAGCCTCGCAACTTTTGGTAGAAGCCGACCGCAAAGAAATCAAAGCCGACGGCAACGATCTTTCCTTCGTCACCATCACCATTGCGGACGATCAAAAGCGCATGGTCCCCGGTTCCATGAATCGCCTCAAGTTCAAGATCTCTGGCAATGCCGAGATCGCCGGGATCTGCAACGGCGATCCGACCAGCCTCGAGTCCATGCAAGGCGACACGCTTCCCGCGTTTAACGGTCTCTGTCAGGTCGTGCTCCGCAGCAAAGCGAACAGCCCCGGCCCCGCCACCCTCACCGTCGAAGCAGAAGGCCTGCCAAGCGCGAAAGTGACCATCACCACGAAATAATCACCCCATCGGACCGCGAAATTCATTTCGCGCGAAAGATCACTGCAGCGTCGTTCATCACCTAGCAGCATCTTTAAGTTGCCCCATACGCTTCCGCATTTCCGCAAGTCGCTCCTTTTGCGACACATCGGCAGCGACATCATTTTCCTCCATCGGATCGGCTTTGAGATCGAAAAGTTGTTCGAGTTCATGGTCTGGCCAAAACATGAATTTTGCATCTCTGCGGACAAGAGCTTGAGAAGTGGGAATGAAATCTTTGTTCTGAAGCATGGCGTGCTCGTAAAAGAACTCCGTCCGCCACTCGGGTTTGCTCGCGGCGAGATAGAGCGGGGAAAAATCGCTGCCCTGAATGGTAGGTGGCGGCTTAATGCCCGCAGCGTTTAGGATCGTCGGCGCGAGATCGACATTGAGGACGAAGTCATCGTTCGTGGATTGCTTTAGTTCGGCTTTCATCCGCGGATCGCGCACGATCAGCGGCACCCGGATGCTTTCTTGAAAAGGGTACCATTTATCCCCCAAGCCGTGCTCGCCATGGAAGTAGCCGTTGTCGCTGGTGAAAATCACCAGCGTATTTTCTAGCAATCCTCGGTGTTTCAGCTCGGCAAGCACGCGTCCACAAGTCGTGTCCACCTCGGTCGCGAGCCGATAGTAGTTTTTCATCATCGTCTGATACTTCTCGGGTGTATCGAAACGCCACCGCCAGCGATTACGACCTTCGTTTTTTTCGTTGGAGAGAAAGGCAGGCAAGCGTTTGAGTGATTCCTTGGTCGCGTTCACAGGCACCGGAATTTTCACGTCTTCATAGAGCGACATGCTCGTGGGCTGCGGCAGAAATTGGAGTGGATTGTGATCTTCTGCGTGAGTCGCGAAGAAGGCCAGAGTGAGGCAAAACGGTTTATCGTCCGGGCGGGTCTTGAGAAATTCCAACGCATCATTCTCGTTCTTTTGGGTGACGTGGATCTTCGTTCCATCCGCTTGCTTGATCCAGTGGGTTCCAGAGTAGGACCGCCCGAAGTCGAAATGCTCACTGGGAAACTTACCATTGTGCCACTTTCCCACGTGCCCGACGTGATAGCCATTGCTTCGCAACAAGCCGGGATAAGTTTCTTCCCACGGCGTTTTGAACGCTGCAAATCCGGTGTTTCCATGCCGTGACATCCACTGCCCGGTGAACAAAGACGCCCGGCTCACCCCACAGATCGACGTGGTCACGCAGGCTTGGGTGAAGCGTTTCCCCTCACCCGCAAGGCGATCCAGATTCGGCGTCTTCACCACCGGATTCCCAGCGCAGCCGAGTGTGTCGTGTCGCCAATCATCCGCGTAAAGAACTAGGATGTTAGGCCGCTTGCTCTCGCCACAGGCTGGATGCGGGAGTGATAGCAGCAGTGCTACTAGGAATGCTTGAGGGATTTTCATAAAGAAAGGCAGTTTTCAATGAGAGAGACGAAAGGGCAGATCACTGACTTTCCACTCAGGCCGATGATGTCAAGCGTGGTGCTCTCGCAGTTAGGAAAAATAGAGCCAGTTCAGAAGCGTCTGAATGGAACCGTGAGAAGCCATGCCTCTTTTGCTAAGGATGCTTGCCATGTTTTGCGAAAAATTCTCGGGAAGATCGCTAACCGCAGAGCCGCAAAGGTCGCAAAGGGAGCGCAAAGCTGGATTCTTTGGATTTTTGGCATTGGATGAAGTGAAACGCGGAGCAGCGGAGAGGTATGCGGAGGTGAGTAAACAAAGGATGATCTCTTCAACCCGTGTATTCCGTGAAATTTGCCGAGATATCTGAATCGGTCAGCTTGTCCATGTCTGCCTTGCTCCCATTCAGGTTAAAAAATCCCATCAATCTTTTGCTTTGCGAAGTTTCTTTGAGGTTCCACCGCGTGTTGCTTGGGGATTGCCCCAGCCGGGTTGGATGTTGCTGGAGTTCCATGTGTCCCAGAGTGCTTGTAGCTCTTTAACCTTGTCGGGCATTGCGGCGGATAGGTCTTTGGATTCACCGATGTCGTCGCGGAGGTTGTAGAGTTTTGATTCCGTTACGCCCTGTTTTCCGGGGCTTTTATCTGCGGCAGTGTCGCAGCGGACGAGTTTGAAATCGCCAGCACGCACGGCCATTTGCTGGCCGAAGCGCCAGTAGAGAGCTGGGTGGGGAGTGTCGGACTTCTCCCCTAGCAGAAATGGCAATTGGTTCACGCCATTGAGTTTCCACTCGGGTTTCGCGATCACTCCGGCGGCGGCGATGGCGGTGGCGTGGATGTCTAACTGGATGACTGGTGCATCGACGACGGCGGGTTTTACGCGACCGGGCCACGAGATAATGAAGGGCACGCGGATGCCGCCTTCGAGGGTGGTGCGCTTGCTGCCGCGTAGTGGTTCGTTGCGCGCGCCGTTGATGGTGACGCCTTTCATCACGGGGCCGCCGTTGTCGCTGATGAAGAAGACGAGGGTGTCGCGTTCGAGGTCGGAGTCTGTGAGTTTTTTGCGAACGCTGCCGATGGCATCGTCCATCGCCACCATCATGGCGACGTACTCGCGGCGAACTGGATCGATGATGTGAGAAAATTTCGCGAGGTCGTCTTTGGCTGCCTCCATGGGCGTGTGGACGGCGTTGAATGCCAGATAGAGGAACCATGGCTGGGTTTTGTGTCGGTCAATAAATGAGACGGCTTCGCGTCCGAAAGCGTCGGTGAGGTATTCCGTTTCTTTGACGGTTTCGGTGCCGCGCAGGATTCCGTCTGCGGGGAAATAGCTGTGTGCGCCGCCGAGAAAACCGAAGAACTCGTCGAAGCCGCGCTGCTGCGGATGCATGGCGGCGTTGTTGCCGAGATGCCATTTTCCGACGAGTCCGGTGGCGTAACCTGCGGCCTTCAAGCGATCTGCGAGCGTCGTTTCAGAGAGCGAAAGTCCGGCCTCATTGCCGCCGGGATTGAACTCGTGGCCGAAGCGGTTCTGATAGCGACCGGTGAGCAATGCGGCGCGGGTGGGCGAGCAATACGGACCCGTGACGTAGCCATTCGTGAAACGTGCGCCTGAAGCTGCGAGTGCGTCTAAGTGCGGAGTGGGGATGTCTTTGCAGCCGTGAAAGCCCACGTCCGCGTAGCCCATGTCGTCGCCAACGATGACGAGAATGTTCGGCTTCTTTTCCTCTGCGGCGAAGAGCGGAAAAGAAGCGATAACTAACAAGCTGGGTAGAATTTTTTTCATGAGGTTTTTTTATTGAGGGATGGAATCGGAGCGTTTCACGGGCTTGCCTTCCCAGACGGCTTCGTCGCTGGCGGCGTCATAAGTGAGAATGCGAGAGGCACTGCCGGGAGCGAGCGGGAATTCGGTTTTTGGCAGCCATTTCCGGTGTTCTGCGATGACGGGGGCGTGTTCGGGCATGGAAACGAGGTTACTCCATTCGTGTGGATCGTTTTTCAAATCATAGAGTTCTTCGCTGCCATCGGCGTAGCGGATGTAACGCCAACGCTCGCTGCGGATGCCGTGGTTGCCGCGATTGTGAGTGGTGATGGCGGGTCTCTCACGCGGCGTGCTGGCGTCTTTGAGCTGGGGGCCGAGGCTGAGGCCTTCAAGATCGGAACGAGCTGGCAATCCGGCGAGTTCGACGAGCGATGGATAGACATCTAGCAACTCGGCGGGTTGGGTGCAGCGTTGGGCTGGCTTCACTCCGGGGCCAGCGAAAATGAGCGGAACTCGCGTGCTACGATCCCACAGGCTATTTTTCCCGGTGATGCCCTTTTCCCCGAGATGCCAGCCGTGATCGCTCCAGACGACGACGATCGTGTGGTCGGTAAGTCCGGCTGCATCGAGTGCAGTTAGGACGCGGCCAATCTGCGCGTCCACGAAACTGGTGCCCGCGAGATAGCTGCGGACGAGATTGCGCCATTGCTTGTTTTCCTTCAGCCACGGCAGTCGCGGCTCGGGTAGATGCCAATGCAGATACCATGAGAAACGCGGCGTGTCGTCGCGGTCATTTTCTAGTACCTGAGGCAAAATACGGTCGTCGTCTGGGTAGAGATCAAACCATTTCTGCGAGGCGTAGATGGGCAAGTGTGGTAGGGAAAACCCTGCGGAAATGAAGAATGGCCGATCTTTCGGCGCGGCTTGAATTTGCTCGATGGTCCAAGTGGCAACTTGGTAGTCGCCCTTCGTGGTGTCTTCATTAGCGAGCGGCCAGACGCCCCAATCGACGGCTGGATGATTGCCCATGGGCGTGACAGGAACCAGTTTCCGCGATGGCTTGGCACCGATGCCGCCAATGGGAGCGGTGACTTGGAACTCGTCAGCACGGGCGGATTTCCCCTTGCCTCCGCCGCCAGTTCCGAGGTGGTAGATTTTTCCCGTCGCAGATGTTTGGTAGCCTTGCTTGGCGAAATACTGAGGAAGTGTGACCCGATCTTTAAACTCCGGCAAGCTGCGGAACCACGGAGCGAGTCCGTAGATGCCAGTGGTGGTGGGACGCAGGCCGAGCATGAGGCTGGTGCGGGAGGGATTACAAATCGGCGCGTTGCAATGAGCATTGAGAAACGTGGTGCCACGCGCGGCGAGGCGGTCGAGGCTCGGAGTTTTCACTAACGGATGCCCGCCGAGATGGCCGATCCAGTCGTTTTGATCGTCGATGGCGAGGAACAAAATGTTAGGTCGCACGGCCAGAGCGAATGAACTCACGAGCAGCGGCGCGAGGAGGGTGAAAATTTTCTGAACCATGAAACGGGGTTTAAGTGATTTCAAAATTGGACGATGCCATCGCAGGCGAGAAGCGATATCTTATTTTCCCGTGCATCGTAGGACTTGGCAAACGCGGGTGTCCACGGCAGCGTCCGAAGTATGTTTGATACAGCGCGATACGATGGCCGGATGCCTTACCGGCGATGCGGCGACTCGGGCCTTTTGTTGCCAGCGATTTCCCTCGGGTTTTGGCACAATTTCGGCCACGTCGATGATTTTCAAGAAGCTCGCCGGATGATGCGCCGCGCGTTTGATCGCGGGATCACGCACTTCGACTTCGCCAACAACTACGGCCCACCTCCCGGCTCGGCTGAGGAAAATGTGGGGCGAATCCTGATCGAGGACTTCGCCTATCATCGCGATGAACTGGTGATTTCTACCAAAGCGGGCCACGACATGTGGAGCGGCCCTTACGGTCAGGCAGGCTCGCGCAAGCATCTGCTAGCGTCGCTGGATCAGTCGCTCAGACGCCTGCGGCTGAACTACGTGGACATTTTTTACTCCCACTGCCCGGACTACGAGACGCGCTTAGAGGAAACCATGTCCGCACTCGCTACAGCGGTGACGAGTGGCCGCGCACTCTACGTCGGCCTCTCGAAGTATCCGCTCAAGCGGCTGAAAAAGGCGGTGAAAATTCTCAAGGACATGGGTATCCGTTGCCTCGTCTATCAGCCGCCGTATTCGATCCTGAACCGTTGGCCAGAGTCCGAGGGTATTCTCGACTACTTGCTCGATGAAGGGATCGGCTGCGTCGTTTTCAGCCCGCTAGCGCAGGGGATGCTGACTCCCAAATACCTCGACGGCATTCCCGAAAACTCGCGGGCGGCGCGGGCTGAAGGATTTCTCCAAGTGGAGCAAGTCGCTGCCCAGCAGGATAAAATTCGTGCTCTCGGCGATCTCGCAGCGGCTCACGGAGTCGCGCTGAATCACTTGGCCATCCAGTGGTCGCTGCGTTTTCCTGCGGTCACATCTTCGATCATCGGCACTCGGACCGTGGCGCAGTTAGACGATTCTTTGGACGCGCTTCAGTCACCGATGCCGGACGAAGAGTTGTTAGCCGCGATTGATGCGATCGCTCCCGCCGTGAAGAAAAAGAGTGCGGAGGGGTAAATTTCGGGTCTATTCGCCGCATGACTTGGAACGACGTTTTTCTCGCCCTGTTCGACCGATGTGCTGCCCGCTTTCAAGCAGGCGACACGGATTTTAAAAATTACTACGATGCGGCGGATCTCGCATTTCTCGCGGACATCGGCTGCCAAACGCGGGAGTTCTTCGATTTCGTCGAGGACTTCTGCGGTGAGGGGCAGCCATCCATTTCCACGGCGTTGCTCATCGCGGCGGTGCGGCGGGATTACTTTCTCGCGTTGCAAGATCGCGTTTGTAGCGAGACCCGACTCACCGCGAATGACATTCCCACCTTTGGCGACGAGCTGGATGGCATGGCCTATCTGCCGCGCATCATTGCGAAAGGCCGGGCAAAACTCCGTGGCGAGCTGGACCCGGATTTGATGTTCGGCTGTGGTGGGGATCGGCGGTTTTTGAGAACCCACGGCGACATCCATCCAGCGGATTTCCTCCGCAACGTCTGGTCCGCTGGAGACGATGACTTGAAGGTCGCCGAGTGGATCAAAAGCCAAATTTCCTGAGCTACCCGACTCGCTGAAACCGAAAAACTCCGTGCTTGCCTCCCCGGCCCGTGCAGCCTATCCCGCCCCCACAAATCATGGCCAGCACACCGATCATCAACCTCCGCAAGGGACACGCCGTCCGCCACAACAACGAAGTTTGTCTCGTCATCGACCACGAGCTTAAGACCCCACCGCGGATGGCTTCCTACGTCCAAATGTCCATCCGCAGCGTCGCCACCAAGAAGGTTTTCAACCTTCGGATGACCTCCAACGACAGCGTCGAGGGCGTGGTGCTGGAGCGCACTCCGCATGAGTATTCCTACAAAGACAGCAGCGGCTACCATTTCCTGGATCCCAACACCTACGAGGACGCCGTCGTTTATGAAGACCTGATCGAGGGCGTAAAAAATTATCTCATCGAGGGGCAAATCTACAACTTGATGGTCGCCGACGGCATCGTAGTCGCCGTGGATCTTCCGCTTTCGATGGTGATGACCGTGGCTGAGTCCTCGGAAGGCGTCAAAGGCGACTCCGCGAACAACGTCTATAAGCCCGCCGTCATGCAAACTGGCCTGATCGTCCAAGTCCCGCTCTTCATCAATGTGGGCGAGAAAATTAACGTGAAAACCGAGGATAATTCCTACACCGGTCGCGCCAACTGAGGCGGTAGTCGTCTGCCATTTCCTTCGCCAACGGGCGGTCTTTCGGGACCGCCCGTTTTTTTGCGCCCTCGTAACCACGGTGAAATCAACAGCTTTAGTTAAGTTTTATTGATTTCATCTTGATCCTTATCGTTTTTTTTGAAATAGCTCGTCGCGTCATGAAAACAACGCTGCTTTTTATCGCAATTTCATCGGTCCTCGCATCGCCGACATTGATGGCAAAGTCAGAGCTGGAAACGCTGCGTGCGCTGTGCAAAGAGCAGGAGAGGCAGATCCACCAGCTTGAGAATGACAACTCGCAGCTCCGTTCGCTGGATCGGGAATCGCGCTCGACGATTGCCAAGACCGCCACCGTCAGCACCACCCAGCCGAAAGCCGAGCCAACCAAAGCCTCCGCCACACCAAGCACGGCGCAAGTCGCTCCAGCTCAGACCACGGCTTACACCGTCAAGGCGGGTGACAGTTTTGGGAAAATCGCCCGCAAAGTAGGCACCACGCCCGAGAAACTCGCAAAGACCAACGGCCTAAAAATGAGCGCGGTGATTCGTCCCGGCCAAAAACTCAAAGTTCCCGGCGCACCTGCTCTGGCAAGTAGCCATGTAACCGCTCCAGCAGTGACAAAACCCACTCCAGTCACGGCCAAAAGCCACAAAGTGCAGGCTGGTGAGACATTTTCGAGCATTTCTAAAAAACACAAAATCACCACGGCAGACCTCATCAGCGCGAATCCCAAGGTCAACCCCACCACTCTGCGCCCCGGCCAAGTCATCAGCCTCGGCGGCGAAGCAGCACCGATGACCATGATCTCGAACTCGACCGCCCCGGCAGCCAATCAAACAGCGGCGGTTCCGACCAATAAAGTCCCCGCGCCAGTTCCAAATAACATTCCGGTCTCCACCCCTGCCCCGCCGAAACCTTTCGCCAGCGCGGAACCCAAGTCACAGCCCGCCGCCGCGCCAGCTCCGACTCCCGCACCTGTCGCGGAAAATCCGGCTCCTGCTGCAACCAATGCGCCAGACCGTAAAGTTCACCCCGTCATCGTGGAAAACGAACTCACTTACGGTGAATTTGCCAGTAAACACGGCACCGACACCGAGCGGCTCAACGCCCTCAACGGACTCGATCTCATCAACGCAACTGTCCTCGCCAAGGGATCGGAACTCTACGTACCCGCCCAGCCATAAGCGACCCCGGCCCTTGACCACAGGACAGAGAACCCGCCCGGAACACTCCTCCGGGCGGGTTTTTAGCTTAAAGCGTGGAGCAGAGAGCGAAGAGCTGGGATTTGTATCGAGGTGAAAAGCACGCCTCCGAGCTTAGGAAGTGATGAGAAATATGGGAGGCGATATGCTCCGATTTCCTCAATCGTGAAATAGACGATGCTGTGAAATTTATCGTATTTTTTCACTACCGAGCGGTGCTAGATCGTTCACCAGAAGTCATTTCCGAAACGTAGAGCTTCAAGATAGAGGTAGGAACGGGGCTTTCGCCCCGCTCCCCCCTCCGAACCGGACGTGCAGATCTCCCGCATCCGGCTCTCCAGTCAGTGGTTTGCTCCGTTACGGAGGCTCGCAATTTCTGTTTCTCGGGCGTCTAGCAGGC
>JANOQR010000293.1:0-28391 GCA_031414935.1 Luteolibacter sp.
TCTGCCTGCTAGACGCCCGAGAAACAGAAATTGCGAGCCTCCGTAACGGAGCAAACCACTGACTGGAGAGCCGGATGCGGGAGATCTGCACGTCCGGTTCGGAGGGGGGAGCGGGGCGAAAGCCCCGTTCCTACCTCTATCACCATCAGAGTGCTGAGGCCCGGCGTGTTCAGATTCGGGTAAATGCCATTGGGGAAATCCGCGAATGACACGGACTCAATCTCGCGCATTTCTAGCAGTTCATCGCGAAAAGCTCGCAAAGCAACGGTGGGCGAGCCGGAGCGGTGGCGATGAGTCCGCAGCGGCAGAAGATTCATCGTGAAACCAGCTGTGCCCGGCTGAGGTGCGCCAGCGCGGATTTGTTCGATGAGCACGGTGGGGACATTGCTAGTGCAGGCGAGGGCTTGTCCCCACGCCCATGTGACGAAAGTAGCGACAGTGGATTTCTCCGAAACTGCGCGGGATTCGAGCTTCCGAAGCACGGTATTTCCTAATTTAAAAATAGCTTCAGTCAGCAAATTTCCCGCCTGAGACTCACCTAGCCGCGCCGGAACGGAGTCCCGATATTTCTCACAGAAAATTCTCGAAGCTGTCGCGATCTCGCCGGATGACGGCACGTTCCAGCGCGAGCGAGCAAGCGGCGTCATCGGATTCCCAGCCAGCGTCGCGAGAAATCCATCCAGAATCCGAGTGATCGAACGCCCGTCCAACAGCGCATGATGAAACGTCCAAACCAGCCGTCGCTCCGCTGGCCAGAACGCTGTCCGCCACGGCACCTCTCCGGCGACGAGCAAAGGTTGGCAGCGATCCACCGCGAGCCAAGATCCCCAGCAATCCGGCAACGCATCACGGACTTGAGTCTCAGGAAAATGAGCGACTGTCCGCAGCCCCAACGGAATTTCCCCCTCGAATTCAAACGCCGTCCGTAGAGCCTCAGTCGCGATGACCGTTTCCCGCCATGCCCGCACCACCGTGTCCGTCGCGAGATCCTCGGTGAACGTCATTTCCACCTGCTCCACATGATGCCCGGCGTCCGGCTCGCCCAATGAATCCCGCAACATCACTTCCTGAAGCGGAGCAAGGTAAGCGGACGGTAACGTATCTAACGACATCACAGACATAAGTAATGGGCGCAGCATTAGCCCGCGTTCGCGTCAGGCCAACACAAAGCCGCGCCATATTTCCCCTCACGAAAAATTTCAAAAACCCCCTTTCGGAAATCCCGATCCGGCCTATCATTTTCCGTTGGCATGGAATTTTTACTCAGCCCGCACATGTGGTTGCGGCAGGGTAAACACCGGAACGCCGCCTTTCCGGGGGGGGAGGCGGCGTTCTCATGGGTGTGAGCTGCCACCCCGCATCTCGGGGGAGACGCCCGTCTTCCCACTTGCACATTCCCACCGCAGTCCTGACGCGGCTACACCTGTTGAGCGCAGTGGATATTAGGTAGTATTTCGCGCTCTCGCGAAGAAGCCATACGCGCAAGTGGCCCTCCTAACGACCCTCAGTAATTCAAAGCCACACGCAGATCCCGCACCACGAGACGGTGATAGATCACTTGCACTTCAGCGTCACAGCTCGGCTTTGATCTGCTCCCAAGTTCTGTGTGATGTCGGATCCGCCTTCATTTCGTTGATCCGGCGGCTCGCCTCTTCAGACCCGTCATCGAAGTCGGAAAGCACCGCTGGCAGCGAGCCAATCAGCTCCGCAACCAACGCCGCTCGTTGGTCTTCAGGAAGCTAAATTACTCCAGCCTTGATCTCGGCAATATTCATGGCTCCTTTATACACCCTTCATCGGTCTCCGACGAGGAGTTTGTCGCGTCTCTTGAGAAGCGGATGAAGTCAGCAGAAAATCCAAGCCATCGCCTCCCCACCACCTCGGCGAGCCGTAGCGTTGCGGAGATTACTTCAACCAATCCCTCCTCGAAGACCCGACGCGAAATAATGAGGATGACGTGACCCCGCCGCCTGTGGTTTGATCCGCGCGATGAGTGATTGGACATCGACGACCGGCTCTGCTGAGGCACTGTGGCGGATTAGAGAGTGCGGCAGCACTCTGAGCGAAACTCTCGATCTCAGTAGACTCGCGCTAAACTCCCTGCCGCCGGAGATCGGCCAACTCCACTGGCTTACCTTGCTCGATCTCCAAGGTAATCAACTATCGACTCTGCCGCCGGAGATCGGTCAACTCTCCAAACTAAGAAAGCTTAACTTAAGCTCTAATCGCCTGAGTGCCATGCCCCCGGAGTTCGGTCAGCTCACTGAGCTGACCGAACTCAATCTCACAGGCAACAGGCTAGCTGCCCTGCCTCCGGAAATTGGCCGACTCTCCGTGTTGGAAGAGCTTTACGTTCGCTCAAACCAATTAACAACCCTCCCATCGGAAATCGGCCATCTCTCAGCACTGACGCTGCTTGGACTTCAAGATAACAAGTTGACTTCTTTACCGCCGATGATCCAGAAGCTGAGGAAACTCACCCAACTCTTTCTTCATGGTAATTACGAAGGTTTGGGACTGACAGATGAGTCGCTTGGGCCAAAATCGACGGAGGTTATACAAAAACTCAAGCAAGCTAAGCCCCCAGAAGAAATTCTCGCTATCTACTTCACCCAGCTGGCTGGCGGCAGCAAGGCTCTTAACGAGGTGAAAGTCATACTCGTTGGCCGTGGTGGAGCAGGGAAGACTTCCATTCGTAAGCGCTTAATCAAGGATAGTTTCAATCCTTACCAACGTGAAACTGCGGGTATCAAGATCGATTATTGGATGCTGGACGAGAAGAAGGACGGCAAGAAAGACGGGGTCACGGAAGATGGGAAAAAAGATGGAATTAAGGCGCATGTTTGGGACTTTGCTGGGCAAGAGATCACCCATGCCACGCATCAGTTTTTCCTGACTCGCCGCAGTCTTTACCTGCTCGTTCTCGAGGGGCGCAGCGATCTTCAAGACCGAGATGCGGAGTATTGGCTGCGGTTGATACGGGCCTTCGGTGCGGATTCTCCGGTAATTGTAGTGCTAAACAAGTGGGTTGATAAACCCTTCGCGGTGGCTGAATTCACTTTGCGGCATGAATTCTCAAATATTCAGGTCTTTATACGCACAGATTGCCGAACCGGGCTGGGAATTCATGAACTCAAAAAAGTAATCCGCGAGACGGCGGTAGAGATGGAGACCGTGAAGCAGGATTTCCCGAGACTGTGGTTCTCCGTGAAGAATTACATGGCAGGGATGAAGGAAAATTATCTGCCGCTTAGCAGATACCGAGAAATCTGCAACGATTACGGTGTAGTGTCGGAGCTGGACCAGAACGCTCTGATCGGCTACTTGCACGATCTGGGTATTATCCTACACTACGCGGGAGACGCCCGTCTGGCGGGTACTACTGTGCTGAACCCCCGCTGGGTGACGGCCAGCGTGTATGTGCTGCTGCGCCATGCGGAAAGGCGGCAGGCGCACGATGGAGAGTTCACCGGCCACCTCACGCTCGCAGAGGCTCGCCTTGCGCTGGAGAACACTGATGTGGAAATGGTGATGTATCTGGTGGGACTGATGGAGCGCTTCGAGCTTTGTTACGCGCTGGAAGGACACGAGAACACTTGGCTAGTGCCGCAACTGTTGGCTCCACAAACACCGCAGAATCTGGGTGACAAATGGTTCAAGGCGAATTCCACCCGCTTGCGCTACCGCTACAACGTGCTTCCCGAGGGATTGTTGCCTCGCTTCATCGTCCGGGCGCATCCGCTAATTTCGGAAAACCACGTTTGGCGACAGGGCGTGGTCCTGGAGATGGATCATGAGGATACCGGGGAGACCGCATACGCTCTGGTCATTGCAGAACCCGGCAAGGAGCGCATTCAGGTGACGGTGATCGGAGCCAAAGACGCCCGCCTACGGCTTACCAAGCTGGTACGCGCCCATTTCCAAAACATCCACGAGGATTTCGACCAACGCTCCACCACATCCGACAAGTCGGTGAACAGTCTGGATGCGCGTGAGCTGTTGGAACTGGAAGACAAGCCAGGCCTTTTCAAAAGCGTGAAGGCACTGATAGTGGATGAGAAAAAAGGCCAGCAAAGCGGCATTTCCACGGACGAGGAGGGTAGTATTCGGATCGATCAGAAGCAGGAACTAGATCGCGTGGCGGCACCGGAAGGTAAGGAACGGAGGAACACGGCGATGGAGATTTTCGAGGATCGCCAAAAGGTTTTCCTGAGCTATGCGCACGCGGATTCTGGCCACAGAGATGTATTAATGCAGAATCTCAAGGTGATGGAGATGGATGGAATTATCGACTGGTGGTATGACGGCAAGGTGCTTCCTTCTCAAAATTTGGAGATAGAAATCCGGCAAGCCTTGGAAGAAGCGGATGTAATACTTTTTCTGTTGAGCACTGCATCACTGAGTTCGAGATATATCCAAGAGTTCGAGCTATATCGAGCCTTTGAAAGGCTCTTATCCGAGAGTCTCCAAACTACACGTCCAATAATTGTCCCTATTTTGCTTGAAGCGGATTGCGCTTGGAAATCCTGGGGTGAAAGGACAATTGGGAAGATCGGCGATTTCGAGTTTCTTCCTATCAATCAAAAAGGTGAAGTGCTTGCTGTAGATCAATGGCCCAGCCGCAGAAAAGCTTTTAATTCTGTCGAACAATCACTACGCCGGATGCTAGAAATCATAAAAAACAAAGCCTAACAAAAATTTGCTAATAATCCCTAAACATGTGATTTCACCATGAAAATAAGCGCCCTAAAGACAACAGCATTCCCGCCATTTGGTGAATTTGAGATGACATTTCCCCATGTGTCTCCAGATGTTTGCACCGAACTAGCTGAAGTTCACGTATTTACTGGCCCAAACGGGAGTGGTAAAACACGAATCTTGGCTCTGATAGCTGGATCACTAGGAAGTAGAATTGAGCTGAACAAACGAGATCTCATGGGGGTCTTTAAAGAAATGGAGGGGAAAAAGACATATGACTCGGTAGAGTCCTCTTCCCAGTGGGAACTTATCAGATTCCAATCCTCTTTATCCAACTGGGATGGGGCTACTACCGCTATGACATTCTGCCCTTGGGCCTACGTTGAAGCTGCAGAGGTGAGAACAAACGCAGAGCTAGGGCGACCAACAGCAGACGAAGCACTCTCATTTACTCGTCCCGCCGATGTTTCCCAAAAGCTACTTCAAGGAATTTTTACGATAGACTTACAAGGTGCTACAGAAAACAAAGCAGGAGAGGTGGGTAAATACAGTAGGATGATCAAAGCCCTCGAAACTGCTATTGAATCTGTAACCGACCGATCCTTTACTTTTGTCTCCAGAATTCATCCAAAGCCCGAACTTCGAGTCCGATGGGGATCTGCCAGTGAAACCTACGGCATCGAAACATTGCCTGATGGCCTACGGTGTATTCTTGGTTGGCTCATGCAAGGCGTAGTGTGGATGGCGTCTTTTCATGATGACTCATCCGATCCGCTCAACGAACCGATGATTTTACTCGTCGATGAACCCGAAACCCACCTGCACCCGGAATGGCAATGGAAGGTGATGCCGATGATGCAGAAGCTGTTTCCGAAAGCGCAGATCTTCGTGGCGACTCATTCGCCATTCGTCGTCAGCTCACTGAATGAGAATGCGTGGATTCATCGGCTGAAAGTAGGTGAAGGCGGCAGTGTGACGGTGGAAACCGCTCGAAAAGTGGAGAAGGGTGATAGCTATTTGAGGGTGCTTACCGAAATACTCGACGTCACAGACTCATTTGATCCAGAGAACCAAGGGTTATTGGAGGAATTCAAAATCCTTCGGAAGTCAGCCTTGCACGGAGGCAGCGCAGAAGAAGCTGAGTTAACCGCCAAAGCAGAAGAAATCGCGGCTCGCGGGATGGAACTGGAACACATCATCGGTGCGGAGATGCGACAATATGAGCGGCAAAAAGCCCAAAAAGCAAAAGCCAGCGCATCAGCATCATGAGAAAAATGGACAGACTCCCTTGTCCTCAAATCCTTATCGATAGGGGAACTGAGTGGACCGAGCAACATGGTGGAAGTGGATACTGGCCCACGATCAACCGTAAAAAGCTTAACCACATTCTCATGGACGAAGGTTTGCGAGGACAGACTCAGGCACATTGTTCGTATTGCGATAGTTTTCCCATTTCGCCACCCGGCGATGAGACGATCGATCATTTCCGACCGAAAGCCTCCCATCCTGAGTTGGCATACATATGGGAAAATCTTTTCTACTGCTGCAACTACTGCCAAAGAAAGAATTACGAGCAAGGTCTGCTAAAGCCAGACGAGCCGGGATATGAGTTTGAGCGTTATTTCCAGTGGGATTTTGAATCTCTTCACGTATTGCCCAACGAGGTAGCCACGACAGAAGATCAATACCGTGCGACCCTCACGATCAGGTGCTTGAAGCTCAATCAAGGGCATCCTGAATGCAGAAAACATGCGCTGAAAAATTTCAAAAACTGTCCTGACTGTCTGGACGATTATGCGTATCGAGATTTGTTGGAGCGGGCATAGGGATGAGTCGCCAATAGCGGCATGTATCTTGAATTTTCACTGAGGCTCCACCCCGTCTTCCCACTTGCACATTCCCACCGCAGTCCCGACGCTCCGCCATGCCATCCGCGCCCGAAGCTGATCCACGATTTAACGAGTTCATCATCCTCCAAGCCCAAAACGCTGGTCTTTTTCTCGGCCAGATTCCCAGTCCCATCAGCGGGGAAAAACAAGTGAACCTCCGCGCTGCGAAATCGGTCATCGACTCGCTAGAAATGCTCGCTTCCAAAACGCAGGGAAATCTCACAGCTTCCGAAAAGAAACTCCTCGCCACTGCGCTCGATAACCTTCGCCCGCTTTTCGAAGCCGCGCTTGCGTCCACGGAAGATTAACTCATTTTCACCTTCATGTCCTTCGATCCCTTCAACATCGGTAACGTCCCCGTCGGCGGCCCAGCACCCTTTTTCATCCTCGGCCCCTGCTCGATGGAGTCAGAAAAATTCGCCTGGGAAATGGCTCGCTCGCTCAAGGAAATCGCCGACCGCACCGGGATTCACTTCATTTTCAAAGCCTCCTTCGACAAAGCCAACCGCACCTCCGTCGATGCCTTCCGTGGCCCCGGCGTCCACGAAGGCTGCCGCATTCTTGGGGAAATCGGCAAAGAACTCGGCGTCCCCGTCACCACGGACATCCACACCGCAGAGCAAGCAGACATCGCCGCCGCCCACATCGATCTCCTCCAAATCCCCGCCTTCCTCTGCCGCCAAACCGATTTGCTAGAAGCCGCTGCGAAAACTGGCCGTGCCGTGAACATCAAGAAAGGCCAGTTCCTCGCTCCACTCGACACCGTCAACATCGCCGGAAAAATGCGCGCCTTCGGTTGCGAGCGATTTCTCCTCACCGAGCGCGGCACCACCTTCGGCTACAACAACCTCGTCGTGGACATGCGCTCACTCTTCTGGATGCGAAAAGAAGGCTTGCCCGTCATCTTTGACGCTACCCACTCCGTCCAACGACCTGGCGGACTGGGCGGAGCCACGGGCGGCGATGGCGAACTCGCGCCCGTCCTCGCCCGCGCTGCCGTCGCTACCGGACTCGATGGCCTCTTCATGGAAGTCCACTCAGATCCCGCCAACGCAGTTTCCGACGGCCCTAACCAGATTCCGCTAGAGTTTATCGAAGATCTCCTCATCCGCCTCATCGCCATTCACCACGCATCCCACGGAGCGTGACCTAACACTCGGCCCACTTGCTCCGTCTCATTACAGCACTCGTCCTCGCATCACCCGTCATTTCCATGGCTGGTGAACCGCCTGCGACTCCAGTGGACGAGAAAAAACTCAAAGCCTTCTCGCTCCTCCCGCCCGGCAGCGAACTGAAGGACGTTATGCTCCCGCGCTACGATCCGAACTACCGCCTAACCGGAGTTCTCAAGGCTGAGATCATGAAACTCATCAACACCGAGCAAGTCGAAGGCACCACCGTCGCCATCCAGTTTTTCAATCCCGACAAATCCCCACGCGGCAAGATCGATCTCGAAAAATGCCTCTTTAATCAGGCAAAAGGACTCCTCACCTCCAGCGACCCGCTGGAAATTCACTTCGGTCGCCTCACCGCCCAAGGCACCGGCATCCACTACGCTTTCAACCTCGGGCGAGGCTTTCTGCGAGGTCCAGCCACCACCACCATTGCTCCTCTTCCAGCCACGACCATGAACTCATCATCCAAACCCCTCCGTGCCGTGGCCAGCGTTGGCATGGCACTCATTTCCCAACCTCTAACTGCCGCTCCTCCGCAGCCCATCACTGAGGCTCAACTCGCCGCCATCCGGGCCGATGCCGCATCCCGCGCGCCCGCCGCTGAGGCCGCCGCCACCGAGTCACAAGCCCAGCTCAAAAAAAACCTAGCAGACGCAGAAATCGCCTCCAACGCCGCTGCCACTTTCCTCGTCCAAGCCGATCTCCCACCCACCAAACCCGACGCCACCCCAGCCGAGCCGAAGCCGCTCGAAGTCGTCCCCGGCCCAGACAACACCGTCATCAGTTGCGACGGCGGCATTTACTTCGACCCCGAGGAAGGCGTCCTCGTTTACCTCAAAAACGTCACCGTCACCGACCCGCGCTTCACTCTCACCGGCGCCAACGAAGTCAAAGTCTTCTTCGAGAAAAAACCCGTTGAGCCGAATAAATCCGAAACTCCTGACCCCAAAAGATCCGAAAAAAACCTAGGCAGCAACGTCGGCGACAAAATCGGCGACCCCGAACGCATCGTCGCCACCGGCGTCATCAAGATCGACCAAAAGCCCGCCGATGGCAAAGAACCCATCCAAGCCAGCGGTGCCATCTTCATCTACAACGTGAAAAACGACGAAGCCACCATCAGCGGCGGCTTCCCCTGGGTCCGCCAAGGAGCACGCATCTTCAGCTCCAAAAATCACGACAATCTCCTCCGCATCTATCCGAAAGAAAGCCGCTTCGACACCCCCGGCGGCGGCTGGAACATGGGCTTCCCCGTCCCACAAAAAAAGCCCGAGTAATGTCGAAGTCGGAAGTGGGAAGTCGGAAGTCAGAACGAAAGAAATCAGCACCTCTTCCTCTTCACTTCCCACTTCCTCTTCACTTCCCACTTCCTCTTCACTTCCCACTTCCCACTTCCGCGTTTCTTCCAATGCACACTCCCGGCTCGACTTGCTCCAACACCGAATCCGCTGTCCTCTACGCCAAAGAACTGCGGAAAACCTACAGCGGTCGCGCCGTTGTCGATGGAGTTTCCATCACCGTTCAGCCCCGAGAAATCGTCGGCTTACTAGGCCCGAACGGTGCAGGAAAAACCACCTCGTTCTACATGATCGCCGGACTCATCCCAGCCGATGGCGGCTCGGTCTGCTTCAACGGCCACAACATGTCGCGAATGCCGATGCACCGCCGCGCCCGCCTCGGACTTGGTTACTTGCCCCAAGAAGAATCCATTTTCCGCAAGCTCTCCGTCTTGGATAACTTGCTAGCGATTCTCGAAACCCGCCCGAAACTCAATCGCGCCGCCCGCCTCGCTCGCGCCCATGAACTGCTTGAACGCTTCGGCATCTCCAAGCTCTCCAAGTCACTCGCTATCACCCTATCCGGCGGGGAAAAACGCCGCCTCGCCATCGCCCGCTCGCTTTGTTCCGATCCCACGCTGCTCATGTTAGACGAGCCATTCGCCGGTATTGATCCCATCGCCGTGGAGGACATCCAGCGCATCGTCCGCGAACTCCGCGACCGCGACGGCCTCGCCATTCTCATCACCGATCACTCCGTGAGAGAAACCCTCAGCATCACCGACCGCGCCTTCCTCATCCACGATGGCCGGGTCATCCTCGAAGGCGCATCAGACGAACTCGTGGACAATCCCATCGCCCGCAAACACTACCTTGGCGAAGATTTCAGAATGTGAGCGAAAACTAAGATTCGTCCGCTTGGCCGATAATCTCCCGATACACCGCCACCTCCTCCGTCGCCTGTCGTTTCAGCTCTGGATCCTTATCCAGATCCACGAAATACAACCCAAAGTCCGTGTTCGGATCAAACGCGTGACCCCACTCGCGGTTCGAGGTGATCGACCAAAAGTTATAGCCCTTCACCGGCACGCCCTTCGCGATCGCGCACTCCACTTCCGCCACATGCAGGCGCAAATACTCACTCCGAGAAACTCCGTTAGCCACCGGCACACTGCCATTTTCCACCACAAATAACTCCTGCCCCGGAAACCACCGATGAAACCTCCGCAGCGCATGATACAACCCACGCGGCCACACCGGAGCTTTAAGAAATTTCCCATGCGCCGCATCTTCTAACGACCTAAATTTCCCCAGCTTCATCGTCGGCAGGCCCCAGTAATAATCCAGCCCGACGAAATCCTGCGCCCCGATTGCCTCCTGCGGACACAGCTCCTCCGGCA
Organism: Luteolibacter sp.; assembly: GCA_031414935.1. Lineage (GTDB taxonomy): Bacteria > Verrucomicrobiota > Verrucomicrobiia > Verrucomicrobiales > Akkermansiaceae > Luteolibacter. The sequence goes on from JANOQR010000293.1 coordinate 10,440, forward strand.
GCCGCCCAGACGTCCCGAGATACCACCAATTCGCGTTCGCGATCATCGTCGTCGTCCCCCAGAAACGCCAAGCCCAGTTCAGCCAGCCAGACCGTGTTTCTAACGCACTCAGCCGTTGACTCGGCTCCAGTCTGGCGATTTCCAAACACTTCTCATCTCGAAAAATTTCGTAAGCCACCCGCCGAGCCAGATTCATCTCCAGACTCTCACCGCCCGGCGAATCGCTACGAATCCCGATCCGCACCTTCCCGCGCCGTCGAATCCGCCGGAGGTGACGACTCGCTGCTAGACCATCCAGCTCGCCATCTTCGCCCGCTAACACCTCATGCAATGCCATCGGTCTCACTGCCGCTTTCGCCATCGGAGCCACGCCGAGTTCTTCACGCTGAAACGACGCCACCGCCCGATTCACCCGCTCCAGCAACTGACAATGCCCATGCGGCGCGGCAGCCACATACGCCTCACTGCTCAGATCCGTCACCAGCAAGCGCAGCTCCGCCGCATGGCCAATCGGCATCAGAAAATACGCATCGCCATAGACTGCATCCACCGTGCCAGCTAACAACGCACTACGAGCATCATCGTAGTTCGCAAAAATCCGCTTTGTGCATGGCTCAGGAAGATCACGCTTCCAGAAAACCGGCTGATTTCCCACGGCGATGACTCCTACTTTTTTTGATCTCAACGAAGCCATCCCATCGCCTTCATAACCCTCTTTCACTAACACCGCCTTGCCCGTCCGCAGATAAGGATCGCTCATATCATAGCGCGTCTCATCGCCCGCCGTGATTCCCCCAAGCACGAGATCCACACTACCTTTCCCACGGACTAACGCACCACTCGTCGTAAATTTAAACAACGCTTCCGAGATCCCGCGATGACACGCACCCCAGTCCATCACCATTTGCAACCACGTCGGAAATCCCGTGACCAACGGATTCACTCCCACCTGCGCCTCAGCCCGATGCAGCTTAATCCGCTGCCTCGCCCGCGCATGAGCGACAAACAAGTTAGGAATCAATTTCCCCACCGCCTCTGCCTCCGCCTCCACATGCGAGCCACGCGGCAAGCCCGGCGGCATGTAGTAACGGTTTTGCCACCATGGCTTGATGAATCCGAAGGTGAGTTGGCTCGGCTCGTTAAACGTGATCCAGTAATCCACCACGTCGCCTAACGCCTCAGCCACCCGCTCGGCGTAGCGTGCGAAAAGCTCAGGAAATCGCTTCCCCGTCATCCCGCCGCAATCTCGTTCCAACCACACCGGCCATACGAAATGATGCAAGGTCAGCATCACCTTCATCTCATGTCGGCGGATGCACTCCGCGATTTTCCGGTAATGCGCCAAAGCCGCGTCATCGAAGACTCCATCAGAAATTTCCACCCGCGCCCACGCCGTCGAGAAACGAAACAATTTACACCCCATCCCCGCCGCCGCCGCGATGTCCTCCTCATAGCGATTTGCAAAATCCGTCGCCTTTCCCCGTGGCGTCAGGCCTTGGCACCGTTCCCATAGATCCCACACGTCCTCGCGCTCAGGATCGTGAGCCTCCACCTGATGATCGGCATTCGCGGTGCCAAATAAAAATCCCTTTGGAAATGCCATGACAACAGTAGCGCGGGCATCTTGCCCGCCGCCTTTTCTCATTCAAGGCTCTTCCAGTGCTTCGATTTCCTCGTTCATGTAATCCATCAAACGCTGCATGTCTGATAGATGGCGACGCAGCCGCTCCTCACTCATCACCTTTGGCTTACGGCCTTGAGGCTTTCCATTCCGGGCAGGCATCGGTTTTGCCTCTTCTTCGTCGTCGCGGACTTGAGCCAACGCAGGATTCGCCGGATCTTGTTTGAGCAAATTTTCCACATCCGCACCCGGCATGATGAACGAGCGAGTCCGATCCGCACGCGCCATCGTGATCCCGACTACGCGTCCTTTGAGATCCACCACCGGGCCACCGATCTGGTTCGGCTGGAGGATCATGTCGCTCTGAATCACATGAGAAAATGAGTCGCGAATCTGACTGATCGCGCCACCCATCCGCTCCATTTGTTGCAATCTCGCACCGAAATACTCTTTCCTTTCCGGACGATTCCCGACGGCGACTTCGAGACGTTTCTCTCGCTTATCCGTCTCGATCACTACGGAAACTTTCTCCCCAGGAGCGACACCCGTGAGCGCGTTTCTCAGCTCTAGCAGCCCGGAAATAGAGCGGTCGCCCACTTTCAAAATCACGTCTCCCTCCACCAGACCTGCGGCGGCCGCACCGCTTTTCGGATCGACTAACTCGATCTTCACGCCCGGCCCTGCAAATCCTTTGACCGCCACGATGCCGAGATAAGCCAGATCTGTGTCGCGTAGATTTCTTTCTAACACACTGACCACCCCGAATGCAGCAAGTCGTCCATCCGGTTGCGGTGCCGCGAGGAAACTTCCCAGTTTCGTCTCCTCCGTGGACCAACTCACCGGCTGAAGCGGAGCACCTTCCACCTCCAGCACCACCAGATCCTCAGATTGATACACGCCGGACAATTTCACGCTTCTTACATCGCCTTCACCCGCATCGATCCGCAGTTCTTCCGAAGCACGGGCGATCTCGCTCCACTTGCTCAAGATGCGTTTCCCGTCGCCAATCACTGTGCCGTAAGCCAGCCGCCGCTTGCCAGCCCAGATTCTAACGGTGGACCTCGCCGCCGTCGTCAGCGCGGGTGCGATGGCCTCGTTGAACTCACGATCCTGCCGCGCGATGGCCTGCCGCTCCTCCGGCAGTAGCAAAGGAACATCTTCCTGAGCCGACGACAGATTCGCCAAAGTCAAAAGAACGAACAAAGTAGCGGATGATTTCATGAGAGTGTTATTTGAAAATGTCTTCATAGCGGGCGAGAACGACATCGAATTTGAACTCCTTGCGACCGCGCATGACGCTGATTTTAATTTTGTCGCCTGCTTGGCGTTTCACCAAAATTTGTTCGAGTTGGTTTCCGTTAGGAACGTTGGTGTCATCTAGCCGGGTGATGATGTCACCCGGCCTCAGTCCAGCAGCGGCAGCGGGCGAGCGCGGCGCGAGAGCTTCCACTGGCACGCCGATGTTTCCTCGGGAAAGCCCCATGACGATGCCGAGCACAGGTTTCTCCGGATTGGCGAAAGGGTTCATCGTGAGCTGGCCCCATGCCTCGCCCGCCATGATGCGATCCCAGTCTTGTTTGAAGCCGTCGATCCCCGCGTGGTTGTTGTTCGCATGGGAAACGCCGATGGAAGAATTGATCCCGACGATTTTTCCATCTAAGTCAAACAGTGGTCCACCCGAGTCACCGCCGATGAGTGTGCAGTCGGTTGTTAGGAAATTTCCTGGACCTTGCGAGACGACACGCCCGAAGCGAACTGGCGGAGTCCTCGCAGCATCGAAGCCCGCCGAATGCCCCATCGCGATCACTCGGTCTCCAGCCTTGAGCGACTTTGACTCACCCATCTCCGCGAACGGCCACGGACCTTTTCCCTCGATTTGCACCATCGCAATGTCCTTGGAATAATTCGCGCCCAGCACCTTGCCGCGCACTTGCTCGCCATCAGGAAAGACGACGGTGATTTCATCCGCGCCTTGGATGACGTGCGCTGCCGTTAGGATCAATCCCGCCGCCGTGGTGATGACGCCAGAGCCGGATGACTCGGTTTTTTCCGAGAGTAGTGCGACCGTCGCGGGCATCGCTTTGCGGGAAACCGCCTCTACCTTCGCTTCGAGTGCGCCGAGGTCTTTGAGCGTGCGGACTGGCTCGTCCGCCGACAGTTGCCCGCAGACGGCAAGCCACCCGAAGCAGAGAGAAAATTTCGTTTTCATAGTTTGTGCGAATTTCAGCGACGCTGAGGACCGAGTTCGTCTGCCGCGATAATCAAGGATGGATCGTCGCTTCAGGATCGCTTAGAATTTGCACGCCGATGCCAAAACGCAACCCGTCAGATGCTAACCACAAGCGCAAGGATGAGTCATCCAGCAAGCCCGCGCATGGCCCCGGAGCCGTCTCGCTGTTGATTTTCTGGCCTTTTCATCTGCTCAATCTGTTCACGCGTCCGCTCGGCAGCCCGCTGAAGTATGTCGTCCGCTTGGTGAGCTATCCCGTCGTCGCGGGTCTCTATCCGCTAGTTGCATTCGCCGTGATCTACGGCCTTCGCGCCCAGCAATACGACTTGCTGAAAATCCACGCGATGCCCGAGCACTCGATCATCTACGACCGCCAAGGCGAGGAAATCGGCCGCATCCACGGTGACGAAGGCCGACGCTCGATCGTGCCTCTTAGCCAAGTTTCAGAAAATTTCCGCAAGGCCATCCTCGCTCGCGAAAACGAACGATTCTATCAACACGGACCCGTGGACTACTTCGGCATCGGCCGCGCCGTCATCAAGAACCTTCAGGGTAAAAAAGAAGGAGCTTCCACCATCACGCAGCAGCTCGCGTCAGACATTTTCAAACTCAAACGCGGCGAGAAACGCGGTGAAACGTTGAAGCAGCTCGACCGCAAGTTTCTCGAAATCGCCATCGCCTTCCGTCTCGAAGCCGCGATGGAAAAGGACGAAATCCTCGAAGCCTACATCAACCAAATCAACTGGGGCCGCCAGATCAAAGGCGTCGGCGAAGCATCGCGGATCTATTTCGAGAAACACCCGTCCGAGCTGACACTGTCAGAATCCGCGATGCTTGCGGGCATCGTCCGCGGGCCAGATGCGTTCAATCCCTTTAGCTCCATGGACGCCGCCACCCGCGAGCGTGGCACTACGCTGGACCGGATGGTGGACGCCGGAGTCATCACCCGTGCCGATGCGGAAGCCGCGAAGATTGAACCCATCGAAGTCAGACCCGCATGGCGCCGCAAAGCGAAGGATTCCTACGCCATGGAAGCCATCCAGCGTGATTTAGAAATCATCCTCGAAAAGGAAAACATCGAACTCGGCGGACTCGACATCATCACCACCATCGACCTCCGCATCCAACACAAAGGCGAAGAAGCATTGGACAAAAAACTCCGCGAAGTCGAACGCCTTTCAGGCTACCCGCACCAGACGCAGGCGACGTGGCGGCAAATCCCCATCGAAAAACGCAAAGAACCCGAATACCTCCAAGGTGCTGCCGTCGTCGTCGAGAACCGCACAGGTGCCGTGCTCGCCGTCATCGGCGGACGAGATGCGAACGAATCCATCTTCAATCGCGCCACCCGCGCCAGCCGTCAGATCGGCTCGTTGTTTAAGCCCTTCATCTATCTAGCAGCGTTCGACCAAGGCCTCCGTCCCGACTCCTCCATCAGCGACGGCCCGATTTACCGAGGTGAAATCAAAGGCGCTGGCTCATGGAACCCCCACAACTCCGACGGAAAATTCGGCGGGATGCACCCCGCATCCTATGGCCTCGTCCGCTCGCGCAACACCATGTCCGTCCGTGTCGGAAACTACGCAGGCATCCCGAAAGTGAAGGAAGTCACGCGCATGGCCGGCTTCCGCACCGCCATGCCGGAAAACCCATCATCCTTCCTCGGCTCATGGGGTGCCTCACCGTGGGAGATCGCATCCGCCTACACCATTTTCCCTAACGACGGCACTCGCTTTCGCCCCTACCTCATTTCCGAAATCAAAGACCGCGACGGCAATATCCTCTGGCCGCCGGAAAAAACCACGCCGCTCCTTTCCTACCCCGCCGCCAAGTCTGCCTCCGCATGGTCCGTCTCGCGCATCCTCAAAGAAGTCGCCACCAGTGGCACCGCCGCCGCCGTGAAACGTCTCGGTTTCGACAAACCCTGCGGCGGAAAAACCGGAACCACCAACGACTTCAAAGATGCATGGTTCTCCGGCTACACCTCCCACCTAACATGCTCCGTCTGGGTCGGCTTCGACCGCCCGAAAAAAACCATTCAAGGCGGCTACGGTTCCACACTCTCGCTCCCCATTTGGGTAGAAATCATGAAAACTGCCGACCGCCTCGGCTACAAAGCTGGCCAGCTCAACAGCAAGGCCAACCTCATCGAAATGGAACTCTGCCGCCACTCCGGCAAGCGCGTCACCAACGGCTGCCGCGTCGCCGGCTCCGCCTACATCGACCAAGTCCCCGCAGACGTCACCCTCCCCGAAAACGACCTCTGCCCCATCCATCCCGCCAGAGCACTCGCCGTGGATGAAACCGCCCTAACCTCATCCGACACCGCTCCACCCAAAGCCCAACCCGTCGAGCAAGCCACCCCCATGCGCGCCCTGCCCGTGGATGAGGAAATCGAAGACATCCCACTCAAAGCCATTCCGGTAGAGTAGAAAGCAGAGAGCCATGAGCTGAGAGCACAGAAAGCGCTCTCCGCTCTCCGCTCTCCGCTCTCCGCTCTCCGCTCTCCGCTCTCCGCTCAAATGTCCACCTGGCACCCCATCCATCCCCCACCATTTTGGAAGCGTTGGCTTCCACGGTGGCTGCATGGTCCGGTGAAGTGGCTATTTTTCCTTTCTCTATCCGGGCTCATCATCTCTCTCGGTATCGCGTTCATCTACTTCATGCTCGCCTCACGCTTCGACATGGCGGAGGTCGCCAAGCTGCCTATCGGGACGATTTACGAGGATCGAAAAGGCGTGGAAATCACCGCGCCAGGGGCATCTGGGCGTAAGCTCGTCACTCGCGGCGAAATCCCAGACTTCCTCGTGAAATCCCTGCGGGCACGCGAAGACGCGCGGTTTTTCGAACACGGCGGCGTCGATGTCCGCGGGCTGGTGCGGGCGACAGTTAGAAACCTCAAAGACCGAGATTTCACCCAAGGCGCATCCACCCTCAGCATGCAGCTCTCCCGCATCAGCTTCCGCCTGAAACAAAAATCCCTCCACGCCAAGCTGCTCGGCATCGCCCTCACCTTGCGACTCGAATCCCGCTACACCAAAGATGAAATTCTCACCCACTATCTGAATCGCGTCTATTTCGGAGCCGGAGCCGATGGCATTGAGCAAGCCGCCCAAACTTACTTCGGAAAAACAACGCGCCACCTCAGCGACGGCGAGTGCGCGATGATCGTCGGCATCATCCGTGGTCCTAACAAATTTTCCCCATTCCGCGATCTCGATGCCGCCATTCGCCAGCGCAACCAAACGCTCAATCGCCTCATCACCATGAAGCTCATCGACACCGCCCGCCGCGCCACCATCGCCGCCGAACCTATCAAACTGGTGAAAGAGGAGGCCCGCGAGACACAGACCTCGTACGCGCTTCAAGCCGTCCGCCGCGAACTCGATGGCATCCTTGAAATGAACGACATCAAGCTCGGTGGCCTGCGTGTCCGCACCACGCTCGATGCAAGTTGGCAAGGGCGGTTAGAAATTGAACTCACCCGCGCTGTCGAAGACCTCGAACGCGAAAAAACCTGGAAGCACCCGACTGAAACCAATCACCAACCCGGCACCGAACCCGCTTACCTCCAATACGCCGCCATCACCACCGAGACGAAATCTGGGGCCACGCTCGCCCTCATCGGCGGCAGAAATTACAGCCACTCACGGCTGGATCGCACCCATTCCAGACGCGATCTCGGCTCGGCCTTTGAGCCATTCATCGCCGCCGCCGCCGCAGAACGAGGCAAGCTCGTCCTCCCCGGCAGACCCGTGCAGACCGGTCGCCAGATCGGTCCCGGCGAAGTCGAACGCATCGCGAAACGCTGCGGAATTTCCGGCCCGTTTCTCCAAACCGAAGACCTATTTCGCGGCTCCGTGAGTGCCACGCCGTTAGAAATGTCCGTCGGACTCGCCACTCTCGGCAATAAAGGCAAACGCCCAAAACCCTACCTCATCCAAGAAATCCGCGACGCCACCGGAGAAATCATCTACACCGCCAAGCCGGATCTATCCGCCGCTCTCAGCGCACCCGCCGCGCTCGATGCCACCAGCGTCCTCGAACGCTCCGGCGGCACCCGCTGCTTCACCGGAGCCACAGGTTCCGAACGCGACGCATGGACGCTCCGTCTCGGCCCCGGTGGTGCCACTGCCATTTGGCTCGGCTTCGACAAACCCACCGCCATCGCCCCCGAGCCAAGACTCAAAGCCCTGCTCGACGAGTTCGTGAAACGTCTGGGAAATAACTGATCCTCCCGACGAACTTGAATGATTGCGATCTCGTCCGTGGCGGCGGTTTTTAACCGCCAAGCCAAAAGAAGAAGCACAGTTAGGAATGGCGGTTGAAAACCGCCGCCACAAACCGCCTCTCTATCAGCTCACCAAAAACCGCTGCCAATCCGCGATGCCGTGGAGATTCTGAATCAGCAAAGTCGCAGGCAACGAGTGCGGCACATGCGGCTTCCGTAACAAACGCAACCCCGCTTCATGCGGCAGACGATCCGCCTTCTTCTCGTTCACCGAGCGATGCGACAGCACACAATTTTCCCACGACGACGCCCCACCACGCGAACGCGGGACAACGTGATCGATGTTTCCCTCACCCGGCGCGAGTCTGCGCCCGGTGTATTGGCAAATCCCGCCATCGCGCTTCCAAATCCCCCGCGCCCCGAAGCGCGGACGACACAGCGGAACCTTCGAGTAATTCGCCGCCACGATCACCGTCGGCACCCGAACAAGACCACGCGGCGTGTTCACGATTTGATCCTCCTCGCGAATTGTTAGCTTGAGCCATTCCTCCCATTTCACCGGAGAAATCCAGTCCTCGCCCTGCATATCCAGCCCGCTCGCCGCGCCTGTCGCCATCATGCAAAACGCCTCAGCGGGAGTCTTCACATGAATGGCCTGCCAGTTGCGATTCAGCACCAGAACGGTTGTTTTATGGAGGATGGATTTCATTCACGTAGTAGCTAGTTTTCAGTTTTCAGTGCACAGTTTTCAGGAAAAAGCGGCTTAATTTTCTTCACTTCAATGTTCGATGTTCCTCAGTCTTCCGCCCGCTCACCCGGCGGACACATTTTCACAATCTTCGGGTCAAAACGTCCCAGCACATCCACCAGATCGGACTGCGCGGCCATGACGGTGTGGATGTCTTTGTAAACACCCGGAACCTCATCGAGCCCCGCAGATAGCAGCTCGACGCCACGATCCGCTAGAAGTTTCTTAGTTCCGCTCCAAGTGAAGGATTGGAGAGCCTTGGTCCGGCTCATCACGCGGCCTGCACCGTGGGATGCGCTGTTGAGCGACTCGGGATTCCCCTTACCACGCACGACGAATCCAGGCGATGCCATCGAGCCAGGAATGATTCCTAACACACCTTTTCCAGCAGGCGTCGCGCCTTTGCGATGCACGATGAGTTCGCGCTTTTCACCGTTCACGACGTGCTGCTCTTTCCAGGCGAAATTGTGGTGGTTTTCGATGTCGAGAATGACCCGTGCTCCCACCTTTTTCGCGATGTGCTTATGGATCAGCTCATGGTTCGCAGCAGCATATCGGCCCATCAGATTCATGGCGTTCCAGTATTCTTGACCGTCTTCTTCATCCAGCGTGAGCCATGCGAGGTGCTTGAGTTCCTTCGGTAAATTCGACCGACGAGCCATCGCGCGCCTGCTGTAGGTGTCGCAAACTTGTGCGCCCGTCCCACGCGATCCTGAGTGACTGAGCAGCGCCAAGTATTCGCCTTGTGGGAAATCTAACTCATCGCTCGTCACTGTGAAGGCGCCGAACTCGACGAAATGATTTCCACTGCCGCTGGTCCCGAGCTGCGTCCATGCCTTGTCGCGCAGCCGCCGAGTCACCGGAGAAACGTTCCAATCGTCGTCCATCACTTCGTGATCGCGGCGATCCTTGAACGTGCAGCCGATCCCGAAACGAGTCTCGTTTTCGAGGATGTTAGCCAACCGATCACGCTGACCGGGAATGGTATTTGCCTTTCGGTCATACACCGTGAGCTTCATTCGACACGCGATGTCTACTCCAACTGCATAAGGAATCACGGCATTTTGTGTGGCAAGAACGCCACCAATCGGCAGGCCGTATCCCGGATGAGCATCCGGCATCAGCGCACCCGCCACGGCGACGGGAAGCGCACACGAATTCGCCATTTGCCGCACCGCATCGGCTTCGAGGTCGTCGCCCCACTGACGCCACGGCGCGAGTTCCGCCCGTGGCGTGAACGCCGGACGAAAAATCGCACGAGCTAATGGAGCACGCAGCGGGTCATCAAAAAATGCCGCCGGATCAGCGACGATTTGGAAAATTTCCTCACCGAGCCGTGCGCCATCACGTCCCTCTGCGATGTAGCGTTGGATGAATTCGTGTGCGTGCTGAATCGGCTCGCCCGCAGGCACGCCGAGGAAGATCAGGTCTTTGGTTTTCATAAATGTGTTAGTATAAAATAGGTTTGGATCGAAAGCGGTGTTTGTTTTCAAAAATGGCGGCCCCGGACGGATTTGCACCGTCAACCTTCCGATTCAAAGTCGGACGCTCTGGCTGATTGAGCTACGGGGCTAATTGGGATGGACGCGCACCCCGGACTCGCACCGGGTAGATCGGTTTTGCAGACCGATGGTTCGTCTCTTCACCATGTGCGCGGCTAGAAAATGGGTTAATCAACCGGACTTGCACCGGCACGGCCGCCTTCACAGGGCGGGATGCTACTTTTACAACATGATTAACATTGGGGAAATGGTGCTCCCGCGAGGACTTGCACCTCGAATCTCCGCCTTCGCACGGCGGCGTGTAGGACTCTTACACTTCGGGAGCTGGGAAAAATGGCACTCCATGCCGGTGCTGCCCCGGCTTCTGCGGCGTGAAAGGCCGCTATGCTAGCTGATACATCAATGGAGCGTTTAGAAAAAATGGTGGCTGTGTCCGGCATCGCACCGGACTCTTCTCGTCTTCAGCGAGACGCTAATCTATCTCAGCTACACAGCCTTGGTCCCTCCGCGTGGTTTCGTGCCACAGTCTTTCCGCTACAAGGTGGATGCTCTGCTATTGAGAGCTACGGAGGATGGATGAAAATGGTCGCGTGCCCCGGTGCTGCCCCGGGTGCCTCCTCGTTCCAAACGAGGCGGGTTTGCTGACTCCCTCGCGCGCGATTTCTGAAAAGTGGTGGACCGCCACGGCTTTGCTCCGTGCTCTCCCACTTGCAAGGCGGGTGACCTACTGACTGATTGAGCGGCCCATTAGAAAAATGGTTACGGAGGCCGGATTCGAACCGACGATACGCGGCGTATGAAACCGCTGCCTTACCACTTGGCTACTCCGCTGTTGTTGGAAAAAAATTGGCGCGGCGTCCCGGTGCTGCCCCGGACCCACAAGGTTTTGGAGGCCTCGTTGCGCAAGCTGACGCCCGCCGCGTGGTAATAGAAAAAAAGTTGGTGCGGTCAGCCGGACTTGCACCGGCATTCCCTGAGTGGAAGTCAGGAATCCTGCTGTTGGACGATGACCGCATTGTATAAGATAAAAACAAACACCGCTGCCAGTCCAGTGATGGACTCGCACCCGCAGGAAAATTTCTCGGCGGATCTTTCAGTGTTTCAGGCACACCTCCCATGGCACGAACTATCTCTAAGTATAGTTATGCCGAAGCCTTTAGTTTGTATATTCTCTAGGGCGAGAAATTCGGACAATACAGTTCCTACAGCCAGCCACGATTTCATGACTTACTTATCTAGAGATTCACAAATGCTACCCAACATTTAGTTGGTTTGCTTTCCCGGAAGGATGATGGATTGCCGGACGATTTAGCCCGTTTGATTTACTAATAAAATTTCATGTAATCGAGTCGTTTGGTTTGGTTTGAATGGAGGCTGCGTCACCGCAAACCTTAAAATTTAGGAGGAAAATTCAGGAAAACAAAAACCCCACCTGCTACTGGAGCGGGCGGGGTTCTCGAAGAAATCGAATGATCTGATCTAGATCGTGAACTACCTGCCTGCCTCCTGGATAAAGGGATTTATCTCACTGCCCAGTTTGGGGGACTCGGTCCCGGAATCGAGACGGAATCGAATCTCCGCAACGCATACGAACATGCCCATACACTGCGACCAATAGGTCGGCTGAAGCGAGTTAGTATGATTTGTTGAGTGCATGAATTGCTGAAGGTTCGAAACAACTAGTAAGGCCATATGGATACGTCAATATAATATTTTGTTTTTGTTATATTCTGATTACTGATCAAGTTGAGGCGGTGAGTTTGAGGTGCTGGATTTGCTCAATACGCAGCAAGTTGTGAGCAAAGTTGATGAGCATCATTCCGGTGGCATTCCCGTCATCGCCAGTCGGGGAGTAAGGACTCTTGCAATTTCCCACCTGCGCTGGAAACTCGCCGTCATGCTTAAGCAACAACGTGCCGATCACGTCCGACGACGGCTTCAGGAACTCTATCCCGAGACTCCGATACCGCTAGACCATACGGATGCCTACACCTTGCTGATCGCCGTTTTGCTCTCCGCGCAATGCACCGATGTCCGCGTGAATCTAGTCACGCCCGCGCTGTTTCAACTCGCGGATAATCCACGCGATATGATGCGTGTCCCAGTTGAAAAAATCCAAGCCATCATCCGCCCGTGTGGTCTATCACCTCGCAAGTCAGCGGCGATTTCTGAGCTTTCAAGAATCCTGATAGAGCAACACGGCGGTGAAGTGCCACAGGATTTTGCCGCACTCGAAGCCTTGCCAGGCGTCGGCCACAAGACCGCATCTGTCGTGATGGCGCAGGCATTCGGCATACCTGCATTTCCTGTGGACACTCACATCCACCGCCTTGCCACGCGCTGGAAACTCACCTCGGGAAAGAACGTCGTGCAAACCGAGCGTGATCTCAAAAAGCTTTTCCCACGCGACGATTGGAACCGTCTTCACCTCCAGATCATCTTCTATGGTCGCGAGCATTGTTCCGCCCGTGGCTGCGATGGGAAACGTTGCTTGCTCTGTCAGGAACTATTTTCCTGAGACTCACTCCAACAACGCGCGCACCATCGCTGGGTTGAGTTTATTTGAGATGTCCGCATCGGCGAGGATGCCGGCGGCGAGTTTGCCTTTTTCCTGTTGGAGCTTGTGAATGCGCTCCTCGATGGTGTCTTGGCAGAGCAAACTTTCATTTAGAGGGGAGTCGCCCCTTGCGAGAACCAGTTGCCTTTTTCTGTTTCGATTCGGTGAGTAAGCGAGGACGCAAGTCCAACGCGCAGACATGCAGGTGAAGGGTGCCACCGAGCTTTTGCACAATACTAGCAGCCTCTTCCCGCAGTAGGTCGACTAGTTCTGTGAAGCCAATCCTAGATCCGGTGTCTGGATGATCCCAAGACCGATCCTCCGACAAAGTGATGATGAGACAGCCTGATCGTCTGGTTTCTGGGGCCATGTATTTCGTGACGAGTTGAGCCTCGAGAGTATCCCGCAAGTCCTTGGCAGAGCGTCCATCAGCCAGCTTCAGTTCGATAACGGCTTCATAGTTCGACGTAGTGGAAATCAACCGAATGTCCGTTTCCTTTTCGTCGGCGGTCACACCTTCTTGCCCGATTTTATAGAGGCCGTTAGCATGGTTGCCGAGTTCACGGGCGATCTCGCGGCGCATGACTCTCTCTTGCGTGATCCCCGCCCAAGCCTCGCGGGGCGACGCATCAAGCAGCAGCAATTCACCAAGATCTTCTAGGCGGTCCACCATGATTGCAAACATCGCCTCATTCGTGGAGGGTGGTGCTTCGCCAGTTTTGTCGAGAGCGATGGCTTTTGCTTCGTCAAGTGGAACGCCGCCGATCTCCTCCGCCCAATGCTCCTCGGCCATCGCGATGATACGGTCCTTGAAGTGAGCGCAGAGCGGATCGTTAGCCATTTCCAACTTTGCCTCCCAACCTTCTTCGCCGTTGGCTTTGAGCAGTGCATTTACAATCCAGTTTCGAGTATGCTCGGCAGCATCGCGGTCATCGGGGGAGTAACAACCTTCGTGCTTGGCATCATCTGCTGGACGGACGTGACGATATGCTAGGCGCAGGAGTCGCAAGAGGATTTGTGGTGTGAATTGCGGATTTGCTAGATCAATACCGTCGTCACGACCCCCAAAAGCGCTGCCAAACCACATGACCGCTTTGCTTCGTTTTGCAGGGCGGATCGACTGGATGCGTGATTCAAGTGCGGCAACACCGAAACTTGCATCAAGACGCATGAGCACGGGCAACCAGACTTGAGCGGATGACGCTGAGATTTTCTTTCCTAGGCGTTCCTGAGCCAGAGCGCAGATGTGTACACGCGTTTCTTTGTCCCCATGCTTTATCAGGAAATTGACGACCTGCGTGATCCGTTGAGCCGTGCCATTCGCGTTTTTCCCTTTACGTTTGCATTGTGCATCGAGCCACCTGCGTAAGCCTGGTAGGAAGATGTCGATCACGGGTTTCGGCGCATGGCCGATGTTCTGCAATAGCATGGAGTGCCAATGTGGACCCGCCTCATTCTCCAGCTCAACGTATAGCTCATTGCCGAGCGTAGCTTCCACCGCTGCTGGATGGGCTTTCACCAGTGCCTCCACCCACGAGGGTAAGCTGTTGAGTTCGATGGTTGCAAAACGGGCGGCAAGATTTGCTTCTTCGAATGAAAGCCGGCTAGCCCATTCGGCGTCTTCAGCTTCGGCATAAATTGCGGCTAGACCGAGCTGCCAGCGCACGAGGTAGGTGCCCTTTGCATCGTCCGGTCGTTCGCTAGTGAGCGTGGGGCGGTCGTTACGCCACTGTTCCATCAAAGTGAGCTTTAGTCGCTGTGCTGTCTCCTTGCCGAAATTAGCTTCGATGAAACGCCGGTTCCATCCCGAAGCACGGCTTTCATCTCCTGCCTTGCACATTGCACGCCAGAGGTTCCAAGTCGTGTCGCCACCCCGTCCGGGAGAGAATGCTGTATCTGGGTGGTCTGCTACTTCTTGCCAAAAATTGACCCAACTTGCGTGGTCCTTGGCTTCCTGTTTCTCTAGTTGCTTTCTCCATTTAGCGTCTTTTATCTCCCAGTCCTCGTGGTCTTTGTTTAGCTCCCGTGGCTTCAGACGCTCCTCGATCAGTGCGAGAAATTCGGGCTGATCTGCAACGAGCAATTTCAGTCCAATCATGTGATCGGGCCATTCATCTTCGCTTGGTGCGTGCCGCATCGCTGCTTCCAAAAGCATCGCGCGATCTGCCGAAGGTCGAGCGAGGTCGGACAGCGCTTCCTTGATCCAGCCCAAGTCGCGGGCGGAGTTTATTTGGCACGTTCCTCCACCGACAACATGCCTATAACGTTCCCAAGGGTCCGTAATCGGGTGGATGGACTGAACTAACGAATCATTTGCCCAGAATAGTTGTGCATTCCACTCGGCTGGCAGCTCCGCTAACAACTTCTTAAGCTGTGGATACGCCTCGTCACTGCCGTGGTCTTGATGGAGGAGTCGAAGGGCGAGGGCACTTGCACGGAGCCAATCTTTCGATGAACCAGTATCGAAGCCGCGGACGCAAGTGGCTGCGAGCGCACAGCTCAGATCGGAACGTTTTGAAACAATATGCGGCCATCCATCCTGCCAACTTAGCCCAGTAGAGACCAATTTGGACAGGCCATCTCGTAAGGCTTTCAATGTCGGAACGTCCAAATCAGCTCCAGCGATCAATCTTGGAAGCTGCCAGCTGAAGACATCGGTACTGCTCTTTCTAACTTTTAGCCGTGCTAGAATCTGACAAAGACGCGCTGCGGTTAGATGCTTAGGGAAAAGCCGAAATGTCACGTTCCGCGCAAGATCCTCGGGCCAAAGTTCAGCATCTCTCGCAATACCCGCCGTGATCCCATCCAAACGCGGATCATTGGACGTTGCCAACGCCTCAATGGCGGCCAGCCGCTCCGAGCGGGAGGCATTGGTGTCGAGCGCGACCGCATGGGCAATATCTAAACATTCTGCGATTTGGCCAACTTCGATCAGATTGAGAAGAATTTCCCGAACTTCTGAATTCTCGATTCCCTGTGCCCAAAGACTTTTGATCTCAGTGGCGAGTTCCGGTGATGCAAAGCGGTGAATCTGGATATGAGGAACGGACAGCCCGCGCCAGCCACCTTGACTGTAGCGTTCGACATAGGATCGAAGAGCCTGATTCCGCTGGGAAGGCGATAATGATTCGGGGTCTCCTTCGGTAAAGAGAACAGCAGGTTCATGATCGCGTAGAGTCTCGAAGACCATGTCTTCTGTCAGAGCCAGCCATCCAGCGATGGGCCGCTTCGAGGGGCGGACGATTGTCTTTCCCTTCGTCTGCGCGAAGAGCAGCCGTTTGAGAGCACGTGTCGACATGCCGTTAGCCCGCAGAATCTTAATCCTCTCCGCAGCAAGATATTCCGCGACTGAGCGATGGTGGAAACGGACACTGCCGTATGAGGCTAGGCCAAACAAAGGTCGCTCTAACAAAGCCTTTCTCTTGCCATCACTCCAGTTGGAGAGAATTCTAGCGGGATCGAGCGGAACATCATCACCGCCAGAATCAGCCTCGGCACTGTGGCGGATGGTGAGGCGGCGAGTCATCATCATGGCCAGAGCTAGGCGACCCGCGCCTTCGATTGCTTCATCAACTGGAAGCTCGGCTGGTTCGGGTCTATCTTCGCGAGGCTTTAGTTTGATGCGCACATTGCTTGCCACTTGATCGCAGTGCGTGCGGATACGCTTGAAACTCCGCCAGTCGGCGCAGAGTTCGATCAGGTCTTGCGGGCGGCGAGCAAACTCAAGAGCGTTGCGACGCCGCAAATCTTCCAGCAACGCCTTGGGATCATCAATCTCTTGGCCGATTGCAAAATCGGCGATCTGCAAATCCGAAAACGGCATCAGCGCAACTGTGCGCCAATCCGGCGGGCAGGCCTCTTGGCCTTCCTTCTTTTTGCTAGAACGACCATGCAGGGCTATCTGAGCGAAAGTATCGCCGTTCAATTCTTCGATCTCTACCACCTTCGGCACGGGTAGTATCTGGCGGACTATCTGTTCATCGAACGGTATGGGCCGTGTTGTGATAACGATACGCATGCGACCAAGCTGACCAGCACAGCATTTTTCTAGCTTTATCAATGCATGTTCAAAGGAGCCGCAGCTGAGTTTCAGCTCGTCGTAGGAATCCAGAAAGAAAGTGGCGACATCGGATTGAGAGGCGAGCCACGCGTCGAGGCGTGTTTCCTTCTCAAGTTTGAGCATGTTTCGTAAATCGCTCTTCGCCAGTTCGGCTAGATCTAGGTAAAATGAAGGTTCTCCAGCATCCCAAAGTCGTTTACACTGGGATTTACACTCATACGTCTTGCCAGCACCAGCTTCGGAGATGATGAGTATGCGCTTGGAGCGCAGCAAATCCTGCCACCCGGTCGCTTTGGACCATCCCAAGCTCACCAGATACGACTGCTGGTCCGCCTTATCGAGGCTGTCTTCAGAAATGTTTTGAAATGTTCTTTCGATTTCCATGACTCGGCATTTTTTCTTGTTCTTCGGGTCTTGGCCGCCATTGACCTTGTCTTTATCCTACGTGCCTTTTCTAGTTTTTCGTGGTTTTTAACTATTTTCTTGAGACTCACTCCAACAACGCCCTGACCATCGCTGGGTTGAGCTTATTTGAGATGTCCGCATCGGCGAGGATGCCAGCGGCGAGTTTGCCTTTTTCCTGTTGGAGCTTGTGGATGCGCTCCTCGACGGTGTCTTGGCATAGCAGCTTGTGGACGAAGACGGGATTGTTCTGGCCGATGCGATAAGCGCGGTCGGTGGCTTGGGCTTCTGCGGCGGGATTCCACCACGGGTCATAGTGAATCACGGTGTCGGCGGCAGTTAGGTTGAGTCCGGTGCCGCCTGCTTTGAGCGAGATGAGAAAGACGGGTGCTTTGCCGCTTTGGAAATCCTCCACAAGTTTGCCTCGATCTTTGGAGGCTCCGATGAGTTTTAAATAGGAAATTTTTTCCTTCACCAAGTGCGCCTCGATCAGTCCGAGCATGGTCGTGAATTGTGAAAACAAAAGGATGCGGCGACCTTCTTCGATGAGCAAGGCAAGCAGCTCAGTTAGGAAATCAAGTTTCGCGGAATCCACCACGTC
>JANOQR010000294.1:0-3017 GCA_031414935.1 Luteolibacter sp.
GACCAAGGCCAATTCAATTTCGAGGCCACAGGAAACGAAGAGGGCTATCGGAAATGGCGCGAAGAACTGGATGCGAAAAAGCACGCCTTCGAAAATCGCTGGGGCGTCATCCTCAGCCGCCGAGTCTCCATGACGCTCGAAAATCACGTCAAGCCACTCATCGGGCGACTCGAATGGATTTCCGATTCCAAAAACTCGCCCAAACCCAACGATCCACCGCGTTTTCGACTTCAAGGAGTCGAGTTCACGCCCTCCGAGATCGTGAGCATCGTCCAGATAGACGACCATTGAGCGTCAGTCATCCATCACGAAATGGTGAGGCAGCTCCCCATGTCCTCGCCCGTCGATAAATAGCTCTGCCTGAAGGTAAGCCACTAGCGCCCTCCGCACCCTCAGTTCCATGATTTCGCCTTCCAAGCCGTAATCCATCCTCAATGCTGCCCGCGCCTCAGCACCCAGCTCTGGATTGATCCGTAACTTTACACTCTCCCAAGTCAGCCAATCCTCGTCTATCGGCAGCTCTCCATCCGCCGCATCTGGCCAATCCGCCTCGCTCATCCTCCCCAGCACGAAGTCACGCCAAGCCGAGTTCTTCTCGCACCACGCCCGCACGTGCCAACGCCTGCCGTCCCACGCCAGTGCCGCTGGCCTCAGAAAACGCCAATCCGCCGTGTTTGAATTCACCGAGTGGTAAATCACCCGCAGCCTCTGCTCGGCCAGCAGCGCCATCACCACGCGCCGCACGATTTCCGGCTCCGCATTCCGTCGCGGTAAGGTCAAAATCGCTACTTTTTCCGAACTCCCGTCCGCCCCAGCCAGCGGATGCAGCGGCAAAGCGCCGCCACCCAGCAAAACCGTCACCGCCTCTTCCAGCGTCGGCACATGCAGCACGCAACCAAACCGCGGCGATGCCTCATATCGCTTCCTGCTCGTATGGTAGGAAATCTCCCCACCATTCATTTCCAGATACTTCTGAAAATCACTCGAAGCCTGCGCCGCAGAAATCCCGAACCGCTGCAACAAATCCCCGCGCCCCACCCAGCCGCGCCACCACAACAACATCTCCACCACCCGCAATCGCTCGCGAGCCGCCCAATTCTCCTCATTCGTCTGATTTGCCATCGCCTTATCTCCACTGCGGCACCCACAGCGTCAGTCATTTAATAAACATCGCTTAATCAAATTTGCCACGCGTGTCACTTGTTTTTCTTGTGTGTGTAAAAAAACGATTGACCTGTAAAAATAAAACCATCTCACTAAACAGCGTCAATGGTCCGGCCAGTTCGTGGTGGGTTGCAATTTCATCACCATCTCAAGCCGGACCATTGACCGCCAGCGACGATCACCAGTCGCCACGAAAGTCCAAACTTCCAAATCCCAAATCCCAAATCTCCAATGTCTCTTCCCATCTCCCGCCGCCATCTTCTCGGACTGCTGACAGGTCTCCTTACCCCAATCACTCGTGCAGGCAGCGGCCCGAGCCACGGAAACCCAACCGTCCCCGGATACTCGACCTTTGTCCCTTCACCCCCAACCGCCAGCCCTTCAGCACTCATTCCTGATCCCGATTTTACCGATCCATCCGCGCTCGAAACTTGGAAGCGTCTGCCCATGCTGCCTCGATTGAGTTTTAACGATCTCGCCACCACCGTGCACACCGACGAAGAGCGATTCCACGGTCGCCTGATACTCGGGCACATCGAAAATCAGACCGACTTTGAGTTCCGTTACCTCGGCGGCAGAAATCCCGGTAACTCGCGCCGCGTCTTGCCCATCCTGCTCTTTTCTAAAATCGAGCTGTCCCGCCCTGCAACAGACCTTCACATGATTTACCTGCTCGCCTTCTGCCACACCCGTCAGCAAACCCGCACCTTCCGCCTCGATCGGATTTCATCCTCCTAGCCATGCTCCAACCTCCAAAGTTCGATGTTCGATGTTCGATGTTCGATGTTCTCCAATTACCCCGCCTAAAAGCTCGACAACTCCCCATCTGAACACTCTGACTGATAGCGATTCTTGGATTTATCTTCCCCGATGCAAATTCCCCCAATCATCACTCTCTCCGACTGCTGGGCAAAAACTGATCCTGCTACCGGCCTACCAGCCCTCAGCGTCCGCGACCACTGCCTCATCGTTGGCGCGGTGGGGGAGGCGGTTCGCCTTCTTTTACCGCAAGCATGCCGAAATCTTCCTCCAGCAGGAACCGTCACCCTCACCGCCGCCCACGACATCGGGAAAATCACGCCCGGTTTTCTCAAAAAATGTGCCCTGAGCCAGTTTTCGAATATCAACGGAACCCAAGGCACCTGCGGAGATCACGCCCTCATCAGCCAAGCCTTCCTCGCCTCGCTCCCAGAATTCCAAGACGCGCGGAAAATCCCGCTCGCTTGGGGACTCAGCGCAGGCGGCCATCACGGCAGCTACCCGACACCAAAAGTACGAAATAACATCACGAATCTGGAACTCGATCTCCCATGGCCAGACCCACTCCGCCGCGAACTCCTCGCCGAGCTTGTGGAAAATTTCGGCCCGCTCCCTACCGAACCTATCAAGCCCGGCTCCCGCGTCCATTGGCTCACCGGCTTCATCACTTTTTGCGACTGGATCGGCTCGAATACAGACTGGTTTCCACTCCATCCAGAGCAGCCACTCCGCGATCACTACACCCCAGACTCCGCCAGATCCGGCGCGACTGCGGCATTGGAACTCATCGGCTGGCATCGCCGCGCAGTCATGCCAGCCCTCCCGTTTTCCCGGCTGTTTGCAAAGCCCACCGAACCCGAGTTCACCCCACGCCCGCTTCAGGAAACTCTCATCGCCCTCGCCGACCAGCCCGGCCTCTACATCGTCGAGGCACCCATGGGCATGGGGAAAACCGAAGCCGCCCTTGCCGCCGCCTACCGCCGTTGGACTGAGGGAGAGGAAAGGGGACTCTACTTCGCCCTGCCCACCCAGCTCACCAGCAACCGCATCCACCACCGCGTCTCAGATTTTCTCGAACTCGTCATCGACGACCA
>JANOQR010000295.1:0-8469 GCA_031414935.1 Luteolibacter sp.
GCGATGGCGGAAATGGCGATGACGAGAAAAAATGCGGTCGAGCCGAGTTCGCGTTGTTTTTCCTCATCGCCCGCAGACATGGCTTTAGAAAGGCCGTGAGTGAGCGCGGGGCCGATGCCAACTTCGAGTAACGCCATCGAACTCAAGGTCAGGCTGACGGTGGTGAAAATCCCGAATTCCACTTTCCCAAGCACGCGGATGGCGATGGGAATGGAAAGCAACTGAAGCAGAATCGTGCTGAACTTAGAGACGAACGACGTGACCACCGCGAGGCGGATGGAGTGGTCGCGGCGTTTGCTAGAAGCGGAACTATCAGACATGTTTTCGGTGGACGCCTCGATTAACATGCGCCACCGCGTTTGTAGAGGGTCATCATCATGATCTGGAGATCAAGCCCGAGATTCCAGTTCTCGATGTAGTCCAGATCGAATTTCACGCGCTCGCGCAGGCAGGTGTCGCCGCGCAGTCCGTGGACTTGTGCCCAGCCGGTGACGCCGGGCTTGATGTTGTGGCGGACGTTGTAGTGCGGAATTTTTTCTTTGAAGCCTTCGATGAGTTCTGGCCGCTCAGGACGCGGTCCGACGAGGCTCATGTCACCGAGGAGGACGTTCCAAAATTGCGGGAGTTCGTCGATGTTCCAGGCTCGCATCAGCTCGCCGATTTTCAGACGGCGCGGATCGTCTTTCACGGTCCAGCCGGGAGTTCCGGCGACTTCGGCATCCAGCTTCATGCTGCGGATTTTGTAGATGAAAAATGGCCGTCCATTGAGGCCGATCCGGCGTTGGCGATAAATCACGCTGCCCGGAGATTCCAGATAGACCAGAGTGGCGAACACCGCCATCAGCGGCGCAAAGAGGAGCATTCCCATCAGACTGCCGACGATATCGACGCTGCGTTTCGCCGCATTGTTGAAGGCGTGATGCAGCGGCATTTTCCCGATCCCGAGAACGGGCATTCCGTGGATGTGCTCAAGCTGGAGGCCGGAAACGAGGATCTGGAAACAGCTCGGGACGATTTTAAAATCAATGAACTCACGCCCGCAGGTCTCCGCGAGTTCGAGCATTTGATGGCGATCCAAAGTCCCATCCACGACCATCACCAAGTCCGCCCCGGACGAGCGGATGATGGAGCGAAGCCCCTCGTAAGAACCCATTACCGGGACTTCTTCCGGCGGCAGAACTTCAAACGCAAACCGTGGTGGAGCCACGGCCCCGACCACAGAAATCTGATTGGCCCGGCCTTTTCCAAATCGCTTCAGCGCGCGGTCGCACTCGCCGTTCCAGCCCACGAAAATCGCTTTTTGGCGCAGTGCCCCCGCGAAGGAATCCTGCCGCATGATGCAATAAAGCACCCATCTCCACGTCAGCAGGGCCACCATCGAGGTGACTGCGCCCACCGCACAAAACATCCGGCTGATTGCTGGCTCGATTTTAAAAACCAGCGCGATGGCGAGGAAGCCGAAGCCCCAGATCACGCAAGATTTCACGATGGTCGCGAAGGTCTTGCGGACGGCTAGGAAATTCCGTGGGTCGTGCAAGCGGTAGTTTGCCAGAAGAAATAACAGGAAACCGCCGCCGAGCAAAACGTGGCCAAAGTAACCGGACCAACTGATGCCTGCGTCGATCACGCCGACTTCACGCATCCCTGTCTGGAAGCGAATGACATACGAGAGCATCAAGGCGATCAACACCACCGCCGCGTCGCCCGCGAAACTGATGGCGACGAGTTTCTGGTGGGCGACCCATGGCCGATGCCGATGTCTGAGGGTGAAAGATTCTGCGGAATCACTGGGTGCGACGGGGGGACAAGTCTGGGTGGACTCGCCCGCTGCCAAGCGGGTTGTCGAATTCATAGTTTGGGGGGGATGGGGGGAAATAAATTTACCATCGGGGGGATGGAGACATTGCTGTGTAAAGGGTGGAAGGGCGGACAATAAAAAGAACTAAGGTAAAATACTAGGCAAAAGACGGACCAATCTCGTAACAATTTCCTGATTGAGCAGAGCTCACGCCAACTGGCGACGGACTTGAAATTCCGGGACGATTTACCGGAACCACTGGACCCGACGGGGATGAATCCGATGAATGGCTGCTAGATTCATTCCAGATAAACCCTACCAAATTTCCTCCAGCAGAGCGGATGAGTTCAGCAGTACGCTTGAGTTCACGGCGGTCACTGCCCCGGTCACGGACGACCAGACAAGTGCGATCCGCGTAGCGAGCGATGGCCAACATGTCGCTGACCGTCAGCACGGGCGATGAGTCGATGACCACGCGGTCGAACCAGCGGTAAGCGTCTTCCAGCAGCGCAGGAAATCGCGTCCCAGCCAGCAGCTCGGCGGCGTCTTGGCGGATGGGGCCGGAAGACATCATGTAAAGATTCGGCAACGCTGTCGTGAAACACGCGGACGCAGGATCGACTTTCCCATTTAAATAACCGCCAAGGCCGGACTCGTCTGCGGCTCCTGCGAGATGCTGCTGGCTCAGTCCCGCACGACGCAAATCCGCATCTAGCAAAAGCGTCCGATGGCCCTGCATGGCAAGCGAAGTCGCGTAGTTCAGCGCGCAAAACGATTTCCCCTCCCCTGCCCTCGCGCTGGCGAAAAGCACGGTGCGAGCGGTGGTGCTACCCGGCGGCGGCGCGAGAATCGCCCGCAATCTGCGGAACGCCTCCGCTCCTTGCGACGATGGATCGGATAGCAAAACCATCCCGTCGCCCGAGTGAGAAATTTGCGGTAAGGTGGCTAACAGCGGCGCACCCGTGGCCCGCGCCGCCGCTCCAGAATCGCGCACTTTGCGATCCCCGAGTTCCAGTCCGGCCAAGATCATCATGCCGCAGAGAAATCCGCCGAACGCTCCGACTGTGGCGAAGACGATTTTCCTCGGGCTGTGCGCTTGCTCAGGAGTGAGCGGAATCCCCTGCCACTGTAAAACGGACGCTGGCACTGAGGCCATCATGCTGGTTTCACGCAAACGCAGAACCACGGAGTCATGCAGCGTGCGATCCGCCTCCGCTGCGCGCGACATGCTGCGGAAGGTTTCCCGGACGCCTTCGACATCGACAGAATTTCCACGCGCCACCGCCACCTCGCTGGAGAGTTTTAGCTCCCTCTCTTTCGCGATTTTGTAGCGTTGCTCCAGTGCTTGACCCGCCGCACGGACGGTCTGAGCGAGGTTGGATTTCATCAGCGTGATCTCGTTATCGATCTCTTTGTAAACCGGATGCTTGAAGAGGTAGCGTTCTTTGATTTTCGCAAAATCCGTCTCCTTTTGCTGGATCGCACGCACTTGGGAAAGCACCTCGGTCCCACGCTCGGATGTCTCTAGCCCAGCGAGTGCTTCGGGCTTGGATGCATCAAATTTCACGTAAGTCTCGAACTCGGCTTCGAGCTTGAGACGCGCCGCAGTCGCATCCGTGAGCTGAGTGCTCAGCGCTTCTAACGAGTCACGCACCGGGCTTCCGCTGCCACTGCCTTCTAGCCCCGGAATCGGATGCGCCTTGCGAAACTCCTGCAAGCCCAGCGCCGATGCCTCCATCCGCTCGCGCAGCCGCACTTCCTCGCGAGCCAATCCTTGGCTGGCTTGCAGCGTGATCGCCTGCTGACGCTCGCTGGTCCACTTTTCATATTCCGCGACCAGAGATTCCACTAACCGTTTCGCCCGTGCAGGATCGGTGTCTTTCACATGCAGGTCGATAATGCGCGTCCCACGACGCAGCTCGACGGTCACTCGTTCAGAAAATTTCCTCAAGAGAGCTTCCTCGCTCGTCCCCGCAGGAGCGAACGACGGATCAGTTGCGAGACCGTTCAGTTGCATGACGCGCATCAGCAATGTCGTCGTCAGCATCCCCTGCTCGACCGAGCGCATTTGATCGAGATCCCGCGTTTCCTCGGGCGAAACCGCGCGAATATCCAGAATCAACGGCGCCTGCGAACTCACATACACCGAGCCGGAAGACCGGAACATTTTCGGCAGCTTCGTGGAAATTCCATACAGCGCAACGGCACCAAGAATCGCCAACAAAACCACGATCCAGCCGCGACGAATCACCACCCCGAGCAAGCGGCCAGTTTCGACTTTCGGCAGGAAATAGGTCGGATCCACACCCGTCGGCGTAGCCAGTTGAGACGACCGCGCGGCAATCTCGTTTTCTTTAGAACTAGAGGATGACATCAAAATGGGGGGGAATTAGGTGATTAAAAAAGGCTCTCAGGAATCGTCAGCACATCGCCATCGCGCAAGGGAATATCCGCGCCTTTGCCGTTGGTGATGTCCGAGAGATTGATGGTTTGCACCGTTCCGTCAGAACGTTTCAAAGTGATTTTCTTACCGTTCGCGATCCGCGTCACGCCGCCTGCCATGCCGACAGCTTCCACCAACGACAACTGCCGATGCACTGGCAGCTCGAACACTCCGGGCCGCTGGGCTTGCCCTAACACCGTCACCGTTTTGCGAATCCGCGCTTGGATGGCGACAGTGACTTCCGGTTTTACCAAATAGCCGTCCGCCAGCTTGCGAGTGATCGCCGCCGCCGCCTGATCCGTCGTCAGCCCGACGATTTTCACCGAGCCAATCAACGGCATCGAAATCGTGCCATCGCCCGAGAGCTGGCCTTGCGTCGTCAAATCGTCCTCACGGAAAACACGGATTTCCACATTATCCATCCGGCCGATCACGCCCGACGAACGTTCACCTTGGGCGGAAGCCAAAAGCGGCATGAGTCCGCATAACAACGTCGAAACCATCGCAGTAATTTTAAAATTCATCATCCAAAGTTATAGTTAAAATTTATAGAGCAGCTCAATCCCTGCCAACCGTTGCCGATAGCCAAAATCTTGATCCGACGAGTCATTATCCGACATCCGATAAAACAACGACAGGTCGAGAGATTCCGAAAACTTATATTCCAACGCAGGCCGCACGAACCAAATTTCATCCTGACGTCCACTCACGCCGATGCCGGAAACACGGCTATAATTTACTTTCTCCAGCCCCGCATCGAAACGCGCAGTCCAGTTTCCCACAATTCGCCGCGAGACACCTGCCGTTGCGCCGATCACGTTGTAATCTTGCCCCGCATAAAATGCCGAAGCCTGCTGGCGTTGATAGCCGACGAGATAAACTTTTGTTCCCTGTCGTGGTGTCCAGTCGGCGCGAAACTCGATCACTGGATTTACCTCAGCCTCTCGATTCGCTTTGCGATGCTCTGCTCCCGCTTCCAGCGAAATGATAATCTTCTCGCGCGGTTGCCATGCAAATCTCGCAGTGAACTGTTGAATCGTTTGATCGCTACCACCATCCACATTGAGCCTTCCGAGTTGATATGCCGCGCCAATCGTCGTCTTCGGCGAGTAAGCGTAAAGCACCGCGACATCGCCATAAGTCTCGCTCGAATCAAACAACGCCGAGTCCGAGTATTTCGCCATGCGATTTCCTACACCTAACTCCACCGTGATTTTCTCACGCGGGTTCCATGCTGCTAAAATACGATTCTCTGTCTCGACACGGTCCGTCTGTTCACCCGTGTCCGCAGTGGCATCGCCGAGATTTTTCACGGCACCGCTATACGTCACACTCGATGCTTTGCCACGCCAGCCTGCGGTGAGCATGGCATCGTGATCCACACGATTGTCTTCATGATTCTTGCTATAAATCACCGCCGTCGGCTTGTAGGCAAACTTCACAAACCCACCTTCATCCCCCACAGCATTTCCTTGCGTGTAGGCGATTGCTGGCCCTACACGAGTCACCATATCTGAAGCTGGATTACTATTACTGAGGAAAATGTTGCTATCATAAGCCGCAGAAAGCACAGCCGCTAATTCCAGTCCGCTGCGCTGATTCATTTCCTCTGAAATCACAGGAACTTCGACCACATCTGTCTTCACGCGATCATCCACAATCGGCGCATAGTCTTGCGCTGCGATGGACGAAATAAGCCCGGCTGATAGACAAGCCATCGTCAGACATAGCCTCGAAGGCGGATGTAAAATGTTGTGCATGAATTGCAGGGGGGCAACGCGCAACTCTTCGCCCTTCACCTGCTAACTGACAAGACTTTTCACGTATCTGATCTATACGCAATCACGTAATACAAAGCTCTCCGTGGTATGCTAAAAACCGACCGTCACACAACACCCCCATCTCGGATAGTTAATTTAAGTTAAATACAACTCCTATTTAAATTCCTGATTTCCATCATCCTGAGAATCAACAATACTCGCCCATCCCCCTCGTGATTTCCCCCCCTATGGAACACCCCACGCTCTCCGATATTTCGTCTCTACCGGCCCCGCCACATCGTTGGACGGACAAGTTCGATCATCAGGCGATTCACCATCCCACGCGCACCGCCGTCATCAGTGGCGCACGCTCGATCACCTACGGCGAACTCAGCGCAAGATCGAATCAGATCGCTCAGAAACTCCGCTCACAAGGCATCGGTCGCGGCTCATTCGTCGGTCTCGGGCTCCATCGCTCACTCGAACTCCCCACCGCTCTTCTCGGCATTTTAAAATCCGGCGCTGCTTACGTCCCGCTCGATCCCAGCTACCCAGCCGCCCGTATCGAGCAAATGATCGCCTCGGCCAGCCTCGAATATGTCGTCACCAGTCAGGAACTCGCTCGCCATTTTCCCAAAGTCCACGCCATCTGTGTGGACGACGGAAATCAGGAAACTGAAGCCTCCGAGTTCGCCGAAGAAATCGAAACCGACGATCCGATCTACGCCATTTTTACCTCCGGCTCCACCGGTCAGCCCAAGGCAGCGTCCGTCTATCACCGTGGATTTGAAAACCTGCTCCAGTGGTATTCCATCGAACTCGAACTCGGCCCCAGCGACAAAACTCTCATCATCAGTTCGCCCAGCTTCGACCTCACCCAGAAAAATTTTTTCGCCCCGCTCATCACTGGCGGCACCCTCATCCTCGACGAGTGCCAAACCTACGACATCTCCCGCATTTCCACCCTCGTCCGCGAACTCGGCGTCACGCTCATCAACTGCACACCCAGCGCATTCTATCCGCTCGTCGATGCCGCCGCATCTGACTCCTACCGCGCCCTTTCATCGCTGCGATTCGCCGTCCTCGGTGGTGAGCCTATTTCGATCAAACGCCTCCGCCCGTGGCTCGAACACCCGAACTGCCGTGCCGAAGTGGTCAACACTTACGGCCCCACCGAATGCACCGACATCTGCGCCTTTTACCGACTCCATCGGGGAAATCTCGACGATCACGCCTTCGTCCCGCTTGGCCGCGAAATCCCTAACGTCTCGCTCACCATCGTCGATGAATCACTCACTCCGCTGCCCGACGGCGAGATCGGCGAAATCTGCATTTCTGGCGCAGGCATCGGCGGCGGCTACTTGAACGATCCCGCGAAAACCGCCGCCGCATTCATCGACTCCAGCTATCGCACTGGCGACCTCGCAAAACGTCTCCCATCCGGCGAGTTAGAATTTCGCGGCAGAGCGGATCATCAGGTGAAAATCAACGGCTTCCGCATCGAACTCGGTGAAATCGAGATCGCTCTCAATCACCACGAAGCCGTTCGCGAATCCGTCGTCATCGCTGACAACAATCGCCTCATCGCCCACGTCCAGGGAAGTGCCGAGCCATCCGAGCTTCGCCACTTTCTATCAAGCCGCCTGCCCGCCTACATGATCCCCTGCGAGTTCCACCACATCGACCATTTTCCGCTCACTCCGAATGGCAAAGTGGACCGTCTCGCACTGGCCAAAGTTTTAGAAACCGCCGCCGTTTCTGTCTCTGTCGGAACATCCATGGAGTCCAAAATCCTCGCCCTTTGGTCAGAAATTCTCGACCGCCCCGTCGATGACGCCACCGCGAATTTCTTCGACCTCGGCGGAAACTCCATCCACCTCGCCATCGTCCACGTCCGCCTGATGGAAATGACCGGAACCAAATTCCCGATCACCGAACTCTTCGCCCTTCCGAGCGCGCGTTCCATCGCAGAATTCCTCTCCCCAAAAGCCGCCAACAGTGCTATCGCAACTGCACAAGATCGCGCCCGCCAAGCACAGGCTGGCTTCTCACGATTCCGCCGCCCCACTTCCCGATGATCGAAGACTCCCAAGCTCCCGAAGCCATCGCCATCATCGGCATGGCAGGCCGTTTTCCCGGTGCCCAAAATCCCGACGAATTCTGGCAAAACCTCATCGCCGGAAAAGACGGCATCACTCGTTTTCCCGGCCGCACTGAAGCTGACGGCTCGAAATACGTCGGTGCTCGCAGCATGTTTGAAAATCCAGACAAGTTCGACGCATCCTTCTTCGGCATCTATCCGAAAGAAGCGGAACTCATGGACCCGCAACACCGAGTTTTCCTCGAATGCTCGTTGGAAGCCCTCGAGGACGCTGGCTACGATCCCGCCCATTTCCCTGGCTTGATCGGCGTATACGCGGGCGTATGCCTGAACACCTACCTCCTTCACAACCTCGGAATAGGCAAAG
>JANOQR010000296.1:0-7830 GCA_031414935.1 Luteolibacter sp.
CGATCTTTCCCATCGTCGGCGTCTGAGTGTGAAACCGGGCATCACCTGTGAATGGCAGGCGGGCGGCCGCAACACGATCACCAGCTTCGAAGAGTGGGTGGCGATGGATCTCAAATACATCGATAACTGGTCACTGTGGCTGGATATTAAAATTCTCGCCCGAACGATTCCCGCCGTGTTGTTCGGCAAAGGTGCTGCTTGATTTTGAGATGGGGCAAAGTTCCCGTTCGTTAGATTTAGCCCTAACATCATGCCCGTTCTTACTTCGATTTTTCTGGTAGTTGCGTTGATACTGGCTGTCGTCATCGGGCCGCAAACTCGCACTTGGCCGTGGGGACCGGCGATGTTAGCACTCGGCATCGCTGTGTCCGCAGCGCTGCCTTCTCTTTGGAGAAAAAGTCGTGTCTCTGGAGATTTCGGGATCACGGCCTTCGGGGCGTTAGTCGCCGCTTGGTTCGCGTGGCGGGCGTGGATTTCTCCGGTGCATGAGTTGGCGGTGGCGGATTTGATGTTGCTAGCCGGTGTGGTCGGCTGCTTCATCTGCGTGAAAGCGACTGAGGAAAACTTGTTAGCCCAGCGAATCCTCAACTGGGGAATCGCCTTGCTGCTGCTGGCCAGCGTGCTGGTGGCATGGCGGCAAGTAGTGGATCGAGATTTCGTTCCCGTCTTCCGCTCCAGAAGTGCAGGATTTGTCTCGGGATTCTACGCCCATTACAACGAAGGGGCGAACTACTACATTGCCTCCTCATTTTTCGTAGCCGCAGCAGCTCTCTTTGGACCGCACCGTTTCGTAACACGGATTTTTTGGCTACTGCTCGCCATCGGTGGACTCACTGCCGTTTATTTTACTCACTCACGAGGAGCCATCTTAGGTGCAGCTCTGGGCCTAGCAGTTTTTTTGCTCGCTGCCTTGATGATTGGAAAACGCATCAAGGCGAAGTGGTTTGGCCCGGCGTTGATTGCGATTCCGCTGATCGGGCTGATTATTTGTGGCTTTTTGTATGTGGGTTGGCGGGAAGCTCAGGAACTGCGGCAAGCAGGAACTGGGATCAAGCAAATGATGGACAACACAGGGCGTCTATATCTGCTAGGGATTGCCATGTCATGCATCGGCCTGCATCCGTTAGCGGGAGGTGGTAGTCGCAGCTTTAGCTGGGAAAATTTTCGGTTTTCCGATGGCAAGGCTCAGGGCGGTATTATCACTCACATCCCTGAACAGGTTCACAACGAGTTACTGCAAGCCACCACCGACTATGGACTCATCGGCGCAGTGTTGTTGATCGTTCTGCTCGGCTCACTGGGAGTCCTCGCACTGGTGCGAACTCTTTTTCAGGAGCCTAAAAAATCTATCGAATCTGGCGATGCGTGGCGGGTAGGAGGACTCGCAGCTCTCGCAGGAATGTTCGTCCAGTCATGCTTCAGTTTTGTATTCCACCTGATGCCGGGTGCGATTTTGCTGGGAATTTCCCTTGGCTTTATTTCGCGAGGTTCGACCCATGCCGGACGCCCGCCGCAAGTGATCGGGGCAAAAGTTTTGCTCACCACGGCAGCGATTTTCTGCGCTGCGCTTCTCATACCGATGGGCTGGAAAGGAACACAGGTGACACGCATTCTCTGGCCTGTGTATCTCGGCAAAAATCCGCTGACTACCGCTGAGGCGAAAAGCGATGCGCTGGGTGAGGCGTTGCGGATTTGGCCGCAGGCTTCGCTCTATCAAGATCGTGCATTTCTCTACCAAGAAGCATCCACCGCCGCGAGCGGAGTGACAAAAGTGGAGATGGGAGAGAGGGCGATTGCAGACTATCAGGAAGCGGAGTTGCTACATCCGTTTGATCCAAATCCGGTCATCAACCGCGCAAACGTCCTCAGTCAGCTTCAGCAAGATGAAGACGCGGAAAATGCCTACAACCGTGCGATTTCTCTCCAAGGTGGGATGGAGCCGAGTTTCCGCGCCCACTATTCGCTGGTGAAACACCTCATGCAAAAAGGGCGGCGCCAGTTCAACATCGAGTACCCGGCAGATTCATTGGCCACTTTGGAAATCGCCGCTCAACAAATGGAGGCGGCAGTCAAAAAGATGCACTGGACCTATCCAGACATGTTAGAAACTTGGATCTCCGTTTATGAAAGCCTCGGTGCCGCGCGCGAAGCAAACGGCGACTACACTGGTGCCATGAAAGCCTACGATACGGCGACGATGCTGCACAAACCCATCACCCGCGCCCACTATCGAGCAGGTGTTCTCAATGGCAAACTGGCCGCCATCGCGTGGTCATCACGGCGCTCGGCAGAGGCTTTGTGGTATTTTATCGAGGCGAAACGACGGATCGAAATGGCAAAGACCCTGCCGATCGACATCGCACCCAGCCAACGTCTTGAGTATTTGGCTTACCTTGATGAAACGATCAACTATCTGAAAGGTGCGAAAATCGAACCACTAGCTCCAAGCCGTTAGGTTTTTAACGAACGACTTGATCCCAGTTGATCTGCCTCTCCGCGAATCCGGCGACGAAATCCCGCAGCTTCTGATCCGCTTCCTCCATCGGGATTCCACTGCGAATCATCGGCACGTCACCATACCACATGGAAACGGAAGTGTAGGCCCAGCGCTGGTCCAGTCCTCTAACGAGACGATCTTTCATGTCGATGAAAGTTCTCTTGAAGTGGTCGTTGGTGACGTGATCGTGGCCGACGAAAAAGTAGTAGGTGATGCAGTTGAACTCCATCACCTTCGTCTTGTCCTCCCCTCTTTGGATTCGCTGGACCGAGAGCAGTCGCTTGGCCTGAAACTCCCGCTCATTTGAGAGCTTCAGGGTGACGTCACTGGTGGAAGTGATGTTGTGTCCTTGCGCTGGCATACACCGCTCCGGGCGGTGGATCGAGTTGTTCAAATCGTATCCTGATAGAACGATGGAAAGATGAATTTGATCCGGAATCGAGTAGCCCTCAGCATCATACTCTCCAGGCCGCGCGCTCCGGGCGGTCGCTTTGGAAAATTGAGTGTCCTTCCCCAGTGTTTCGATCTCTGCCTCTGAGGCAGGTAGTTTTTCAAAAATCCAACTCCCCGAAGCCACAGGTAGCTCCATGTTCACCGCCGAGTTCGCCACTGCACCCACTTGCGGCAGGAAATAAACCAAGCTCAACCCACCTGTCAGAAAGATGGGCAATAACCAAGCACGTTTCATGATTGTTCCACCTCTCTGGTTGTGCTCACCACGACTCGGCTCACGGTTCTGCGATTGCCTTTTTTCCAGGGAATACCGCCTTCCAGCAGCGAATGAATCGCGAGTAACAGAATCAGTGAAAACGGATAGAAGAGCAGCAGCCCAGACCAGTCATGCCATGTCGTGCTGGCCCATTTCTCGTCGCCATACTCAGCGATTACGAAGATGGAAATGACCCGCAATGAGTTCCCAAGAATCGCCAACGGGAAGGCCGCGAAAAACAGCAAGAGCTTCTTCCACATCGCCATCTTCGCGATGTAAGCCCACGCCGCAGAAATCATCAGCAACGCCATCAGCGAGCGAATCCCGCTGCAACCCGCCGCGATTTCTAATGGCTTCCAGCCACCGTGGACGGGCGAGATTTGATTTCCCTGCACGATCGTATCAACGCCAAACAGCGCAGCACCGTGATGCGCCATGGAGGTCGCGATGATCTGCAAGTGCGTAGTCGCCTGTTGGAAACTCGGCAGCGGAATCGCCAACCAGAAAAAGAATATCGGAAACAAAACGATTTTCGCCACTTTCCAGCCCCAAAGATAGTAGGCAGAACCCCATAACAGAAACGGCAAAGCACCCATCGCGATGCGCGGTTGCAGCGTCCGGTAAGCCGCCGCGTAAAATGCCACGCCGATAAAAATCGAAACCAAACCCCACGCGCTCCCCTCACCCATCGCTGCTTTCAGCTCTTTCCAACGGTAAATAATCAAACCCGCGATCAACGGCGGAAATAACAACCCGTGTTCATAGTCCGTCTCTTTATTCCACGCACTCACGATCCAATCCAACGCACTTTGCGAGCGACCCGAACCATACCGGATTTCAAATTGATAAAACCAAGCCAGCACCAACGCACTCAACGCGAGCGGCACCCACAGCAGCCCACCATGACCTTGCGGCATGTCATTTTGCCGCGTCGAATCGGCGGGATCACTGGAAATAGGGGGCATCACAAGTCGGCTTGAATGAATTACGAGCAAAGTATTGCCGACCGTCTCCACACTGTCAACAATCCGCCAGCTAACCTGTTTTTCGCTTCTCCATGTCCATGAAAATCATCAGCGGAACCGCCCACCGCGCCCTTGCCGAACGTATTGCGGAAAATCTCGATCAGCCTCTAGCAGACGTTCACGTCTCCGCATTTCCCGACGGAGAGACTGAGGTAAAAATCAATGAAAACGTCCGCAATGCCGATGTCTTCATCATCCAGCCGAGCTGCCCGCCGACGAACCACAACATCATGGAGCTGCTCATCATGGTGGATGCCGCACGTCGCGCGAGTGCCGAGCGGATCACCGCCGTGATGCCATTTTTCGGCTACGCCCGGCAGGACCGCAAAGACCAGCCCCGCGTCCCGATCACCGCCAAACTCATCGCCAACCTCCTCACCTCCGCAGGCGTCAACCGAGTTCTCACCATGGATCTCCACGCGCCGCAGATCCAAGGCTTCTTCGACATCCCGGTGGATCACCTTTACGCGAAATCCGTGCTCATCAGCTACCTCCGCGAACGCCACCCAGACACCTCGAACCTCACCGTCGTTTCGCCCGATGTCGGCGGCGTAAAAATGGCCCGCGCCTACGCCGATGCCCTCGGGGCAGAACTCGCCATCGTCGCCAAACACCGCGTCAGCGCCACCCGCGTCGAGGCGATGAACGTCATCGGTGAAGTCGCCGGGCGCGATGTCCTCCTCGTCGATGACATGACGGAAACCGCCGGAACCCTCACCGCAGCCGCAGAAATTCTCCACAAACACGGTGCCCAGCGCATTTACGCCGGAGTTTCCCACGCCATTTTAGGAGAACTCGCCCACCAGCGGATACGGGATTCATCCATCGAGGAAGTCATTACCACCGACTCAGTCCCCCAAGCCGCTGGGCCGAAAGTCCAAGTCGTGGGCATCGCCCCGCTCCTCGGCGAAGCCATCCGCCGCATCCACGGCGGGCAGTCGATCACCTCGCTATTCGCAGTCTGAATTGTCATCACAGGACTAGAACCGAATGGCACTAACTCAAGGGTCGTTTGCGATGATTTCACCTGCGGGTTTCTGGTAGCGGAAGCGATAACTTTTCTCGATCATTTGATGCTAGGGAACATTCAGTCGCTGATGCGGCTCCAGTCTTCGTTTCACTGCTCCGGGTTCGCGACGGGACGGTCGGCTAGAAACCTGATCTTCAGCGACTGCTCCGTCAGGTCCGTGATACGTTGCTTGCGGAGTTTGGCTGAGGACGCGCAAAGCACAATGGGCTGCCAGTGGTTGAGCCTGTCGATGGTGCCTTTGAAACTTGCTGATTTTGTTACGACCGACTTGCCGTGGTGTATCAGGGCGCGCTGGAGATTGTAGGCGATGATGTGGGCTAAGAATTCGGCCGGATCATCGCCGGGCTGTGCGTTTTGAAAACCGCCGGACCGTGCGTGGTTTTGAAGTCGTCGATGAGTCACTCCACTTTAAAGCGGCTCTGATAGAGAATTCCGATGTCCGAAACACTCATCTTCTCCAAATCGAGCATCGTGCTGGCGATCTGGATTTCCGCAGTCCTGAAACCCTCGCCAGAATTCACCGTGACCGTCACCACGCGCACCGCGTGGCTCTCCGGCATGGCTGCATGAGCTTGCTTACAGTGCTTGCGCTCGCTTGCTGCGAAATGGGGTAGTCACCGCACCAATCCACACCCCGGTGGCTAGATCGAACAAGCCGACGAGCCGCATGATTGGCTGGCGTATCGGGCCTGCTCAGAGTGGTGCCATGCACGACGAAAGTGTGCGGGCGGTGGCGAGGACACATCGCCGCGACGAGATGCCGGTGAATCCTGATGAGCAAGCGGATGGGAATGCGGATGGGAATGCGAACCTGCCCCTTGCAACACGCCGCAGTGCTTGGCGAGTGCTTGGCAAATAACGGTCCAGAGATCCGTTGCATCTCATGGCGGCGATCGTGATCATTTTGGACAGACGATAACTTTCGTCAGATTTGCCGACTTTGGGAGGCTCAATGACGAAAAACAAATGGCCCCCCTGCGGCACATCTCCCCGGCGAAGCTCTCCATCGTCTTCACCCTTGATGGCGATGGCGCAAACTTCGGCGGATCGCGCGAGCTGGTTTCCCGGGTTTTTCAGCCACCAGCCCAATTTCTCATGTTGCGCACAACCGGCCCAAATTCCTTCAACCATCGAACCGTCCACCAACTGCCGTGGAAACAGTTTGCCCGGTTTCCAAACCGTGTCGTCGGTGGTGCGAAAGAAGTGGGGCATGGGGATGATTTCGTTCTTCACCGGCCTTTTGAAGCGCGAATCGAGCATTTGCGTGATTTGCAGAAAAACAATGAACTCGCTCAGGCAACGCCCTTCCGTAGATCCCTCAAGCTCCACAAAACACCGCCTGCAGATGCGGCATCTCCTTTCATCCGTCTTGCCCCGGTTTTGCGCTTCGGGCCGAAACGCTCCCTGGATTTCGCAAACGCCTCGTCCACAAAACTCCGGCTGCCGATCACCGCTCCGTCGGTGAAATAACGGACCCGGCAGCGCAGCAACTTGCCAAGCGGGATCTCTCCATGCTTTTCAAGTTCGCGTTCCGCCTCCTCTCTCGAAATTCCCTTGTGAGATGTTTTCGTAATCTTCTTCCCATCCCGACCCACACTTTCCGAAGATTTTCCAACAGCTCCCGCCATCAGCAGTTTACGATATTCCTGCGATACGCCGACAGCCCATAAATTCGAATCAGCACCAATGCCTTGATGGGCGCGCAGAGCCCGCACCAAACCAGCCCGGGCGGTTTTCCCGTTGCCCTTCGATCCGCCACCGATCGCCTCGCCATAGCTGCTCCACCGGTAATCCGCTGGATCCTTCACCATCCCGGCGCGCACCGGATTGAGGTCGATGTAGGCGGAAATCGTCTTCGCCGCCACGCCGTCCTCCACGATCACGCTCTTAAAGCGGTCTTCCCACAGACGTCCCGTTCTGGAATGCGCCCGGTTGAACCACTGGGTGAAACGTTGCAGCAAGCCCTTCATGAACTCGCCCAGATCGTGCATCCGGTAAGTAAAACGCTTGTGGATTGCGTCCAGCGCTTCTGCCAATCCGTCCTCATTTGCATAAACCACAGTCCTCGCATCCGCCAATTCCTTCGCCACCCCGGCCACAAACGCCTCACTGTAAATCGCAGCCAGCCGCTTCAACAGCGCCTCGTCGGACAGCCCTCCGCCTGCCATCGGCGGCACCTCCAGCAGAATATGGAAGTGGTTGTCCATCAGGCAGTAGGAAGTCGCCCGGCAGCCGGTGAATTTCTCCTGCAATCGCATCAACGCCCGGAATTTCTCCTTCTCCTCAGCTCCGAAGGCAAACCGCCGTTCCACGACGCGGGAAATCACGTGGTAAAAAACCGGTTTCCCAGCGGATTTTCGCCACTCAGCCAGCCATCGCGCCTTTCTCATGCGGAAGAACTACCGGGGCGGGGAAGAAATGGCAAGAAAAGACTCTGACAAAAGGACTGTCCCTTTGTCATGCCTTTGTCATGCCTTTGTCATGCCTTTGTCATGCCTTTGTCATGCCTTTGTCATGCCAAAAGTCATTTCCGAAACGTAAAGCGTCAAGGAGCAGCGGACTCCGATCC
>JANOQR010000297.1:0-4558 GCA_031414935.1 Luteolibacter sp.
TCCGAGAACATAAAAACGGACCTGACGAGGCCGAAAATGGAGACGGTGCCGCGAAAAACGGAACCGGAGCAGCCAAAAACGAATCCGAGAGCGAGAAAACGAGCACTGAGACGCCGAAAACGAACTCCGAAAGAGAGAAAACGATGACGGAGCTGCCCGAATCGGATCAGAGAACGAGAAAACGAACCCGGAGCTGCAAAAAACGAATCTGAGAACGAGAAAACGATCTCGGAGATGCGCAAACGAATTTGCTGGGAGAAGAAAACGGGGTTACGCGACAGCAAGAAATCCCGCAGAAAAATCGGGTGGAAACGAGAAACGCCAAAAGACGCGAATTTTTAGAGCGGAATCTTCAGAGTCGGGTTTGATTCAAAGCGAATTTTCATTCGCGTCGATTGACGTCCGTTCGCGGCAAAAAAATTCTTAGCTTGATTGACCTGAAGTAGATGCGTGGCCGAAAATTGCCTTATTCCTCTGCAAATTCCACGCATTTCACCGAGTTTGGGACGGAAACCACGGCGAGGTGGGCGACGAGTCGCGGATGATGGAGGCGGAGAATTTTTTGGTCTCCGATGCCGGGAAAAAGATGGTCGGTCTCGGCGGCGGCGGTGGAATCGCTCCACTTCATTTTCAGTAATTCGGGCTGACTTGCGAGGCCGGTGCCGAGGGCTTTGAGGATGGCTTCCTTTGCGGTCCAGATTTCTAGCAGTCGGCTGGCTCTTGCGGGAGAAGTCTCGGGTAGAATTTCAATTTCCGCAGGATGGCAAAACATGGTTTCGCATTCGAGGAGATCCTCAGCCCTGCCAAGTGATTCGAGATCGATACCGACGGGGCCGTCGTGGCAGAGGGCGACGAGTCCTAGGTCTGAACAATGGGAGAGATTGAAGTGGAGATCGCTGTGCGGTGGTGCGAGTAGCGGTTTGCCCTGTGATCCTGTCAGAATTGGGACATCGGTTGGGGGCAGACTGAGTGCGTTTCCGAGGATCAACCGCAGTTGGGCGCGGAATGAAATCCAGCGGGTGGCATCGGGAGCAAAGCGGAATTGATTAGCTCGCGCGATTTCTTCTTCGGTGATGCTTGCAAGTGCTTGCTCGGGCGAGATGGCACTGGGATCGACGATGTGGACGATGACGGTGCCGGGACTCATTTTCGCCCTTCTTGGCGTGGTAAAGGTAGTGATGCCGCCAAGACGTCTGCGAGGTGATTGATGTTTTCTGGAGCAAACAAGGTGAGGTGTTCTCCGGCGACGGAAACGATGTCGAGGCCGTCTAATGCGAGCGGAGCCCAACCGTAGTCGGTGGCGTATTCGATCTTGTCGTTGAGGGTCGAAGTTTTGAAAAGCGTGATGCGGCCTTTGAATGGTCTGGGTGTGTAGGCTTTCATCGCGCGCCAATTTTCCTCACGCACCTGCACGCGGCGGAGGTCGCTGTATGACTCGGCGGGGCCAGTAGCTCTGGCGGATTGGACTTCTGCTTTGATGCGGCGGTGGGTGCGGACTCCTTCGCTGAATCTCTGTCTGACTTTGCCGATGCGGGTGAAGAGTGGCGCGTTAGAATTTTGCTGCCAGAAAACGCGAAGTCTTTCGGGTAGGCTGTAGCGACGGGTGGGCGTCGATGGATTGTGGGTATCGATCAGGCCGAGAAACTCGACGACGTGGCCAAGTTTTTCTAGCTGACAGGCCATCTCATGCGCGACCACGCCGCCGAAGGAGTAGCCTGCTAACCGGAATGGTCCGACTGGCTGATTTTCCAACAGAATTTGCAGATAGGCAGTGGCCGTTTCCTCGATACTGCACGACTCGATCTTGCCGCTGTTGCCGAGTTCGAGGGATTCGATGGCGTGGAATGGCAGATCTGCGGGCATCATCGCGGCGAGATTTCGATAGAAAAGCACGCCGCCATCGCCGCCGTGGATGCAGAAGAGTGGGGTGGCGGTGGAGCCTTGGGCGAGGGTGACGAAATGACCTTTTGTGGGAGCGGTGGGCTTGGGAATCACCACCGGCTCGACGGCGGGAGTGACGAGCTTGGCCAGCTCGCGAATCGTCGGATGGCCGAGCAGCGCGGCGAGCGGTAGCGTGAGATTGAACTCGCGATTGATTCGGGAAAACAATCGGAGCGCCATGAGCGAGTGACCTCCGAGAGCAAAGAAATCGTCGTCTCTGCCGATGTTGGAAGTTTCTAGCAAGTCGCTCCACATCGCTGCGAGTTTTTCTTCGGTCGCTCCGACGGGAGCTTCGCTGGTTTTTTCACCCGCTTGACGCGAAGGGTCAGGAAGTCGTGAAACATCGACCTTGCCGTTCGCGGATAGTGGCAAGCTGTCGATGATCGCGATGGCCTCCGGGCGCATGTAGGCAGGAAGAAATTCGCTGAGGTATGCGGAAATTTCAGAAGGCTCGGGATTGCTTCCAGACGTGGGAACGACCCATGCGACGATGCGTTTCGACTCTGCCGATGTACCACGTACGGCGACTTTCGTTTGGAGGACGGATGGGTGGCTCGCGAGGCGGGCTTCGATTTCTCCGGGTTCGATGCGGAAGCCGCGGATCTTCACTTGGTTGTCGCAACGTCCGAGAAACTCGATGACGCCGTTCGCGTCCCAGCGGCAGAGGTCGCCTGTGCGATAGACTCGGCCAAGTCCGGCAAGCGTAGGAAATTTTTCGTTTGTTAGCTCTTCGTTGCCGAGATAGCCGACAGCGAGGCCATCGCCGCCCGTGTAGAGTTCACCGGGAACGCCGACTGGCACGGGCTGCATTTTCGAGTCGAGAATGTGAGCCGTGGTGTTTCCTAATGGCTGGCCAATCGGGATGGAAACACGCTCAAGATCGGCGCGGGTGATGGTGCGGCAGCAGGTGAACGTGGTGTTTTCCGTGGGGCCGTAGCCGTTAATGAGCGTGGTGTTTGGCAACGCATCGAAGGCGCGACGAACGTGATCTGGGGATAAAATATCGCCGCCTGCGAGGAGGTAGCGGAGTCCTTTGAGATCGGTGAGGTGCTCGTCCACCATCGTTTGGAAAAGCCCAGCGGTAAGCCAGAGGCAGTTCACACCTTGCTCGCGGATGGCGCGGGCGATGGCGGGGAGAGATGGACCAGCATCGCTAGTTAGGACGATGCGGCCACCATGAAGCAGTGGCATCCAAATCTCCAGAGTGGAGGCATCGAAGGAAATGGGTGCTGCTTGGAGGAATGTGTCGTTAGGGCCGCAGTCCATGAACCCTCCGCCGAGAGCGAGACGTGCGATTCCGCGATGATTGACCATCACGCCCTTGGGCTGGCCGGTGGAGCCGCTGGTGTAGAAAACGTGGGAAACTCCACCTGCCGGGACGTGAATTTCTGCCAATGCGGGCGTCACCAGAGTGTCAGCTAAAGGAGTCAGCAGGATCGTTTTGCCGTGGTCTGGCAAGATGGCTGCGAGTGCGCGAGTCGTCAGCAACACCTTGGCGGCGGAGTCTGCTAACATGAACTGGAGTCGCTCCGCCGGGTAGTCTGGATCGAGTGGAACGCAAGTCGCACCCGCTAACAAAATCGCAAGCTGGGCGGAAATCATTTCTGGGACCGATGGCGCACACAATGCCACGCGGTCGCCGGCTTTTACGCCTTCTTGGATCAAACGAGCGCGCAGGCCGAGTGCGGAAGCTGCAAGGAGTTGATAGGAAATACTGCGGCCTTCGTGAGTGAGCGCGATGCGGTCTGGCTGACGTGTGGCTTGGGCGAGAAATAATTCGCCGAGCGAGCTTTCGGACGGGTAGGCGATTTTACCGCCGGACCAATGCTGGATCGCATCTTTTTCCGAGCTGGTGAGAAGTGGCAACTTGGAGAGTGGAAGGTTTGGATCTGCGACAGCGGCTTCGAGGAAGATTTCAAAATGCTGCAACAGTCGCTCCATCGTCTCGCGGTCGAAAAGATCACGCGCAAAGTCACAGGATGCCCGCCAGCCGTCGGCGCGTTCCACCATAAAGAAGTGGAGATCGAAGATAGCTCCAGGCGTGCGTGGCGGCATCGCTGTTAGGCGAGCTCCGCCGAGTGAGACCGGTTTTGCGAAGTCCCGTTGATGGGTGAAATTGATTTGAAACAACGGATTGCGGCCTGCGTCGCGGCGAGGTTGCAGGGCTTTGACGAGTTGCTCGAAGGGAAGATCTTGGTGAGCGATGGCGTCATTGACGGTATCTCGCACTCGCTCGGTTAGTTCGCCGAAAGTTGGATCGTTGGTGAGGTCGGTGCGGAGGATGACGCTGTTGATGAAGGTTCCGATGATGGGTTCCAGTTCAGTCCGTGAGCGTCCTGCGACTGGCGAGCCGACGGCGATGTCTTCCAGTCCGGTGTAGCGACTGACGACGGCTTTAAAGGCTGCTAGGAAAACGTGAAACATCGTCACGCCTCGATCCCGCGAGATGCGGGCGACTTTTTCACCGACGGATGGGCGGAGGATTCGCGAAACGACATCGCCGTTCCAGGATTTCACCGCAGGGCGCGGTCGGTCGGTGGGGAGTTCTAGCTCCTGATAGCCTGCGAGTTTTCCTTTCCAGTATTCGAGATGCGCGGTGAGTTCGGGAGCTTCGAGA